>NZ_JBSLYH010000064.1:0-35545 GCF_055793305.1 Calyptranema fuscum S582
ATAGCTGTTAGCTAATAGCTGTTAGCCGTTATAGACACTAGCGTCTCATCCAACTCCTCCAAATGCCCCTCTCACATTACCCTTTTCTTCTTTATCTTTCCATCCCCTGATTCAACATGGCTGATGTTAGGGATAAATTTGCCCCTGAAACCAAAGGTTTCAGGGGCAAATTTATCTTGCGGCTAAGACATACCCCCTTATTCCTGTGCCTCTTCATTGCCTTTGCCGATTGGCTTCACCATCCACAGCGATTGAGTCGTATATCCCAATTGTTGATAAAGCTGGAGGGCAGGTTGGTTCTTGGAAAAAACTTGTAGCCCAATCTGACGATCGCCTCTTTGGGTTGCCCAGGTTTCGGCGTGACTCATCAGAGCTGTACCAATGCCCTGACGACGATGGTCGGGGGCGACATAGAGCAAAAAAATATGAGCATGGCGATCGCCCTGGATCTGATCGATCGCATTTCCTAACCAGAGACAGGCGATCGCCGGATTCTGTGGGCTTGCCTGGGGAACGGTTGTTGGATCAGCCGCTGCTGGAGTTGGATAAACCCACCACAGGGGCGTTTCAACTGAGAAGTATTGCTCAACTGTATGCGCCAGATGAACCATGGGTTGATCGGGATACAACTCCAGATATGTGCGCTGCATAAACTTCACCAGCAACGCTCGATCTAACGTTGAGCCAGTGCGCAACGAATAATTGGGGCTAAGCCATTTGACCACGGCAATCTAGATTTGAGGAATTGAGCCTAAGTCTTCTGGCAAACCCTGTATCAAGGTTTTTAGGGCAGGTGGTAAGGTCGGTAGATCGTTGGCGATCGCTTTGATCGGTCGCTGGCTAACTTCTTCGATGGGGGCGGGCGCAGCCATATCTTGAGGCAGAAAAATACGAGCGCTCACCACCAACAACGAAACCAAGAAAATTATTACTACAATTAACGGCGCAATATATTGACGAAAAATAGCCATAACGTCTCAGACTGGAGGACTCTAAGGACTACGTGTCATAAATCGGGATCGGAAGTGACGGAGTTAGGAGGCTATGCCTCTCGCAGAGTTTGACCTCTGCATCCCTATGACGACCCCAATGTATGGCGATATCACTAAGCTTAGAATAATTTCAAGTTTTATAAAGCTTCTTCTCTAATAGTACCCGCTATCCTTATCCGTTTACGAGAAAAATTACTGAGTCAACCCTCTCCTAAACCTCGCAATTGGACTGAGGGTAGCAAATGAGATAGAACCTGTGACGTTTTGGAAGAGTGCAGCGGAGCTGCACTCTTCCAAAACGTGATTCAGATTAATAACCTGTCACGTTTTTTGAGCAAATGACGACAGAGTTGTCGTTTGCTCAAAAAACATTGGAACTACATAAAGATGGGGTTAACCATAAAGAGCGTGTAAAGCAAAAGCTGACTTCCGGAAAACTTTTTGCGTACAAGTACGTATAAACAGCTTTGGCTCTCAACTCTGACAGGAATCCAGTAATTATGAATTGGACTAACACGATTTCAGGTTCCGCCGTGGTCGTTGCCCTGCCCGATCAGATTTCTTCTGATTTGAACGGAGAAACGGTGATTTTGAATATGCAATCGGGCATGTATTTCGGTCTGAATCCAGTTGGCGCACAGATTTGGAATTTGATTCAGCAACCCAGATCGGTAGATGACATTCAAGCTGCCCTGCTAGACGAGTATGACGTTGATCCAGACGTTTGCCGACACGAACTTTATACGTTATTGCAGCAGTTGATTGATCAAAACTTGGTTGAGGTGAAGCATGGAGCGACTGCATAAACTCTTACAGATGAGTAGGAGCGATCGCTTGCTTCTCCTGACCACGTTCATGATGTTGGGATTGATTCGTTTGGGGTTGTGGATACTGCCGTTCAAACAGTTATTAGACTATCTCTCCCAGATCAAACCGTGCGATCGCTTGACTGCAATATCCCATACGATCACCCTGCATAAAATTATTTGGGCAGTCAATGTCAGCAGTCGTTATCTGCCTGGAGACACAAAATGTTTAGCCCGTGCTCTGGCTACTAAAGTTTTACTCAATCAGTATGGATATGCATCTGATTTACGTATTGGTGTTGCCAAGGGCGAACAAGGTAGGCTTCAAGCTCATGCCTGGATCGAATATCAAGGAATAGTTGTGATTGGTAACCTTGACGATCTGTCTCGGTTCATTCCACTACCCAACGCCGAAGGAGTGTGGTTATGAGTGGCATTGCTGGTATTTATCACCTCAATCAACAACCCGTTGATCCAGAGGATATCAAACGCATGGTCGATGTCCTGGCACATCGGGGTACCGATGGCGCATCGTGCTGGGTGGAGGGTGCGGTTGGCTTAGGTCATCGCATGCTGTGGACGACGCCAGAATCATTGTTAGAAAAACTACCCCTGGTTCATCCTCAATCAGGTCGGGTCATAACGGCAGATGCTCGCATTGACAATCGTGAAGAACTGATTGCACTCTTGCAACTCAACCATCAGGCGATTGAGAAAATTACAGATAGTGATTTGATCCTGGCGGCTTATGAAAAATGGGGCGATCGCTGCCCTGAGCATTTATTGGGAGATTTTGCCTTTGCCATTTGGGATGCGCAGCATCAAACCCTCTTCTGTGCTAGAGATCCGATGGGGGTGAAGCCGCTGTATTACTATCACACCGATGATATATGTGTGATTGCATCGGAGGTGAAAGCCATTATTTGCTTGCCCGAGGTGCCTAAAAAACTGAATGAATTAAGGGTGGCTGCTCATCTGCTGGGGTTTGAAGATGGCAAAAGTACATTTTATCAAGCTATTTTGCGTCTTCCTGCGGCACATACCTTAACCATCAGTCCAACCAGAGTGCAATTGCAATCATATTGGTCGGTTGATTATTCACACTATGTCAAACTTTCTTCTAGTGATGAATACGGGGAAGCGTTTCGAGACTTATTCGTCAAGGCTGTCGAGTGTCGAATGCGAAGTGCCTTTCCTGTCGGCACGATGTTAAGTGGGGGGCTAGATTCGTCATCAGTTGCTTGTGTTGCTCGTAATCTCAACGCAACAGATCAACCATTGGCGACGTTTTCTTATATTTTTCCCACCGTATCAGACATTGATCCTAGAATTGACGAACGTCGCTACATTGATGCTGTTTTAGAAACGGGTGGATTTTCTCCTCACTACATTCATGCCGATCGACTAAGCCCACTCTTAGATTTTGATCAAGTAGTTTGGCATATTGATGGTGCATTTCCGGCTGCCAACTTGTTTATGGATTGGGAACTGTTTAAGCAAGCACACCGTCAAAATATTCGGGTTTTATTTACCGGGCATGATGGAGATTCAACGGTATCCCACGGTCATGAAGCCTTGTCTGCTCTCGCTCGTCAGGGTCGCTGGATCAAGCTCATTCGAGAAGCCAAGGGTCTTTCTCAAGTATTTTATGACTCTACAGTTTCTACGAAAAAGTTGATTCAAATTTATGGATTGCAACCACTAATTCCCGGAACCATTCAACGGCTCTGGCAGTCCTTAAAACAAAGCCCATCAGAATCCATCTCCTCTGAAGCCGAATTAATTAATCCTGCATTTGCCAATCGGCTCGGAGTCTCAGATTACATGCGATCGCTCGATCCGCCGCCCGCCAAAAACTCAAAGGAAGAACACTGGCGGAATGTGACATGTGGGTTAATGCAATATGTTTTGCAAACATTGGATGAATTAGCGGCAGCACACTCATTAGAACTTCGTCATCCATTTTGCGATCGCCGCTTGATTGAGTTTTGCCTATCCGTTCCCCCGGAACGAAAGTTGGATCAGGGATGGACGCGTGCCGTCATGCGCAATGCCATGCAGGGTATTCTACCTCCGGCTGTTCAGTGGCGTATGGGAAAAGCGCATCTGGGTTCAAATTTTAGTCTGAAGCTTTTGGAATATGAGCGAGCAACGCTGAATCAAGTTGTTTTACATGACTTAGACCGGGTTGCCGCTTACGTAGACGTTGACAATGTAAGAGCAGCCTATGAGCGCTATCAAGCTCAACCAATGAAGTATAGACATGATGCATTTGTTGTATTTCTGGCAGCTAATTTAGCCCTGTGGCTACAACAGTCAGATCTTTAGGATAGCTAGCTGTTAGCTAATAGCCAATAGCTAACAGCTAACAGCTAACAGCTAACAGCTAACAGCTAATAGCTAATAGCTAACAGCTAACTCGCAAGCTCCATATACAGAACTGTTATTGAAGCACTTATCGAAAGCTGTATGGGTCTGAGGAATGTTTGGAAGATTTCAAGTTTGAACGCTTCCTTTCCCTTGGTTCCATACCCCAATCGAAAGTGTATAGCGGTATCCAAATCAGTGAAGACGGGGTGTAGGAGCAAAATCCCGACCTGGGGCAAAGCTTTCATACGTCTTGTTCTCCACTCAATGGCGATCGCTATATTTGACCCAAAACAACTCACCTTTTAACAAGGAGAATCTGTCATGAAAAAGACATGGATCACCCCCGAACTAACCGTCCACGGTGCTGTTGAAAAAATCACCGAGCAGCGTACCAAGTCCAAGCGTCGTGGCTTTGGTGACGACTTTGCCGTGACGATTTCTTCCATCGGCTAAGACCGTCCTGCATGCTGGCAGCATTCAAGCACACATCGGTTTTGTTTGAATCAGCTAACAATGCGTTGCTAGGTATCAAACACTAAATTTTGAGGATCACCTCCTTTTGAGGCAATGCCTCTAACCCACCGTGGGTCAAAGTTTAATGTTTGAAACACTGGTTAAGGATGATCGATCAATCCAGTTAACCTTCTACCCGGAAGCAGGAGATCCCCTCTTCTGCTTCTTTCTCTATCCCAAGCGTGTGGAGTCAAGGAATGTTTTCTTATTTTGCTTACGGTTTAGGGATTCATTCAGAACTAGCATTAGCTGAATTTGTCCCAATGGATTCAGCCTGTGATGTACGAATTTACTTAGACCGAAGCGATCGCCTCAAGCACGAACTCAAGGCGTTGCAGCAATCTGATGCTCCCTGGTTGTGTCAGCACTCTGAAACAGAAATCATTTACTCCGTTAAACATGCAGGTGTGTTTAGTGTACGGCAGGGTCAAGAAGTGGCGATCGCCCCATTACCCGGTGTAGAAGACCGACTACTCAGCCTTCATCTCACAGGCTCTATCATGGCGTTTATCAGTTATCAACGGGGTTTGTTACCCCTTCACGCCAGTGCGATACAACTCCACCATCAAGTGGCAGCATTTTTAGGAGAATCAGGTGCTGGAAAATCTTCAACAGCGGCATCCCTCAATGCCCGTGGACATACTCTCGTCACCGATGATGTATTGCCAGTTCAATCCAATACGGCTGACGTACAAGTTTTTTCTGCCTTCCCTCAGCTCAAACTAGATCCCGCCGTTGCTAGCACGTTGGGATATAATCCCAATTCATTATTAACGCTTCATCCGCGATTGCCTAAATTAGGGCATCGAGTTGCCAATCAAATTGCCCAGACTGCTCTGCCCTTAAAAGCAATTTATGTTTTAGAAGATGGCGTAGATGTGCAGATCGAACCGATTCAATCTCAAGCAGCCTTTATCGAATTAATCAAGCATGCCTATGGTATTCGTGCGTTGCAATCTATCAGTAGCTCTGCTGCCTTTTTTGATCACTGCACGGTTTTAGCCAAAACGGTGAATGTTTATCGGCTGATTCGTCCTCGCTGTCTAGCTCAACTACCCGAACTCGCAGAGTCAATCGAAACACACTTCCTACACCAAAACCTACCCCATAGCAATCAGCAGTGTTTAATAGCGGGATGAATTTGGACGTGAAATCTTTAGTTTCACGTCCAAATTCATCCCCAACCCCGACAACGCCTCCAATCTGGCTGACGTTACTGCTACATAACCTGATGAATACTCAAAAGCATGCTTTAGAATTAAAAATTTATCTTTTTTCCCATCGCCAACTAGAGTCCTTTCAGCGATTTTTAGAACGGATCTTTATTTTCTTGAGTGCTGTATTCAATGGATTTTGGCTCGGTATTTTGGGTCGAGCCGCCCTCCATCTCATCGATCAGGTGTACTACGACAACAGTCAAACCTACGATGACCATCGTTATCGAGATGAAACCTATAACCGAAAAGGGTTATGGGCATGGGAACAAAAGATTATTGATCACTACTTTCAATCCTGTAAACACCTATTGTTACTCAGCGTTGGGGGTGGTAGAGAAGTTTTAGCGCTGAGTCAATTGGGATATGAAGTCGATGGCTTTGAATGCAACCCTCATTTAGTTGAATTTGCCAATGAATTAATTGCTAAAGAGGGCTTCAATGCCTTAGTCAAACTCTCACCCCGTGATGATTCTCCCGTATTAGCAAAAACCTATGACGGCATCATTGTGGGTTGGGGAGCCTATATGCTGATTCAGGGTCGAGACAAAAGAATTGCGTTGCTTACAAAGCTCCGATCAGCCCTGCAAACCGGATCACCCATTCTGATTTCCTTTTTTCTTCGTCCTCAGTCCAGCACATATTTCAAGCTGGTTTATGTCGTTGGCAATCTGATTCGCTGGATCTTGAGACAAGACCCGTTAGAACTGGGAGACAATCTTGCCCCCAATTACGTTCATCACTTTACTCAAACAGAAATAGAAAGTGAGTTACAGGCAAGCGGATTTCAATTAGCACTGTATTCGACCGAAACCTATGGTCATGCCGTGGGTATCGCGGTCTAACTGATTCAAAATCCATGTAAGTATCTTATGTCTGCAATCAATGCTCAGAAACAAAATCGAACGTTTGCGGCTAAACTTCATCGAACTTTAGCCCAACTTTCTTATTTTCCGCAAACGTTTCAGTTGATTTGGGCAGCGTCACGCCACTGGACATCGGCATGGATCGGATTATTGATACTTCAAGGGGTGCTTCCGGCTGCTACTGTTTACCTGACCCGCACGTTGGTAGACCGACTGGTGGCGATCGTAGGAGCCGGAATTAGCTGGGACAACATTCAAACGATTCTGCTTCCCGGCATATTGATGATGGCTGTCGTGCTTTCTACCGAACTGCTACAAGGGATAGGAGAATGGGTACGAACTGCGCAATCTGAACTCGTGCAAGATTACATCAGCGCATTAATTCATCGGCAATCGATCGCCATTGATTATGGCTGCTATGAATCATCAGACTATAACGACTATCTCGATCGCGCCCGCAATGGTGCCAGCAATCGTTCTCTTGCCCTTCTAGAAAACGCTGGTAGCCTATTGCAAAACAGCATCACTTTGTTTGCCATGGCAGCCATTTTAATTCCCTATGGGTTATGGTTGCCCGTGGTTTTATTTGCCAGTGCCTTACCCGCATTCTATGTTGCCCTGCGGGTGAATTTAGACCAATACCGATGGTCACACCGGACAACGGTCGATCGACGACGCTTGCAATATTATGAATTGATGTTGACGGATAGTTGGACAGCAGCTGAGTTGCGCTTGTTTAACTTTGGAGATTACTTTCAATCTGCCTATCAAACCTTGCGGCGACGGTTGCGGGCAGAGCAAATGAAGCTGATTCGTGACCAAAGTTTAAGCCGTTTAGGGGCAGGGCTGGTTGCTCTGGTGGTGACAGGGTTGGCGATCGCCTGGATTGGGCGACAAGTCTTGCTCGGCATCCTCACATTGGGGGATTTAGCCTTGTTTTACCAGGCGTTTAATCGGGGACAAAGCATCATCAAGTCGCTCTTAAGCAATGTCGGGCAGATTCATAAAAATAGTTTGTTTATCGGCAATCTGTTTGAATTTCTCCATCTGCAACCTGAAATTATCGATCCAGATCAACCGTTGCCTGTACCAACGCCTATTCGTCAATCCATTCAATTTCAAAACATTACGTTTCGCTATCCCGGTAGCCCAGACGCAGTTCTAGAAAACTTTAGCTTAACGATCCCAGCCGGAAAAATCGTTGCCATTGTCGGTGATAATGGTGCCGGGAAAAGCACGTTAATTAAACTCCTGTGCCGATTTTATGATCCCGACACCGGGTACGTTGCCATCGATGGCACTAATCTACGTGACTTTGCGATCGCCCAACTCCGACGAGCCATCACCGTCTTGTTTCAGTTTCCTTTTCCTTACCATGTGACAGCAGCTCAAAATATTACTTTAGGTGATTTATCCGCTGTTCCCAGCCCTGGAGAAATTGAGGCAGCGGCTAGAGGTGCCGGTATTCATGAAAAAATTACGCGATTGCAGCACGGATATGATTCTCTTTTAGGGAAATGGTTTCCGGGGGGCACCGATTTAAGCGGTGGCGAATGGCAGCGGCTAGCGCTGGCACGGGCTTTTTATCGACAAGCTCAGATCATCATTTTGGATGAACCGACGAGTGCCATGGATCCGTGGGCAGAGTTTGACTGGCTAGAACGATTTCGGACTATGGCAAATGGTCGTACTGCCATCGTTATTACCCATCGGTTTACCCTGGCAATGCGGGCAGATGTGATTCATGTGATGCGTGCCGGACAGATTGTTGAAACCGGAAGCCACGACGAGTTGTTGGAGCTAAATGGACTTTATGCCCAATCCTGGCGATCGCAGATGCAGAGTAATCCAGATACTTCATCATCTGACGATATCTTACCTCTATCTAAATTGAAGTAGTACATATAGCAATCTCAATTGCGCGACGTACAAGTTTTTGTGAGAGAGCCGCGCTCTGCGCGGCTCTCTCACAAAAACCGTAATTTACCCAGGCGCGAAGCGCTATAGTTCGCATGAAAACGATATCACCTTCCATTGCCCTTGACCCCTTAACCATTTCCAGCCCATCTGGAATTCCTACAGAGATCGAGTTGATTTTTTGCTGTGCCCGTACGCAGATTGAGCCTGAAATTGCTCACCGAATTCAGGGTTTACTGCAAGCAGATATTGATTGGGACTATGTGTTAAAACTAGCCATTGGGCATCGTGTGTTGCCTTTGGTATATAAAAGTCTATGTACCATTCAATCAGATGCCATTCCAGCTGATTTTTTCGCTGAGCTGCACGAATTTTTTCAAGATAATCTTCTGCGCAATCTCAGTCTTACGAGGGAGGCAGTTCGCCTCATTGATTTATTACAACAACAAGGAATCAATGCGATCGCCTTTAAAGGTGTAGCGTTAACCTTATCCGTGTATGGAGATATTGCCTTACGACAATTTGATGATTTAGATATTTTGGTTTCAAAACAAGATTTTCTTAAGGCAAGAAATGTATTAATTGCTTCGGGTGACTATCAACAACCTAACCCTTCCCACTTTCTGACGGTGGAAGAAGAAGCGACTTACTTGCAAGCCCATTGTGAGTGTTCGTTGCTCCATCAAAATGAACAATTTTCAGTTGATCTGCACCAAGAATTAACTGGAGGTGTATTTTTATCATATCCATTTGAGTTTGAGACGCTCTATCAGCGCCTGGTGCCAGTATCCAGTCGGAATCAATTACTTAGCTTATGTCCCGAAGATTTACTTCTATACTTATGTGTGCATGGTGCTAAAAGTTTATGGGAACGATTGGCATGGATCTGTGACATTGCCGAGTTAATTCGCACTCATCCCGAAATTGACTGGGAAATGCTACTTCAAACTGCTCGCCAGGTCGGTCTCGAACGAATGCTTTTATTAGGGCTATGTTTAACTCAAACCGTTTTAGGAGTCTCTTTAAAAACAGATATAGTAACAAGAATTAAGGCAGACCGTGAGGTTCAAGCCTTAGCCCAGCATGCCTATCACCGACTAGTATCTGGCAACTATGCCCTGACTAAAACTCTAACGTTTGAAAAATTTCGTTTTCAATATCGTTCTATCGAAACATTGGACGAGCAGGTTCAATACTGCTTAAGATGCTTTTTATTTCACGGACTAACACCTGTACGTCGATTGCTGAAACCTACTAGCAAAGACAAGGCATTTTTACTATTACCGCGATCGCTCTATTTTTTGTATTATTTACTACGCCCTGTGCGATTGCTAGGTAGTTTGAAAGCTTTGCTCTGCGAGTGGTGGCTGAACAGACAAAAATCGATACCACCCACGGTTTAAGTTACTTGATCCGGTAGAGCCATCCTATTAAACCTCATAAAGAGTTGCGATCGCCTATGCCTTTAGGTATAGAAAGAAACAGAAATATCTACACTCTATTGTTAATCTGAAAATTGAGTTTTTGTTCAGGAACTTACGCGATACATTTTGAATCTGGATATGAGATGGATGATTCTGAAGAATGTTTCAGAATTTTTATCAGAGCAAATGAAGATTGAATGAAACAAACTAAGATTGGGTGCGTCTATCAGTGTGATTCAATCACTTTTGAACCGAAATCATCAGGCATCAACGCATCTGTCCACTCTTAGACTCTTAAGCAATCAGATCACTTAGTCCATCACGTTAAAAGGATTGCAATTTCAGAGTACATAGAGCTTGATCGATTGGTTTAAGAGTTCAAGCTTCAGTCTTAGGATGCATTCACACACAACCAGTAGATATTTGACTTAGTCATTGGGTGTCGGGTAGTGACTTTTGTAGAAACACAAAACGGACAGCGTTAATCAATCAGGGGCTTAATTTTGAGGTGCAAGATTGAACTCTCTACGGAGAACGTCAACCTTCACATCCCCGGTCAATAATTCGGTGTCATTAAAACCCAAATCTAAAATCCTGTGCCGCCCAAGCGGCGGAAACCATAGAGTTCTAAGATTTCACGGTTAATGATGATTCTCTACTTATTGATCAACCCTAGCTACAAAAAGCATTACTAAGATCATGATTCACTGATTCCTAAGGTGTCTATCTGCCGCATGTGTTATGCCCACAACATGGAGCTTCAAGATGTCCCCTTACGTTACTTCACCTGGTCGAACGGAGTCAGATTTACGGTCTCCAAGCTTTGCTAGACTACGTCGTGGTATTGCTGGAGGTTGGCTCCGCGTCCTCACTCTCATTCTATTAGATGCGTCCCTTCTCTATTTGGCATGGCAGGTGACAGCGGTCTATGCACATCACCCCAGTTTAAATTGGGAAGCACAGCTAACACTGGTTGGCATTGAGATTGGCATCATTGCCGCAAGAGGGTTGTACAAACCTGGAGACAAGCGGCGCGACTTTTTAGGCTTGATTAAAGCCCTGAGTCTGGCTCAACTTGTATTTCTCCTCAATCCTCTGCCGTTCAATTTTATTAATTTCGAAGAGGCTGCATCCCGTTCCAACTTTCCCTTATTTTGGTTGTTCAGCATTCTCTTTACCTTTGTCGGTCGGGGGTTTGCCGACCTGGCAACAGACTATATTCGCAGTCGAGGTGTTGCCTGCTATCCCGTTTTTTTGATTTCTGATCTCGACGATCGCAGCCAAGCCATCGACATGATTAACCATGAACGTCGCTACGACATTATTGGCATGATGGATGCTCGGTCGTTGGATTGGGCAAAACGAGATGCAACCTTTGCCAAATTACGCAGATTAGGAGTCACAGAAGCATTCGTGGCCTGGGACGCCATCAAAAATCGATTGTTTTTGTGCTGGCACTTCCAGACCGCAGGTATCACGTTACACATTCTGCCAATTGGCATAGAACCCTTGTTTAAAGGATCTAACTTTTGGATGATTGGCGGCTGTCCTGCGCCAACATTTCCATCGACTGTGATTACGGGGCTTGATTTTTGGATCAAACGGACGTTTGATTTCTGCTCGGCGCTGTTGCTGTTGATTGCCGCATCCCCCATCTATTTGGCGATCGCCCTGTTGATTAAACTTGATTCACCGGGTCCCATTTTCTACAAACAAACACGAATCGGCTTACACAGCAAGCCCTTCAAGGTATGGAAGTTTCGCACCATGGTAACCAATGCGGACAAATTACAGAAGCAAATGGAAACCCTGAATGAAACAGATGATGGGATTTTGTTCAAGATTAAAGATGACCCTCGTGTGACCCGTGTCGGCAAAATTTTGCGCCGCTATAGCCTGGATGAATTACCGCAAATTTTCAATGTCCTGTTTGGCGAAATGAGCCTGGTGGGACCCCGCCCGCTACCCTTGCGAGACGTCAAGCAGTTTAGCCAACACCACTTTATTCGCCAGGAAGTATTACCGGGAATTACGGGACTGTGGCAAGTTTCAGGACGCTCAGACATTGTTAATTTTGAAGATGTGCTGCGGCTAGATTTGACTTACATCGAAAACTGGTCACTGTGGCTAGATCTAAAAATCTTGCTCCAAACCGTACGGGTGGTGCTTCACAAAACAGGCGCATATTAAGACCACAGGGCGCAAACCACAGGACGCAAAGCATTGTAGGTCATGATGTTGGGGGTGTGGGCAAAGCCCACGCCCCCAACATCATGACCTATCATGCAAATCTAAATTAAACCTTAAGACAAAAGCTATGTTGCAGGGCAGAATGCTGTAACTGCACTGATTGCACCAGTTTTGGGCAATCTCACACGGACTTATACCCCTGATCCCGGTTGATCAGCTTACCGATAAAATAAAGGAAGTTGTCATTGGGAGCCAGCCTGGCTGGGTCAAACGCCTATCGAAACTATCTACGGACATCTTCAGGGTCTTAAGACAAATCAAATCAAACAATTGCAGCGCCTTTATAACCAACGCTTACCGGGCGATCGCTTCACAACGCCCGAATTTGCTCAGCGGATTGCGGCAATTAGTACAGAAATTGGGCAGTCCGTTTGTGTGTACATCAACCGCCGGGGGCAGGTCATCCGGGTGGGGGTTGGCGGTGTTCGGCAGACTCAAATTCCGTTGTTAGAGTTACCGCGCTACGGTGCCGAACGACTTTGCGGCATTCGTTGCATTGCTACGGAGCTAAAAGCAGAACCGCCCAGCGATGCAACCCTGACGGCAATGGCATTGCAACGGTTAGATGCATTGGTGGTTTTAGGATTATCCGGTGAGGGATTCCAGCGTCGGGGTGGCGGGGCGGCAGGCTATGTGCAGTCGGTCTATTTAGCCCATTTGGTGCCTCACCCAGAAGTCAATTGGACGGTTTCACCCGCCCTCAGCTTGGACGATCTCAGCCAGCAAGACTTTTTGGAGTTAACCGAGAGTCTAGAGGAAGAATTTCGCCGGGAGTACGTGGCTCGTCAGGTCAGCCCCGATCGCGATCGCGCCCTACTGGTCGGTGTAAAAACCGATCGTGCCGAACCCCAACAGTTTCAAGATGGGCTGACCGAATTAGCTCGCCTGGTGGATACAGCCGGTGGCGAGGTGTTGCAGGTGTTGCAGCAAAAGCGTCCTCGTCCCCATCCGCAAACGGTCGTGGGCGAAGGGAAAGTCCAGGAAATTGCTCTGACTGCGCAGACGTTGGGTGCCAATCTGGTCGTTTTTGACCGTGACCTATCGCCTTCGCAGGTGCGCAACTTGGAAGCGCAGATTGGCGTCAGGGTGGTCGATCGCACCGAGGTCATTCTCGATATTTTTGCGCAACGCGCCAAATCTGGTGCCGGTAAGCTTCAGGTCGAACTGGCACAGTTAGAATATATGTTGCCTCGGCTGAGCGGACGAGGGCACAGTATGTCGCGATTGGGCGGTGGTATTGGCACTCGGGGCCCAGGTGAAACCAAGCTAGAAACTGAGCGGCGGGCAATTCAGCGGCGGATTTCTCACTTGCAACGAGAGGTCAATCAGCTCCAGGCACATCGCGCCCGGATGCGGCAACGACGACAGCACGAAGAAGTTCCTTCTGTGGCGATCGTTGGCTATACCAATGCCGGAAAGTCTACCCTGCTCAACATTTTGACCCATGCCGAGGTGTATACCGCAGACCAACTGTTTGCCACCCTCGATCCTACGACTCGACGATTGGTGATCACGGATGCCCTGACCCATGAATCCGTGCCGATTGTGCTAACCGACACGGTTGGGTTTATTCACGAACTGCCCCCCTCGCTGGCAGATGCCTTCCGCGCCACCTTAGAAGAAGTCACAGAGGCGGATGCCTTGTTGCATGTGGTGGATCTGTCTCACCCGGCATGGCAGAGCCAAATTCGTGCGGTGATGGGAATTTTGTCAGAAATGCCGGTGACACCGGGGCCTGCCCTGCTGGCATTTAACAAAATTGATCAGGTGGATAGTGCCACCCTCAGCCTTGCTACGGATGAATTTCCCAATGCTGTGTTTATTTCAGCCAGCAATCGCTTGGGGTTAGAAACATTGCGTCAACGGTTGGTGCAATTGGTTTACTATGCCACCGAAACCCGGACACTAAATCCAGGAACGCAGCCACATTCGGGCCTGGAAACCTTCCGGGGATAGGGGTAACCCCAGATATAAGGGCAACCAAAAGCAAAACGACAAAACAACAGCCAGAATGATGGCGATCCCCAGCGGTCGCCATTCTAACTGGGGGGTGCGCAGGTTGTAGTCAACCAACAGAGCGATCGCCATCATGGCAAACACCGACGCCCCCATGTAGTGATAAATAAACAGGCAACGGCTCACCCTCGTCCAGGGCAAAAAATTGGCAGCATAGTTGACAACCAGATAGAGCCAGATCCAGAGATGGAGATTACCAGTCAAGCTGGGAGATAAAATCGGTCGTTTGGCTGAGATTGCCTGGATGATGTGACGGGCGATCGCCCCTACCAGTAAACCTGCTACTAAAAAAATGGCGATCGTAGAAAACCACCACAGGATGGGATTGCCCATGCCATGCACATCATAGACCACCGGCTGTTGAACACTATTGACAACAGCCGTCGGGGGTGGCATCACCGTTTGATAGTAATACCCAATAGGCCGCACCATACCCAACCAACTTTGCCAGGTCGAGCAATAGGGATGTTCACTATCGCCACTGCCTAGATTTTGGTGATACCCCAAAATTTGCTGATGCAATTGCCAAAATCCCATATCGGGATTGAGCCACAAATGGGGGCTCCACAACAGGCAATAGACCAGTACGGGCACCCCACCCAAATACAACAACCAGGTCAACGGATGGACTTGAGTCCATTGGGTAAACCAGTTGGGTCGCGATCGCCGATCGTCGGTTCCTGCCAACCTGGCATTGGGGGCAGTTCCCTCAGTCTGTTCGCCCTGACGTAACTGCCACCCACGGATTGCCCAACCCAACCCCCACAAAAAATAGAGTCCCGTCAGGAAAAATAATCCATTCCACTTTACCGACAGCGAGGCTCCAAAGCAGATCCCTGCCAGCAGCAAATTTCCCTGAACAAGCGGCACCTTCAACCGACCTAAACCCTTGCCCTTCTGCCGTTTGGCAGACGCAGAAGATGTCCCCCTGACGGGCTTCGCCTGCGGGCGGATCTGTTTCCGATCCCCCAATCGCTTACCCCTAATCGCTCTCAATACAAAAAACTGACCCAACAAGCCAAAAATCACCAGATAAATATTGATTAACGCATAGCGAGATTCCACCAAAATCAACCCATCCAGGGCAACAAAGAATCCCGCCAGCAACGCATAACTACGGCGATCGCTGAGTTGATACGCCAATCCAGCCACGATCGGGGGAATAAATGAACCCATCAGCGCATTTAGCCACCGATAGGCAACGGTGGGAAGCTGCAAGCTCTCTGCCTGGGTCTGAATGGTGTATTCCCAGGGACTGAGCCGACTTAAACCAATGCCCAACGCAATCAAATACTTACCCAGAGGCGGATGGACATCAAAAAAAGGCGTGTGATGCAGGTAATCGTTGCCATACTTGGCGTAATATACCTCATCAAACACAAGGGTATTAAAGCGACTTAAGCCCCAAAATCGTAAGGCTGCCGACAGGATAAACAACAGCCCCAGCCCCACCCAAAACCATCGGGACGAGATGCGTGACTCCGGTAGGTTTGGTGCAGAAGCAGCGGGTTTCATAGCATTCGAGCCTAGACTAAGCTTTCCCCATTATCCCTTGCCCAGAGTGGGGTTTTAGTTCGGGTGTTAATTTTTAGCAAAAGCGCGCTCCGCGAGCCGTTGCCAAGTCCCGAATGTTGATTATGGTGCTGTAGCGGTCAGTTGCAAGACCTGGTTGAGTTTGCCACTGCGATAGCCTTCCAGGTCAAGGGTGACATACAAAAACCCATAGGACTGAAACGCAGCGACCAGAGTCGGCAAATCGGTGGTCAGGACAAAGTCTTGGATCTGCTCGGTCGGTAGCTCAATGCGTGCCGTGTCACCGTCCGATCGCACCCGTAACTGGTTGAAACCCATCTGCCGCAGATGGCGTTCGGCTTTACCCACCCGCTGTAACTTGGCGATCGTAATTTCTTCACCATAGGGAAACCGAGAACTGAGGCACGGTTGGGCAGGTTTATCCCACCAGGGCAACCCCAGATGCTTCGACAGTTCTCGCACCTCTAACTTAGTCACACCGACCTCAGCCAGGGGCGATCGCGCCCCCCGTTCTTTTGCCGCCTGGATGCCGGGACGATAATCACTTAAATCATCGGCATTAACCCCATCCACCACATAGGGATAGCCCCGTTCCAACGCAATCGGCTTGAGTGTATCGTGCAGCTCACTTTTGCAAAAATAGCAACGGTTGACCGGATTAGACGTGTAATTAGGATTGTCCATTTCATGCGTCTGGACAATTTCATGGGCAATGCCGATTTCACTGGCTTGAATCCGCGCATCTTCCAGATCATCCGGGAGCAATGAGGGAGATTCCGCAGTCATTGCTAATGCGCGATCGCCCAGGACATCGTAGGCAATCTTGGCAACCAGCGTACTGTCAATGCCACCGGAATACGCAATGATTGCCCGATCCATTTCAGCAAACAATGCGTTTAATTGATCTAGTTTTTGTACCAGCATGATTTCCCCAGCCCAAGATGATTCGTAATCAGCGTTTCTAGCCTAACGAATTTTTGATGTGATTCAGACTACAGCATCCACCCGGCAACCCCATAGCGCTTTGTACCTGGATAGATTCCGGTGGTTGAGAGAGCCGCGCTTTGCGCGGCTCTCTCGATCCCTTAGAAGTCAACGCCGCGTTTGAGATCGACGCCTTTTTCGGCGTAGTGTTTGTGGCAGAAGACTTCGGAATGAACGCTGGCAATGTCGAAATAGGCAGGCGGATTTTTACAGCGTCCGGTAATGATCACTTCGGTATCGCGGGGTTTGCGTAGCAGGGCTTGCACGATCGGTTGTTCTGGCAATAGTTCTAGATCTACGGTGGGGTTAAGTTCGTCCAAAATCAGCGTTTTATAAAGCCCAGAGGCGATCGCCGCTTTAGCAATTTCCCAGCCCCGTTCGGCTTCCACATAATCCAAGGCTTGCTGTTGACCCCGCCAGACGATCGCATCTCGTCCGCAGCGTTGATGATCGACCAGATTGGGGTAGCTTTGTCGCAAAGCTGCGATCGCCGCATCTTCGGTATAGCCCACCCCACCTTTGAGCCATTGCAAAATCAAGACCCGATGGGATTTGTCTTGACTGATGCCGCGCCCGATCGCCTGTAACGCTTTGCCCAGCGCACTGGTCGATTTGCCCTTTCCGGCTCCAGTATAAATCTCGATGCCTTCAATACCATGAGCAGCCGCGGTCAGATGCTGGTGCGGCTTCATTTCGGAATGGAGATTGGCAATATCGAGCAATGCCTGAGGTGCGCCCCGACCCGTCGCAATAATTTCTAGATCTTCGGGTTTGTTTTTCAGGGTTTTGACGACTTCATCAACAGGCAATAACCCCAGATCTAAAACCGGATTGAGTTCGTCTAACACGACCACTGAATAGAGTCCGGAGGCGATCGCCCCCTTAGCAACATCCCAACCGCGTTCAGCTTCCTGGCGATCGTAACGGATCACTTCTTCTACGCCAAAAAATTCAGCTCGTCCGGTGCGCACCTGATCAATCAGATGGGGAAAGCCTTGTTGCAACGCTTCGATCGCAGCATCTTCGTCATAGGTTCGTTCGGGTCCCTTGAGAAACCGCAACAACAAGACCCGCGTCTGGCAAGAGGTATTAATACCCAGACCAATCGATCGCAACACCACCCCCAATGCCGCCTGCGACTTGCCTTTCCCAGCACCATCGTAGACATGAATTTGTCCCACAATGCGCTCATTGCGGCTCTGGGCAGTGCGAATACCAATACGAGTTTTGATCATGCTGTTGAGACGGTATCAAACCTTACATATTTTCTCGATCAGAGCAATGTATGTAGTATGAGTGAGGCAGATTAGTGGTCGGTTCACTCTACATATAGTGCTGTGACGAGTCCGTTTCCGGCTGTGCCCTCATTATGGCGGTTGATTGAGTTGGACGCAATAAAATTTTGTGTGCGGCGGTTTGCAAGACAAAAAATCTTCAGGTTTACTCAATCCATGCGGCTAAACCAATTAAAATCCTCAACAGGAGGAAGTAATCTGCATAATTGCAGTAGGTATCGCTGATTGAGTGGGGTTGCGTAGGTGTTGGCATGCCTCTGGCAAACCCATAAATCTTTAGGAGGAGTCTTCCATGCTGCCAACGGTGCTGCCGATTCGGATGATTTTGTTTCAAAGCTTATTTTTAATGATTGCGATCGCCATCGAAGCGACCGTTTTTCGTCAAAATCTAAACCTTCCTCCGCGCAAAAGTGTCCAATATGCTGCCTCGATCAACTTCTTAGCCACGGTGGTCGGGTGGTTTTTATTTCTCAATATCCAATCGATTTTGCCAGCCAATCTCAAGCTGGCACTCCTGAGTTTTATTTTTTTCGATCAGTGGTCAAGGGAAATTTTGCCCTGGTTTATTCTGGCAGCGCTAATCACCTTCTTTGTTAGCCTGATGGTGAAATGGGTGAGCTTACAGCAACTACAATTTTTTCTGGGGGATCAACAAGAAAAAGACTCCAAGGAAGAAAAAAATCTAAAAACGCTCAAAACTGCCATGTATCGTCGTACGCTCAAGACAGCCCAGGGTGTACCCCGGCAAACCAATGCCGTTTTGGTCGCCAATGCTTTGAGCTACAGTGCCATCTCTATCGTCCTTTTCTTGCGTCTGCTCGCACAGGGCAGTCTAGGTAACTCCCTCCAGTGAAAGAACTCAATCAACTCCTAGAAAATACTCGAAAACAAGTCCAAGGGTTAAAAACCTTCTCGTGGCAGACGTTGATCTTCCTCAGTTTGTTTTCCTGGTTGGTATCCTTTGCCGTGGTCAATGACCTAACACAGGCGTTGTTGGCTAGGGTTGGCTGGATTTTTTTGACGCTGGGGTTGGGCTGGGCGCTAGAAAAAGATAAACGCGAAATTTTTGGGATTGAGATTTATCCGGGGCCCTGGATTACGGGCGCATTGGTCTGTGGCTTTGTGTTACAGGGGTTGCCGGGAGGAACTCGCTTTTACCTCAGTATTTGGCCACTAGTGTCGGTGGCGATCGCTCTGGTGCCTGACTTTCTCAAGCACGGCTTTGCGGTGATTAATCCCTTGGTGGCAGACGCCAAGAAATATGCCAGCGAACGACAGCAGATGGTGTTGCGCATCCTGGTCGCGTTAATTTTTGTTTGCTGGTTCCAGTTTTATTTTCTGGTGCAAGATTGGTTGATAGAATATCCCAGTTTGCGGGTTGACGACTTTAGTCGCAGTGGGTTTGTGGTGAAGTTTGACACGGCAACGCCGACGAGTTCCAGAGGCGTTGCCTTGCTCAATGCGACAGAACCCGTTTTGCGACAACAGCTTTCTCAGCTGTCTTGGGCAGAAGTTGAACAATGGTTAGCCAACCTGGATCAACACATTCCTGACCTGAGAACTCAGGCGATGAAAGGGTTAGATAGAACATCCAGCCGTGAAGACCCCTTTTGGACGTTGCAAGGTCAAGTTTTGCCCGGAGAACCTGCCTATACGCTGCGTTTGCGATCGTTTTGGCGAGGGCCCAGCTCCAGACCGCAAGGGTTTTATGCTGAAAAATTTTGTCGGGTTAGTCAAGCCCCCATTGCCCAAGTAGAAGGAGAGGGGGTAACCGATATGGGTGCCTCTAGCCGGGTTGAATGTCAGCCAACCAGAGACCGTATTTGGGTAGGAGACGCGAGAGGAGAAAATCAATTGTGAATCTAGGTCGAGTTTGGGTGATTGCTGCGAATGTCTTCCGAGAGGTAATTCGCGATCGCGTTCTCTATCTCATCGGCTTATTTTCGCTGGTGTTTGTGCTAGCTAATATTTTGGTGCCCGAAGTAGCAGCGGGGACGGAAAGCCAGATTTTACCCGACCTGGGTTTAGCCTTGATGGGGCTATTGGGTCTGGTGATTGCCGTCTTTGTCGGCACCGGGCTGATCAACAAAGAAATTGAAAAACGCACCGTATTTGTTTTGATTGCAAAACCGATCAGCCATACCGAATTTATTGTGGGCAAGCATTTGGGGCTATCGGCAGTGCTGGCAGTGCTGCTGACAGTGATGATGGTGATCTATATGGCAATTTTGCGGCTCTGGGAGATTCCTTTCCCGGTGGGCAGCATTGCGATCGCCACGCTCTATCAATTTTTTGAACTGTGCTTGATTACAGCCGTTGCCCTGTTGTTTGGCGTCTTTACCAGCTCGCTGCTGGCAACAATGCTGACCTTTTCGGTCTACCTGATGGGGCATTTAAGCCAAGACCTGTTGAAGTTGGGGTCGCTGGCGCACAATCCCCAAACTCAAAAAATGATCCAGGTTTTGTATGTGGTTTTGCCTGATCTGTCGCGGTTAAATCTGAAGAATGATGCCGTTTATGGGTTACAGGTCTTACCCCCGTTGCCTGAGTTATTTAGCAGTGCTTTGTATGGGCTGGTCTACACAATTTTGTTACTGGCGATCGCCGTCTTTATTTTCTCTCGACGGCAATTTTGATATCCATACCTGATCCTGACCCAGTTTGATCCAGCCGTATGGCGGTGTACAAATTCGGTAAGCACAGAAACGGTGTTGTGGGGCGCGGAGCGCCCCACAACACCGTACCAAATCAAGCCACACAGCGCTATCAAGATCCAGACAACACTAAAAGCCACATTTTTTTGGGAGAGTGCGGCTCCACCGCACTCTCCCAAAAGTTATTCAAGTTATTTTTATGAGGGTTCATGATGAAACGGTTCTCTATCCGCGAGAAAAATCGGAAGACTGCCAATTCGATTGTCAGTCCCCAGGATTTTGAAGTGGCGGAGGGTGAAGCGATCGCGCCAGAGACGATTTGGCAGACGCCTACGATCAGTCTCTATTGTTTGGACGTAGAACACCAGCAGGCAATTTTTGTCGAGACACCGCCCGACCTGGATTTATCAGCCGCCCCTTTTGTCTATCAAGCCCAATATGAGTTTGCTCAAGGGTTGATTATTGTGCCATTTGCAGACTTATTTCGGCTCGTGGCGGCACAGCCTAACCCTCTGCCAAACTTGGTGTTGATCTATTCAGTAGGTCGGTGCGGTTCAACCTTGTTAAGTCGGGCGTTTCATTCGCTCGATGGCGTACTTAGCCTATCGGAACCGGATGTTTTTTCCCAACTGGTAGCCATCCGCAATTGCGATCGCCGTCTAGACCCAAACATCACCCAATTACTTAAGGTTTGCCTGACCCTATTCTGCAAACCCACACCTCAACTTAATCCCAGCTCAGTTGTGATCAAATTTCGTAGTTTTGGGATTGAACTCGCCGATTTGATTCAGTCTCTTTTACCACAATCCAAATCGATTTTTTTGTACCGCAACGCGGAGGCGGTCGTGACCTCTTCCATTCGAGCCTATAGCGAATTGCGCCACCGCTTGCCCCTAATTCAACAAAATATAGAGCACTACAATTACCTAATTCCGCTGCTCAAAGCCTATGAACCGTGGATCGATTTTACCGATCCCATGGGCACCGATTTATTCACAACCATGTGGGTATCTGTTATGGATCAATACCTGCATCTGCATCAACAAAACCTGCCGTTTCTTGCAGTTCGCTATGAAGATTTGGTAGCTGCTCCTGCCCAAATTCTCAATTTAATCGTTGAGTATTGTCAGTTGTCTCAGCCGGAATGGTCGAATCTCAGTGTTACGTTTGCCCAAGATTCTCAAAGTGGTACTACGCTGTCGCAAGAAAAGACCCGAAGCCAATTGATACCACTGGATACAGCAATGCTTCAGCAACGCGTTCATACGCTTCTTCAGCACCATTCGACCATTCAGTCTGCTGATTTTGAGCTACCTGGAACTCTCAAGATCTATCCGCAGAGTTAATTTGTACAAGCGAATTTAAATACATCGAAGTTTATCCTACTTAGACCTGTAGTAAGCTAGCGTCATAAGTAATCGGGATATATAGCATGGCTCAGCTTCTCAACCGTTATATAAATTGGCAAGATTGCCTGAAACAGTGGGTCATTGGATGTGCTGCCCTGTTGTTGTTTTTGCAATTGGGAACGGCACCCGCCGCCGCGACCAGCATTTATGAAATGCCGTCTGCGATCGATGATTCGACCTGGATCATTGACGAAGCAGATATTTTAAGTCGGTTGACCGAGAGCAATCTCAGTCAATCGTTCAACAGTCTGGCAAAAAAGACAGGCAACGAGGTGCGATTGGTCACCATCCATCGCCTGGACTATGGTGAAACGGCTGAAAGTTTCGCCAGTCAGTTGTTTGAAAGATGGTTTCCTTCACCCGAAGCCCAAGCCAATCAAGCATTGATCGTGTTAGATAGCGTCACCAATAGCACGGGCGTCGAAACAGGGGCAGCGCTGAAGTCTGTCTTAACGGATGAGATTGCTGAGAGTGTGGCGCAAGAAACGCTGATGGCACCAATTCGTCAGGGCAATAAATATAATCAAGGCTTTGCCGATGCAGGCGATCGCCTGGTTGCGGTCTTATCGGGTCAACCGGATCCGGGTCCTCCGGTGATTGAGGTCGCGATTCAAACAGAAGGAACCTTTGCCACCCCCGAAGAAACCAAAGGGAGTAATGCTACAGCCTGGGTCATTGGGTTATTGCTGGCGGCAACGGTGATTCCGATGGCAACCTATTACTTCTATCAAATTATTCAGTCTTAGGATCCTTACAACATTAAAACCCATAACTTTTTGGGAGAGTGCGGCGGAGCCGCACTCTCCCAAAAAGTTATCCGAGTTATTTTTATGAGGATCCTTAGAGGCTGTTTGCACTGTAGTGAGAGAGCCGCGCTCCGCGCGGCTCTCTCACTACACCCGTATCTATCCAGGCACGACACGCTATAGAGCGATTTTCAATCAGATGGAGTATAGATTATGGTCTGAACGTCATGCTCTGCATGACGTTCAGACCATAATCTGTTTCTAGCTGAGCGTGAGGCGCTATACCGTCTTGATTAGATTGGAAAACAACAGGGAATTACGATACATCCACCTTGAGCGTTTCTTCCAGCCAATGTCTGTGCAGCAGTTTTGCAGGCTTTGAATCGTCCAGGAGCCAACTGAATGGCAGCCGATAAATTTTGCTCTGTCAAAATGCGTTTGACATAGTCTGAGCAAGATTCATCTCCATGCAGCAACCCATGGGGGCAGGAAAATCCTTTTCGCGGTGAAATATGGGTGCGGTAGACGTTGAGCGATGCGATCGCCGCCTGGGTCGCAAATGATTCAAACGTATTAGTCATCATTGGTTTTACAAGGAGTACAGCTCACCCTTCACCTTGTATCTCAAACCCATCCTGACGCACTCTATCAAGAGGGTTAATTGATAGAAATAGAGTGCTTCGCCTCACTATTGCACAAAGCTGGTTTCTTCCGCTTTACGGCGGGCTTGTTCGCTGTTGAGATGATAGACCAACACCCGATCTTGGGCGATCGCAAATCGTTCATCCGTTCGTTCAACAAACGACATCAGCTCCGATGCCCGTTGCCATTCCACCGATAGATTTAGCCAATCGCCTGGGGTCTGCGCTGTGATTCCTGCCTGCGTTGCAGATTCGGCAACCCGAACGGCTTCGGCAAACGGATCGCGGAACGTACTCAGCAACGGCGATTGGCTTGTCACTTGGGTCTGATCGCGGGTCAAACGTCCTGCCGAGTCGGGAACCTGAGATTGCTGAGCCGGTGCAGGTTGAGGCACCCGAGTCATGCGCAGGTAAGCAGCCCAGCCCGTTAACATCAGCAACACCGTCACGCTAATGCCGCCGACCAACCACAAATGCAGTCGCGGCGAACTGGCAGGAACCGACGCTGAGGTCGTGACTAACTCGGATGATGAAGCCGCAGCTGCATGGGTTCCATTCGTTGCCCCCGAACCTGACCACAGATGGGTCAACGGATTGGCTTTATGGGGTGGCGTTCCGGCTGACGTGTAATAGTGCTGATATTGGTAGTACCCATAGCTATGGGTGGTGTGAGACTTAATGCCGTTGGTAACAATCCCTAACACAGAAATCGGTGAAATTTTTAGCGATTCCAATGCCTGAAGCAGGGTCGAGCGAGACGTTTTACCCAAGCCCACTACTACCACCATGCCATCGGAATGGGTCGCCAACAAATTGCTATCGGCAAAGCCAATCAACGGTGGGGTGTCATAAATGACCAGGTCAAACAACGACTGTGCCTGCGCCATCAGGTTTTGCATCTTGCGAGACGACAGCAATTTGACCGGGTCTGGTGGAATGGGACCCGCTGTTAATACAAACAGGTTGCGATCGCCTTCAGGATTTTGAGGATCATCGCTGTAGGGATGCTGGATCGCTTGCTTTAACGTCAATTGGCTCGTAATCAGGTTGCTCAGACCCCGTAAATTGGGTAGCTTCATCCGCGAATGAACCTGGGGTCGTCGCAGGTCTGCATCTACCAGCAAAACACGCTGTCCCATCGCTGCTGCCGCTCGCGCCAGGTAAATGGCATTGGTCGATTTGCCCTCTGCCGGAGCCGCTGAACTGATAACCAGAGATCGAATGGGTGTATCTGAACTGAGAAAGCGCACATTCGTATACAGCGACCGAAATGCTTCGAAAAAGGGCGACCCGTGATAGCCCGAACGGTTAGCGGTCGAGGTCGGCGAACTTCCTAGCTCTGGCTGGGTCAGTGGGTCAGCCGTGGCTGACGCTAGCCTCAGGGCAGGCGTAGCCTGGAGATCTTTGACAAAAGGAATCACCCCCAGCAAAGGCAAGCGAGTAATGGCTTTGAGTTCGTCCGGCGAATGGAACGCCGTATCGAGTTTTTCTGCCAGCAGAGCCGCCGCAGATCCCAGGACTAAGCCAGCGATCGCCCCCATCATCAAGTTTTTAGGAACATTGGGTGAAATCGGCTGCCCCATAACCGAGGCTTGCGAGATCATTTCCCAGGGAATCGACTTTTGTGCCGCTTCAATTTGCAGCGTTTCTCGCGTTTCTAGAAAACGGTTGAGGCTGTTCGTCGCAATATTCAGCTCTCGTTGCAGTTCGGTATATTCCCGTGCCAACGCTGGCACCAAAGAAAATTCTTGTTTGAGCCGTTCTTCAACATCTGCCAGGGCAATGCTTCGAGCTTCTAGCACTTTGACCTGGTTGGCAGTGCTGACCAATTGGCGATTGAGTTCTAACGAAATGGGCGTCAGGCTATCATTTACCCCAGACGTGGCGCGATCGCCCAATAGGCGAGTGGCTTCTTCATCCAGCAACGGTAATAAACTATTGCGTTTATCTTCTAAGACTTGAATATTGGGGCTATTGGGCAGAAACCGAGCCGATTCAGCGGCAATCTGGGCTTCAACCTCCTGAATTTGGCGCAAAATCGTTTGATAACTCGAAGATTCACTCAGAGTCGAGGCGGCTAACGCAGATTCCGGACCATAACCCAGTTGGTGTTGCAACGTATCGTAGAGCGATCGCGTTTCTGTCAGTTGCGTCTGAGTTTCCTGCCGTTGCCGCTCAATTCCACTGATGAAATCCGATAAATTTTCGCCCCGCGACTCCGGATCAACCAGACTATATTGCTGGCGAAACCGTTCTAACTTTTGTTGCAAACTATCCACCCGATTTTGGAGTTCGGGCAATTGATCATTAACAAATTGAATGCCTTGCTGAAGACTGGTCTGCCGCTGTTGATAGCTATAACTCAGATAATGTTCAGATACCCGCTCTAAAACGGTCTTAATTTTTTCGGGATCGGGGTCTAGATAGCTGACCGACAAAACTTTAGTATCTCGCAGTCTGCTAATTTGTAAGTGCCCAGAAAGGGCACCATAGTTAATGTCTGGATAGGTCTTTTGCAAGTCTTCGACAATCGGTTCTAACAACGCCGGACTGCGCAACACTTCGATCTTGGTTTCGTAGTCAAACGTAGAACTGGGTTTGATTTCGGTACCTTGCAAGAGTTGTTGAGAAGGATTGGCATCATCCGCCGACTCAACCAAAACTCGAAACTCGCCACGGTAAATGGCAGTCCGAGTCAATGCCCAACCCCACATAACAGACGTAACCGCGATCGCCACACTTGCAATCAGCACGCCCCGACGACGCACCACCTGTAAAATCTGACTGAGGTCTAGATCATCCTGTGGGTAGATTTGAGGAATTGGAGCGGGCAGACTGACCGTGGGATGATGTCCATTGAGATGCCCGTTCTGTTGGATCTGGGGATAGTTTCGCTCAACCGGCATGGTTCAAAAAAGTTTTGGCGATATTGCTGTGAGTAGGTTTCGACTCCTCTACACTTATTACGAGGGTCTGGTGCCAAACCCGTATAGTTCTGCCTTAAGATTTGCGATCGCTTATCCTGGAAAAGGTACGTACATTTACCCAAGTCCCATTAGTTCTCGGTGAAGGGTTTTTCAGAGCAGCTATGTCGCCATGGAAAACCACTCACTTGCCCATCATGCAGGAGTCAACAGTCAACCATGGTTAGTGGTCAACAGCAGCAGACCGTCACGATTGCCGTCGTCGGAGATGTCCATGATGCCTGGGATGGCGATGATGAAATTGCCCTCAAGCACTTGGGGGTCGATCTGGTGCTGCTGGTCGGCGATTTTGGCAACGAGTCTGTGGAAACAGTACGGGCGATCGCCCAGCTCGATTTACCCAAAGCCGCGATTTTTGGCAACCACGATGCCTGGTATAGCGCCACCGATTGGGGTCGAAAAAAGTGTCCCTACGATCGCAGCAAAGAAGACTGGGTGCAGCAACAAATTGACCTGTTAGGTGCAGCTCACATTGGCTATGGCACGTTAGACCTACCCAACCTGGGGCTATCCGTCGTCGGCGGGCGACCATTTAGCTGGGGCGGTTCCAGTTGGAAAAATGAATCGTTTTACCTAGAACGCTACGGGGTCGCCAGTTTTGAAGAATCGGTCGCCAAAATTATGGCAGCGGTCGAAACTACCACCCAGGACACCCTCATTTTTATGGGGCACTGCGGACCCACAGGATTAGGCGATCAGCCCGAAGATCCCTGTGGGCGAGACTGGCAACCCCTGGGCGGCGATCATGGTGATCCCGATCTCGAAATGGCGATCGCTCAAGCCCAAACTCTCGGTAAAACCATTCCGCTGGTTGCCTTTGGGCATATGCACCACCACCTGCGCCACACCCAGAACCGCTTACGCAAAAGCCTCTGTGTCAGCCCAGAAGGAATCATTTACCTCAATGCGGCTAGAGTCCCTCGCATCGTCCACACCGAAGACGACTGTCTGCGAAACTTCTCAATTGTCACCTTACGGAACGGCGCTGTTTTCCAGGTGGCACTGGTTTGGGTCAATTCTGATTTTGCAATTAAATCGAAATACATCCTCTACCAACAACCCTTCCCGGTTGAAACAGAAGCAGAAGCAGAGGAGGAAGAAGAGGCGATCGCCGGTTAAGAGGGTGTTTGAAAAGAGGTTGGTTGTGATGTTAGACATCTTCTACTTCCCCTTGCGCCACAACAAACTCTATTGCTCAATCGCTTCGGTCAACCATGCGATCGCCCTCCTGTTCATATATCCAACGGACTGCGTACCCCCCGTCCACCCCGATTCAATACATGAGTGTAAATCATCGTCGTCTTGACATCCTTGTGTCCCAACAACTCTTGCACTGTGCGAATATCATAGCCATTCTGCAATAAATGAGTAGCAAAGCTATGGCGAAAAGTATGACAGCTCACCCGTTTGTTGATTTTTGCTTGTCGAACGGCTTGCTTGATGGCTCGTTGTAAACCACTCTCATGCAAATGATGCCGACGGGTCACACCACTGCGCGGATCTCGGGACAGGCGATCGGATGTAAACACAAACTGCCAGCCCCACTCTCGTTCAGCGTTTGGATACTTTCGTTCCAGGGCATAAGGCAAAAATACCGAGCCATAACCACAAGCTAAATCATGCTGATGCTGATGCTTCATCATCTCCAAGTGCATCTGAAGCGGTTGAATCAGGCGATCGGGCAACATTGTCACTCGACTTTCCCGACCTTTGGCATCTCGAATGCTCAATTGACGCTGACCAAAATCAACATCTTTCACCCGTAAATGTAACACCTCACGCAATCGTAACCCACTGCCATAAAGCAACTGCACCACCAATTGATAAGTCCCCTCTAACCGCTCAATGATGCTTTGCACCTCCTGTAGTGTTAACACCGTTGGCACATATCGAGACTCCTTTGCCCGGAGCGCCTGAATCGGTTGCTCAAACTCAATTCTCAACACCTCTCGATATAAAAACAGCACTGCACTGAAAGCTTGATTTTGGGTCGAAGCTGCCACCTTTCCCTCAACCGCCAAATGCGTCAAAAATGCCTCAATCTCTGCCACTCCCATTTCACAAGGATGGCGTTTGTTGTGAAACAAAATAAATCGACGAATCCAGTCAACATAACTTACTTCAGTGCGATAGGAGTAATGCTTGAGCCGAATTGTATCTCGCACCTGATCCAGCAACTTTTTCGGACGCGGTTCACCTGCACCAGACATATAACAATCTATCTAATTGGGTTTTTAGTACATTAGTATGCAAATTTGCACTAAAAAACCAGAAGAAATGCTGAATGAATATGGATAATTTTAATGCCAAGGGCTAATATACGGAGAAATGAGTCAATCTAATCCCCCAATTTTCCAATTGGAGTGACAAAATCATGCCATTTGGGTTTACAGAGGTATTAGATAGCAAAAATCATGCCAATTGGAAAATTTACCCAATTGGAGTAACAAAATCATGCCAATTGGGTTTACAGGGGTATTAGGTGGCAAAAATCTATCTAATTACATTGTTAGCCTGAAAATCCTGATGAGGGTACTTTTTCGTTTTCAGTTTTTCTGATCTAAGCTACCCCCCTCAACTTGCAGCACGCTCTCACCGTGCTTAATGATGATTTTCACCCAGTCGAACTTGTAAATTGCCAGGACGGAGATAGTTGTAAAAAGGAGAGTAATTGTTATGAGCACTCCTTGATGAAGAACAATTGCTCTCTTCTGGTTCGGGTTCAGCCTGTTAGATGCTTTATCATCACCATTACTGCCTAATTTGTTCAACATGCCTACATACCTCTGTGCTTGTGAGCTAATGTACACGGGGCATAGCTAGGGGATCTTCCTATATATATGTCTCTTCGTTTAGGAGGCATAGAAAAGCTCGAAAAGCCTTGCAGATAAAGACTTTCCATTGAAACTCCAGTAAAACAAAACAAAACTTAACGTCGCCAGCAAAACTGAAAACCCTTATCAAAAGGGGCTTCCAAACAATACAACTTTGGTCGTTAGGTCATTTGGTAGGTCAATATTGCTTTTATCAATCTCATCAATCAGCAACATGTCCATGTTTTATGGGAGCAGGCTAACAAGCCCGTTGCACACCGACCACCGAGAGTTGGTCTGTTAAGATGCAGAGGTTATTGGTGGCGGGTGAACGGGGTCGTTAGGTAGATGCGATATCCAATAAGAACATAAGGCTTTTTAACGTTGACTTACCGCTAGTCCTTTGTCCAGGAGTAGAAATGTGAACTCAATCGAAGAGACAAAATTTTTACCACTTGTCGAAGCATTCCAGATAGGGACTGCTGAACAAAGTCTTTTCGCTATTGAGGACACTCGTAAACGTGCTGATCAACTTCAAGAACTACTTGTCCCCAAGCTTAAGACCCTTATCAACCACACTTGCGATCTTATCCGCGAAATCTATGGTTCAAACGCTCTCTTACCTTGTCGAATAACGACCACACCTGCTCACCGTACCAAAGCAAAGAATACAAAAGCGTTTGAAGTGACAACTGCTGGATTAGCTATAAAAGGGCAAGCATGGTTTTTTCAACTAAGATTTGAATGTACTTTTGACAAATTGTATGTAACTCTTTTTGGACTCAGAGGACTAGAAGGCAATCCAATTGTCAAAGTCTTAAAAAAGTATCCAGAAAGTGTTGTCCAGTTGTTAACTTCTGGTGATTACAAAGTTTATTCTGAAGCAATTGAACCGTTGCATGACACTAAGGAATTAAATCTTGGTGAGTTGATTAACAAGATGCAATTGGTTCCTGAACGAGATTGGCATCAAACTTCTCTTGAAGGAAGGTATCTTACACTTCCTATCGAAGATCTCGACGCGGCTCTTCCCATAATTGATGACTTTGTCACACTTTTCCCAATTTTTCGTGCAGCTGCAAATATACTTTGTGGTGAGAATGATTATTTTGAGAATTACGTGGAACTTTTTTGGAATTGGCAGAATAGTCATCAGATTCCTGAATCTATGACTACTATCAAATTTTTCCCTGATGAAGTAGATTCAGCGGAAAAATTTGTTGAGGGATCGGTGAAGCGGATTTCGGTCAACGCCTATGAACGAGATCCTAAAGCTCGACAAAAATGTATCGATTACTACGGCTTAGATTGTTCGGCTTGCGGCTTCAACTTTGGCAAAGTCTTTGGGCAATTAGGTGAGGGGTTTATTCATGTTCATCATATACGACCTATTTCTGAGATTGCAAAGGAGTACGAGGTTGATCCTGTGAAAGATCTTCGTCCTGTCTGCCCAAACTGCCATGCCATGATTCATCGCCGTTCTCCTCCGTTAAGTATTGAGGAAATCAAAAAGTTGTTGAATACTTCTGAAAATGAAGAGTGAACTACCTAACATTTGCTTGGAGCGGACTGACGAAAGATTTTGATCCGTTGTGAGAATTATTCGTAGCCGCTTAAGTGAACCGTTAGCCAGCTACGAGAAGGTTTGTAGCGATTAGAGATTTAGGTTGCGTTGTAAAGTTGGTTGGGGCTGAAGAAGAAGGTCTTGTTGGTTGAGGTGCGATCGCCCCTTCGTCCTTGAGTTTGAGCAAGTTAAGTTTATGTGCTTCGGTTCAGTCTCCGCTTGTCCTGCGGTTGTGTGTTGATGTTGAGTCGTTGAGTTTAGTCGTAGGCAGGTTGTCATCGCAGCGTTAAAGGGGGCGATCGCAGTGAGTCATCTAAGTCTATGGGTCGCCGATTTGGCTCGTCTGTTTAGTGGGTTGGCGATCGCCCCCCAACTTGTGAAGACTAGGCGAGTAGAGGTTTAGGGCTGTGGTGCGATCGACCTTTATCCCCACAAAACAGAGAGATCAAACACAAAATCAGGTAAAACATCGCCTCCATCCAGTTGTTTGGGATTCTCTAGAAGCTGCTTCTCTTGATTGGCTCTATAAATCTCTACTTGCCGGTGTTGAGGATTAACCAACCACCCCAAACGCAAGCCGTTGCTGAGGTATTCCTGCATCTTTTGTTGCAATGGTTCAAGGGCATCGCTTTCAGAACGCAACTCAATCACAAAATCCGGACAAATCGGTGGAAACTTCTTTTGCTGCTCCGGTGTCAGGTTTTGCCAACGTTCTAGACTCACCCATGCCGCATCAGGAGAACGGTCGGCTCCATTGGGAAGTTTAAAGCAAGTAGAAGAACTAAACACCTTTCCTAGTTGGGTGCGTCGATTCCAATACACCAGATCACCAATTAAATCCGCTTCTCGACTACCTCCTTCTCCCCCCACAGGTGTCACAATCACTAACACCCCTTGTGCCGTGCGCTCAAACTTGAGGTCACGATGATTTTGACACAGTTGATAAAACTGTTCTTCACTGAGATCAATAAAAGGGGTGAGGTCAAGAACAATGGCAGCCATCGCAAAACCTGGCAGCGTGAGGTTACTTGTATTGTAGGGGCATCATTGATTTGATGAAGCTTAATTAAGCCATCAAATCATGTAGGGCGAAGCATTCGAACCATGATTTTCGCCATTCACCAAAGACGATCTAACGAATGCTTCGCCCTTACAGGGGGTGACATCTTTTTCAGAAAGCTCCTAACCCCTACGTTAGGGCAAGATACACTGATTCAGAATCCGTAATGCTAAATTAGCTCAGCCATCACCTCAGCAACCGACAAAATTTTGTCTGCCCGTCCAACATTAGCACCCGAAAACAGCAAGCCATTTTCTACATCTCCAGCCGCTGCTCTGGCGAGTGCCTGAATAATGCAATAGGTTTTACGACTATCGCGACACAGGCAGGATTCCAAACAGTTGGCAACACAGCGCTTTTCTAGATCAGCGGGAGCGGTTACTGCCTGGGTGACAAAGGCATTTCTCAACGCCCGCGCTGGTTTGCCGACGGGGCTGGGTACCAACACAATATCGTCTGGACGAGCGGCTAAATGAGCTTCTTTATAGCGGCGATCGGCGTCACATTCCACAGTGGTAATAAACCGAGTGCCTACCTGAACTCCGTTGGCACCCAGAGCTAACATGCGATTGACGTCTGCGCGATCCCAAATTCCACCAGCAGCGATAAGTGGGATATCGAGTTTGAGTTGGTGTTGTAGATAGGCTCGAATTTGCGGTAGCAGATGCTCAATTGAACTATCAAAGGTGTCACAGGTTGTGCCAACATGCCCGCCGACTACTTTAGAATTTTCGACCACAAACGCATCTGGAAACCGACGATATCGTTGCCACCAGGTTTGGCAAATTGTTTCGACGGCATCTAAACCACAAACCATCGGCACCAGCGCCACATCGGGATATGCTGCCGTATATTTAGGCAAATCGAGCGGCATACCGGCGGCTGTAATAATTAGATTGGCTCCGTTGGCGGCTGCCGTTTCTGCCATCACCGGGTAGTCTTTTGTTGCCACCAGAATATTAACGCCAATGATGCCCTCAGGGCTGATCTGGCGCGCTTTCTGCAACTCTTCAACCAGGGCTATTTGGTTGGCAACAAAAAATTTGCCGCGTGGCAACGTGGCTTGAGCAGTGCGGGATGAAGATTTGACCGTTTCGGGTTCGTAGCCAAACTCATCTTCAAACTCCGGTTTGCTGCCTCGTTGAGTTGGAGAGTTGAAATGAGGAGACGCCAACCCCAACCCTAACGAAGAAATGATGCCCACACCACCCGCATTCGCCACTGCGGCTGCAAGATTGGCACCTGAGACTCGAACTGCCATCGCCCCCTGAACAATAGGGTAAAGCGCTAGATGAGTGCCAATTTTGAGAGGAGAGTGTGTCTTTAGCATGTAAGTTCAACCTTAATTCCTTTAATAACTATACAGCGATTAATTTGAGTTTAATTTTGTCTTTTTGATAACAGTTCTCAACCAGGTGTTGCGGTTTGTAACGTTTTAAATCGGCTGGAAGAGAAATGTATAAATACTTACTCCAAATTTCATGACCAGATTAAGCAATGCCACCTGAGCAGTATGGCGATCGCCATAGAATAAAGCGCTTCGCGCCTGGATCGGTTTAGATTTTTTGTTGTGTGCCGCGCTTCGCGCGGCACACAACAAAAAATCTGTCGCTTATGCAATTGAAAATTGCGGTAAGAGACAGATGATCCGAACTGAGTAAGAAACGCTAGAGTTATCTTGTCAGTTATGACAGGTGTTTCAAGCGATCGCGATACGAAAACCCCTTGTATTTTGGAGGAGATATCGATGAGCACCGACAGCCATTCTTCAGAAACCTCTGCCATCGTAGAAATTAGCCCTGAAACCAGTGCGTTAGTCGAGCAGGAAATGCCGGACGAAAGCGACGAGATCAAACGCGAAACCAAAGCGCTGATCGATGCTATCCGCAAACGCGCCCAATCCGAAATCCAATCGGCAGGTGATGTTACCCGTGAAACCTATTTGAATGCCGTACGCCAGGCCAGAGAAGCGATCGAGAAAAATCAATTAATTGACCCCAAGCAAATCGAAAAATCGATCGAATTGATTCAAAAAGAAGCCGAAAAAAATTGGAATACCATTTCCAGTGAAGTAGAGTCTTTGGGCAATCGGTTGAATGAAGCAGCAAAAGCAGCCTGGGAAAAATTGATGCCCCCCGATGGCAAATAATTTCCCTATTTATAGTGCGGAGTGTGGGCATTGCCCACACTCCGCAACCGAACTCTGTGATCATGAGTAATTGCCCCTGAGTGATTCATCCTTGGAATTTAATCTTTCTACCCCTGACCTGAATAGCTTATTTGCCTTGCTACAGCGGCTCGATCAACGGTTGAATGCTGCCGTTGCTGCCGCAGAAAGGGCAGATGAGACAAAGGCAACCAGTAATCAATCAGCCCTTGAAACTGAAATCGCATCGGGGCTGACCACTCGCTTACCAGATTTGCCAGTCAATCCAGCGCATGAAAGCAGACAGCAACCTGGAGAATCCCCAATTCTGCAACCAGGTTCACGATTGGCTTGGTTACAGAAAACATTTGAACTATCAGAATTTGATTTAGAAATCGTGGCGATCGCCCTTGCACCTGAATTAGATCGTCGGTATCAACAGATCTATGCCTACTTGCAAGATGATGTCCGAGGTCATCATCCCAGTGTGGATCTGGTGTTTCATCTCTTATGTGAATCAGCCGTTGAAAAGCTGCAACAACGACATCATTTTGCCCCAGACGCACCCCTATTGCGTCATGAACTGATTCATCTGATTGCCGCTCCCCATCACACAAAAGCGACTTTATTGGCACATGAAGTCCATTTAGATGAACAGGTTGTTCGCTTCTTGCTGGCTCAACCCGGACTTGACCCTCAGCTGCAATCTGTTTGCCAGTTGAAGCAACCATTGATACCATCTCCTATCACGCCCCCCCACCTGGCATTACCAACCGAGGAACAAGTAGCCCTATCTTCGTTGGTTCTGGATGCCTGGAAGACCCATCAACCATTGCGGATCTACTTTCAAGGCAGCGATCGCCAGGGAAAACGCCGTATTGCTGAATTTCTGGCATCGATGATTCATGCCCCGTTGTTAGTGCTTGATCTGGCACGATTGATTGCCGCGAAACTGAGCCTTGAAACGACTCTAAAACGGACTATTCGAGAAGCTCAACTGCAAACAGCTCTATTGTATATCGACGAACTTGATCCCCTACAAACTCAAGAACTTACAACTGCTTATAGTCATGTTTGGCACGCGATCGCTGACTATTGCGGTATTACGTTTCTTTCGGGCAGCCAACCCTATGCCCCCATTGCAGGCAACGCCATTGGCGTCATCACGATTCCGTTGGCACATCCTACGGTTTCACAACGGCGGGCTTGCTGGCAGCGTTACCTAGCAGCCTATGAGATGACCGTAGAAGACGCCGAATTAAATGCTTTGAGCGATCGCTTTCAACTCACCCCCGACCAAATTGCCAACGCCGTTGCGATCGCCCATAACACAGCCCGCTGGCAAGCC
>NZ_JBSLYH010000065.1:0-35433 GCF_055793305.1 Calyptranema fuscum S582
AGAGATAAATTCATCCAGAGTTTGCCCGAGGGACGAATCATTTTCATATACATAGAAAAATTAGCCCCTAGTGGAATGATGAGATGACAAAATGCATCATAAGTCAAGCTACCCTATCCATCACCCACTACGTAAAACAGCGATGTTCTCAAGTAACTTAACGCTTTCGAAATCAAAATGAACCACAATCAGGGAACCAGCTTAAGTCTCTTATTCTAAGAATGAAACTTGAATTAAACCATATCTATTCACAATTCTGATTAGTCTTTACAAAAGAGTTATGGCAAGACGCTAAATTGCGACATTTATACTACATTAATCGGATATATACATCGATGGATCTTGCTTGCGATAACGAGCGGGATCAGTCAAGAATAGTCAGTAGTGTTGTGTTCCTGAGTTGATTTGGTTTTATGCGTATTCTCTCTATCTCTATCATCACGTCTAATGCAGGCACAACAAGTTGCGATCGCCAACCAGATCATTCAAGCTCTGCGTGAAACCCACGTAGTCAATGAAGTGATAAATAATACAATCAACCAGGTACAGTCTTCGTTACGGGTCGATTGTTGTTTGACAGTGCAAACTCCTATGTCTCAGGTCGTTGGGGCGCAGTACGCCAGTACGGCAAGTTGCATTACACCTCACCGGACCCTTTGTGAGGTCTGGAAGGGTGATCTCGCGGCAGGGCAGATCGTCCTTGATTCTCAGATCAATCAGCTTCTACCAGCAGACTGTTCAGAAAGTTTTCGAGAGAGTCATCGTGGGGCAGTCATGATGGTGCCATTGCTGTCTGGAAACCTCTATTTGGGTGCAATGGGGTTGTACTCAAGGGTACTAGACCGTCAATGGACGGCGGAAGAAGTTGCCTTTGGACGAGCGATCGCCGATCATTTAGCCATTTTGGTTGAGCAGGTCTGGTTGCGACAGTGTGTACAGCACACTCCGACAGTGATAGATTCGCAAACCAATCAAGCACCCAGCTTTAGCGCATTGGTTGAGCAATCTCCAGACGCGATCGCCCGTTATGATCGCGCACTCCGGTACGTTTATGTCAATCCGGCAACAGAACGAGAATGGGGCTTTGCGGCGCACGAGATGATCGGCAAGACCGACCGAGAATTGGGGATTCCAGAAGATCAACTGCTGTTATGGGAAATGGCATTACAACAAACCTTTGCCTCAAACCAAATGCAAATTTTGGAATTGAGTGTTCCTTTCACCCGTCAATTGAGATATTTTCAAGCTCGCCTGGTTCCAGAAGTAGATTTAAGTGGCGACGTCGAGTTTGTCGTCTCTATCTGTCGCGATATCACAGAACGAAAGCAAGCAGAAGAGGATACCAAGCTCCTGCAAACCATGACGCAGGCAATTTTTGAGTCTGAAGATTTTCATTCGGCTCTGCATGTTGCCTTACAAAAAGTCTGCGAAGCAACCCGATGGGATTTTGGTGAAGCCTGGGTGCCCAATGCCGATCAAACGTTTCTAGAAAGTAGTCCTGCTTTCTATAGCAAGCATGAAAATCTGTTGGCGTTTCGTCAGCTTAGCCAAAATTTTACCTTTGCACCCGGTATAGGAATTCCCGGACGAGTCTGGCGATCGCAAAAACCAGAGTGGTGTCAAGACGTTTCGGCACAGCCTGAAACTACCTATTTACGTGCCCAGATGGCACAGGAATTCGGCTTAAAAGCGGCGTTGGGCATCCCCATTTTGACCCACAAAGAAGTATTGACGGTTTTAGTCTTTTATATGTTTGAAGCTCGCGAAGAAGACGAACGGTTGATTCAACTGATTTCGGCATCAACTGAGTTGGGCTTGTTTATCCAACGCAAGCAAGCAGAGAGCGAAATCCTTCAATCATTAATCAAAGAACGGGAACTCAATCAACTCAAGTCAAATTTCATCGCCCTGGTATCCCACGAGTTCCGCACACCTCTAAGCATTATTGTCCTGTCTACTGAAGTATTAGAACGCTATGGCGACCAATATGAGTCAGACAAAAAAAAGACTTATTTACGACGCATTCATATGTCCACAAAACGGATGACCCAACTCCTGGAAAATGTTTTACTGGCGGGTCAGGCAGAAGCAGGAAAGCTAACATTTAACCCAGCACCGTTGGATCTGGAAACGTTTTGTCGCGACTTGATGACTTATTTACAACCCGAGGAAAACAGTGCGCGTCCAATCATATTCAGCTACCAGCCCAAACAGCAAAAATTCTGTCTAGATGAGAATTTGCTACAACATATTTTAAGTAATCTCTTGTCTAATGCCATCAAGTACTCACCCGATGGCTCAGAGGTTGAGTTTGACGTTACGTTGGAAGCAACCCATCAAGGGTTAAACGTGGTGTTTAGAATTCAAGATCGAGGGATTGGGATTCCTCTTGCCGATCAGCGTCGTTTGTTTGAACCGTTCCATCGAGCAAAAAACGTATCTTCTATTTCTGGTACAGGCTTAGGGCTATCCATCGTAAAGCAATGTGTAGACTTACATCAAGGTCGTATCAGTGTCTCAAGTGAGGTAGGGGTGGGAACACTATTTAAAGTATGCCTCCCCCTATTGGGTATTGAGGGGAGTAGAGGGTATGGCAACAATTCTGATTATTGAGGATGAACCGAACGTTCGCAGATTAATTGCAGAACTCTTACAGTTAGAGGGTTTTGCAGTTTTAGTCAGCAAAAGTGGATCTGAGGGCATAGCACTTGCCCAGCAAGAATTACCAGATCTGATCCTGTGTGATGTCATGATGCCGCAAGTGAATGGCTATCAGGTTCTTTCGGTTTTACGACAGGATCCGCGAACGGCACTGATTCCATTTATTTTCTTGACGGCTAGAGCCGCCAAAGCGGATTTGCGACAGGGCATGGAATTGGGTGCCGATGACTATTTGACCAAACCCTTTACAGCAAATGAACTGTTGGGGGCGATCGCCGCTCGCTTAAGCAAACAGCAAACGGTCACAGAATCCTATGCTGCCACTCTCAACGAGGTTACGGAAGAGTTGAGTCGGTTAGCCTACTATGACAGCTTGACTAATTTGCCTAATCGACTTTTGCTACGAGAAAAATTTAATCAGATCGTGGCGGAAACTACAAACACGCGATCGCCTGTTGCCATCCTCTATTTGGGGATTGATCAGTTTCGGCGGTTGAATACCAGCCTTGGTTATACAGGGGGTGATCTGCTGCTGCGACAGGTGGCAAACCGACTTCAGCATTTAGTTGGTAGTAAGGGAGTGGTGGCACGCTTGAATGGCGACCAATTTGCCCTGATTCCATCGATACAAGAAATGGGATTGCCCTGTGATATCGATGCTCAAATTGCCATCGCTCAGGCGACAGAACGAGTTTTGATGGCGATCGCCAAGCCTTTTATATTGGGCGAGCAAACCGTTTTTATTAGTGCCAGCGTCGGCATTGCTCTTTACCCTCACGATGGTAGTGACATTGATAGTTTGATTCGCTGTGCTGAATATGCGCTGCGTAAAATCAAGGAACAAGGTGGCAACGGGTATCAGTTTTACGCTGCTTTAGAATGGGTGGACACACCCGATCAGGTGAAGCTAGAAGCCGATTTGCACTATGCTCTAGAAAACTTAGAACTACAAGTTTATTACCAACCTCAGATTGATCTAAAAACCAATCAGATTGTGGGTGCAGAAGCATTATTGCGCTGGCATCATCCTAAGCGTGGTATGGTATCTCCGGCAGAGTTTATCCCATTGGCAGAAGCGACCGGCTTGATCTTGCCTATTGGTGAGTGGGTCTTGACGACCGTCTGTCAGCAAATCCAGACCTGGCAAAAAATGGGACATAGGATTCAAGTCTCTGTCAATTTGTCAGCACGTCAATTTAGCCAACCTAATTTATGCGACGTGATTGATCGAATTATACAATTTACTCAAGTAGACGCGACTTTATTAGATCTAGAATTAACTGAAAGTTTATTAGTTAAAGATATACAAAGAGCTATTATTACACTGAAACAGTTGCGAGATATGGGGCTGAGGATTTCTATTGATGACTTTGGCACAGGTTATTCCTCCCTCAGTTATCTGCAACAGTTTCCGTTCAACACGCTCAAAGTCGATCGCTCTTTTATCAGAGGTATTCACCAAAATATCAAGCAATCTGCCATTACGACGGCTTTGATTCAAATGGCGCACCAGTTGCAACTCCAGGTCATTGCTGAAGGGGTAGAGACCTTGGAGGAAATCGCTTTTTTAAGGCAACATGGGTGTGATGCAGTTCAAGGGTTTTTCTTTAGTCCGGCGATTCCCTCTGATTCATTTATTCAATTTTGTTCACAATAAGGCATTGCTTAGCGCATGATCACTGGCATTTCTACTCCCACTTTAGACCTTGCGTTTGTTCGCCAGCAATTTCCTGCTTTAGCGGGACGCTGGACTTTTTTTGATAATGCAGGAGGTTCACAAACCCTGCAACCTGTTGTCGATCGCATCAATGAATATCTGTTGACGTCGAATGTGCAGTTGGGTGCATCCTATCAACTCTCTCAACTTTCAGGCGATCGCGTTGCCCAAGGTGCTGACGCAGTTGCCACATTGATGAATGCGGCAGATGCATCAGAAATTGTCATGGGTTCTTCCACCAGTCTCTTGATTCGACTGTTGTCGTGGTGCTTGAGTCGCACCTGGAAACCTGGTGATGAAGTGATTGTCACGAACTGTGATCATGAAGCCAATATCAGCCCCTGGCGAGCCTTAGAGGAGTATGGCATCGTTGTCAAAACCTGGAACTTAAACCCAGACACATTAGAATTGCATCTAGACGATCTGGAACCGTTACTCAGCCCCAAAACACGATTGGTCGCGCTGACCCATACGTCTAACGTGTTGGGAACAATTAATCCAATTCAAGCGATCGCCGATGTGGTGCATGACCGGGGTGCCTTGCTCTGCGTCGATGGGGTCGGGTATGCTGCCCATCGCTTGATTGATGTGCAAGCATGGGATGTAGATTTCTATATTTTCAGTTTCTATAAGGTTTATGGGGCACACTATGCCGTCATGTATGGCAAGCGCAAGCATTTATTGACACTGCCCGGAATCAATCATGACTTCATTGCTGAAACAGATATTCCCTATAAGTTCCAACCGGGAAATGTGAATTATGAACTGAGCTATAGTACGGTGGGCTTGTGCGATTATTTTAGTGCCTTGGCACAGCATCATTATGGTGACACTGTTGCATCAACGCTGCGCAGTAAACTGGTGCAAGCGTTTGATTTGATCACTGTCCATGAAGCCGTGATTGGCGATCGCCTTCTCACCTATCTCCAGCAAAAACCAACGGTCCGCATCATTGGTGCTCCTGATGCAGTCTCTAGCAAACGAGTTCCTACGATTTCCTTTGTGATACAGGGGGTCGATAGCGCTACAATTCCACCCCAACTCGATCCGCACTATATTGGAATTCGGTATGGCGATTTTTATGCCAAACATCTAATTGCAGACCTGGGACTGTCTGCCCAAAATGGGGTTGTCCGGGTTAGTATGGTACATTACAACACGGTCGCAGAAGTCGATCGATTGATTGATTGTTTAGAACGAATCTGCGCATAGTTTAATGGCTAAGGATCGCAACCTAAATAAGCCTGGAAGATCTAAGTTTGGGAGCGCGGCGACGACGCGCTCCCAAACTTAGATCTTCGACTTGATTAAATCCACAATCCTAAGGATCAAGACCTATGAAACTGATTGGGGCAGGGTTTGGGCGAACAGGGACAAAATCGCTGAAAAGTGCATTAGAACTGCTGGGCTATGGTCCCTGCTATCACATGGCAGAGGTGCTCAATCAGGAGAAGAATCCAGAACATCTGCGTCTGTGGGATGAAGCAGGTCAGGGTAAATCTATCGATTGGAAAAACCTGTTTCAAGCCTATCAATCCACCGTAGACTGGCCATCTACTTGCTTTTATCGGGAATTGATGGATGTTTTTCCAGAGGCAAAGGTGTTGCTGAGCATCCGTGATCCAGAAAGTTGGCACAAAAGTGCCATGTCTACGATTTTTGTGCGTCACACTATCCCCGGTGTGGATATGGACATGTTTCACCGTATGGTTGACAATCTAATTCTCAATGGCACCTTTCACGGACGTTATAGTGATCGCGACTATGCAACGTCTGTCTTTCTGAATCACATTGAACAGGTCAAGCAAACTGTTCCAGGCGATCGCTTGTTAGTCTATGAGGTGCGTCAAGGTTGGCAACCCCTCTGCCAGTTTTTGCAGGTTCCTATTCCTGATATGCCGTTTCCTAGAGAAAACTCAACTGAAGAGTGGGAAGCACGACTGAATAGAACACCTGATTGATGATTTATGATTCTGATTCGGCATCCAGGATATCGCGGGTATAGCGCTCCTCGGCTAAGAGCACTTGAATCCCCTTCTCTCGACATAGGCTCGAAAGAATATAGCTCAAGGCAACCTTCTCTTGTTGCTTAGTGGTTAAAGATGAAGGGTGAGCGTGTAGTTCATCCAGGATTCGGGCAAACGATGTCTGGTATGCATTGAACATTGATTGTTCAGGGAGTTCCAGTAAAAACTTTTCAAACCCCAAACACGCCAATCCATAAATGGTTAGTTTGGTAAAACTGGCTTCTGGTCTCACCCCTTTTTTGGGATCTGTTTCACCATTACTAAAATATCCCCCATGGGTGTCAATTTTGTTGGTGAAATAGTCAATCGTTAACGATACATAATCCCGAAATGTTAGGGCTTGCTTGCGTAATGCATGACTGACTATACCTACGGTTTTCTGCCGACCTTGACGATCAATATAGGGTTCAGCATAGTCGGTACAATCAAAAAAACTAAAACATTCGCCAATGGGTTTTTCATTGGGTGCTAATGCGATCGCTTGCTGCCGTTGCGATAACGGTATTTGCGCTCGAATGTAGAGATAGTCTAAGGGGTAGGTGTGCTCTGGGAAGGCAACGGCGTGTCCATCTTTGAGACTCACCAGTTGCCCATCTGCAAGGCGAGCAATCACGCCATAACTTTCAGAGGTCATAGCAGCTCCTTCTCGTAACGCCTTTTTTCGAGCGGGTTTACTTTTACTTGGGGGTTCTATAGAGTTTCGGACGGTTACATTCCCGAGTCGATACCCTCCATCCTGGGTGCTGGATGGGTAACTAAAGTAATTAGCTGCGGTGGAAGCCAGCCTTAATGCCATATCTCCTTCATTGCTAAAGAGATAGGCTTCTTCAAATCGACGCAACGATGATTGCAGAAAGTTGGCTCGTCCAGAAATGATCGTTTCAGCTGGAATATCGGGTGATACTAACACCAAACGACTTAAGGAAAATACATTACCCACAAACGATGAGGGATGTTTTTGGGGATCTATAGCATCGACCGATCCAACCGACTGTGGATCAAATACATCCGACAAAATTCGTATGGTATTAGTCACCACAAACCCACCCATACTATGACCGATGAATGAGAGTTTGATGCGGTGATGATGCCAATCGATTTTGGGGTCAGAGGGTTCTTCATCTGCTCCCGATTGAATTAGCGTCTTATCAATTTGTCGAATTAACTCGACCAGATCTGAAACACCAAAATTATTAGCACGATAATTGTCTCTAAAATAACCAACCAATCTCAGTACAAGAATCGTAAAGATAGGAGAAACGGCTACTAACGAAAGAACAGTTAGGGTAGAGAAAATAATTAGAAAAATAACTGCATTTGCAGCCTGTAAAGCGATCGCCACAATACTAATAAGCGAACCCCCGATACCTCCAATTAATCCGAATGTTCCTAATCGAGATATCTTACCCAAAATGACAGGTAACGCTTTCTTTGCCGCTTTACGTTTAGCTCGAAAAGAAATCCCTTCCTCTGGTCGCTCTGAGGATTGTGGCATAATTTGCTCAGACGGCCAGCGATAACCAATTAACAAAAACCCTTTAGACCGACGGCGGCTATGATGACTTGCAAGATGGCGATAAATGCTTGCATACCAATCTTTTACACTGGCTCGGCTGGTGTTATAGCCGTGAATCACAATTAAAACTTCTGCATCGTCTTTGTGATTTTTTAAATGGCGACACATCTCATCAATAGAATCTTTGGGATCGGGGATATCATCCCTTTGCCGATCTTCAACATTGATAGGAGCAGTACTGGCAACAAAATAAGCAGGAAACGGCGAGTTGTCTGGGCTAAGTTTTTGAATAGAGAGAAGAGCAGTCATAGCCAGATTCCTTGATTGTAGATGAACGATCGAATTCGCTACGATGGTGAGTCAAGTTCGGTAGAACAATACCACATAAAAACACACCGAATGAGATCATCGTTCACTAAATTCAGCGATGGTGCCATCGTAGATTAAAAAGTTTCAGCGAGAGTTTTTTGTCCTCGATTTAAACTCAATCATTGGATGACTTTTTTTATACATTTAATCAAGAGTTTTCTGCCGAATACTACTCAGATCTTGCTTGCTTATCTCTTGCCAATATTCAACTCCATATTCGAGAGAATTAGCGATCGCCCGTATACAACAATCCTCAATAGGGTGAAGTACAGATTGTTATGTGAGAGCTACGTCCCACACGGTTCTCATATAACAACCGTCATCTGTCCAGCCGCAAAGCGCTATAGTTTTGGAGTATATAGCAGTCCTATTTGATTTGTGAAAATGATCGGTTGTGAAAGCGTCCGCCCTTCGGGCGGACGCTTTCACAACTGACTCAGGATTGCTATATAAAAAATTAATGTCTGGATTTGAGCGAAACAGGCGATCGCTGGGCAACCTGAGGGGTACTTAGCCCTGTAGCCTTGATATCTCAGTTCAGCAGAAATGCACGGTTAGCGATCGTTAGCGAATGCGTTTCTGGTGGATGAATCTAAGTTTTGAGGCTCTGATCCAGTCGTCGGTTTACCTTCAAAGGGTGTTGTATTATGCTCAAAATTATTGCCCTCAATTCCTTTCGAGGGGGGACAGGAAAATCTAACATTACTGCCAACCTTGCCGCTATTTTGGCGCAAAAAGGTTACCGCGTCGGAGTAGTGGATACTGATTTGCCCTCACCCGGAATCCATATTGTGTTGGGGTTAGAGCAATCCACCATCGATCACACCCTTAATGACTATCTCTGGGGAAATTGCAGCATCCTCCAGGCGACTCACGATGTCACCCCAGCCGAGATTCTGGAGACAGGTAAGGGGCATATTTTTCTGGCTCCGGCTAGTTTTGAACTCGAAGATATCAATCGGATCGTCCAAGAAGGTTATGACATCGACCGTCTGAGTGGTGGCATCAACCAGATGGCTAAAAGCCTCCAACTAGATTTCTTGTTTCTTGATACACACCCAGGATTGAACCAGGAGACTTTGCTGGCGATGGCTTTAGCAGATCGTTTGATGCTGATTCTCCGTCCGGACAGTCAGGATTTTCAAGGCACCGCTGTGACGGCTGATGTTTCGCAGCAGTTGGGCGTACCCAAAATTTTCATTTTGTTGAATCGCGTACTACCAGCGATCAACGGTGAACAGCTCAAAAATCTCGTGCAAAAAAGCTACAACCTGCCGCTGGCTGGAATCTTAGAAAATTCAGACGATATGATGATGTTAGCCAGTCGCAGTCTATTTTGCTTGCGCTATCCCGAGCATTCGTTTAGTCAGGGTCTGCGATCGGTTGCCGCTTTTTTAGAAGCAAACTAATCCGACTATCGAGAGGGGACAGACAGTATTTCTGATGGTTTGCACCCTTCTGCTTTAGGGTTCCCCTACTGAGTCCCATCACTCCAGGTAGGAGATTTCTGAAAAAGATGTTACCCCTGTAAGGGCAAAGCATTCGTTAGATAGTCTTTGGTAAATGACGAAAATCATGGTTCGAATGCTTCGCCCCTCCGATTTGCTGGGATGACCTTTTCTAGAAATCGCCTTAGGTGTTATGGCAGCCGAAGGGCTGGTTAGGATGGGGTGCAGGGGTGGAACCCCTGGCTGGGGGTGCAGCCCCCACACCCCCACTGTCCTAACCATCTACTCAATTGTTATAACTCACACGATATCGGCATTATTCAGCTAAATCAGAAATAACATTTACCAAACCAGATACAACTCTGGCTAACTGATCAAAATTCACTTTATCAATCGTATCGTCCAGGGTGTGGTAATAAGGGTAACGGTAAGGAGCCGTGTCTGTAATCATGATTCCTTGATATCCGTGTTGCCAAAATGACCATTGGTCAGACCAGCCAACACCCGGAATCCAGCCAGGTAAAGCGGCTCCTTCAGACGGAAACTGAACATGACGACGAAATGAAGCAATCGATCGCCGCACCAGGTTTCCAGAGTTAAGGTTGCCAATAAAACTAATAAAATTACCTTGCTTGGGGTAGAACAAATCAAGGGGAAACGGATATTTTTGGCTACCCGGTGTGTCTGAGAAACATCCCATTGTTTCCAGGCTCAGCATTGCCACTACCTTGTCTTGATGAGAATCGATCTGTTGGGCATAGACTAAACTACCCATATCCTCAGTCCAAAAGAAGGGCGGCTCTTCATTAGTAAATTCGACAAAGCGAACTGTCCGTTTAGGAGATTTCTGGGCAAATATTTTAGCTAGCTCCAGCGTGGCGGCTGCACCTGTACCATTATCGTTAGCACCAGGACTTGTAAACGCAGAGTCGTAATGAGCACCCACTACAATCACTTCATTGGGATACTCAGTCCCTACTTTTTCAACCTCCAGGTTGTAGTACGTCTTGTTATCAATCTTGTATGCTTGCTGAGTTACTTGATACCCTGATTGAGTCAGAGCAGTCTCCAGAAAAGCTTTTGCAGAATTGAGCTTATCGTATTGGTTGACATTCCTTGCACCAATCTCAACAGCCATTTTTTGAATATCGTGTTGTAATAAATCTTTGAGTATTACGTCTTGTGGTTGTAACGGGGGAAGCTGCCCGTTGTAACTTCGTCCAGGCATCCAAAAAATGGAAAACCCTAGCCAAACTAACACAATTATTAAGACACTAAAAAGTATTGCCAGACGAATGAAGGCAGCCTTGCTAGCGAACCCAGCTCTAATTTTTTTATTGTTAACAGATCGTCGCATTACTGATGACTCCCATGTCTATCCTGAAGTCAATTCTTACAGCGCTTCGCGCTTGGGTATGTTTAGATTTTTTGTTGTGTGCCGCGCTCCGCGCGGCACACAACAAAAAATCTGTGGCTTAAGCAATTAAAAATTGCTGTAACCCATTGGTGAGGAATTTTCTCTAAATTAAACAAAAGTCTAACGTTCATGCTCAGCGATCGCCAGCACCTCTACATTCCATCACAATAGCTTCCGTCAATCCACCGCACCCAGCGTGTGAACCCCCACTTGCGATAGTTCAATCTATAAGAGCTTCATCCCGCACGGAACACTATTACTCGCACTAAAATTCCGGCAATCAAGAGCAGATACGACAACAGAATCGCATTCCGGAACATACGCCGCTGCGACGCTTTAGGCAGTTTGGAGCCATAGATGCCCCCCACAAGGCTACCCGTAACCGATCCGATCGGAACTAGAACAACTAGCATTGCCAAGACATAAACCCCGGCATAGGCACCGCCATTGACTAAACCCGGAATCGAAAAGAGCGGCACAAACGCGATCGCCAACGTCCCCAAAAACGAGCCTAAGATGGCAGGCAATAGAACAAGTTTGATACACCGTTGAATGATGCCAATCACTAGCCCGATGAGACCGCCAACCACGAATGCAATACTTAAAGACCAGATAGAGACTGATAAGACTTCAGATAAAACTTGTCCTAAAACATTCATAAAATGACCATCATCCTTTTCAGCAACAGGTCAGCTCATGATCTGATCACTAGTACACCAACTTAAAAGTTTTAGAGGGGGTGGAGGGGGTAAAACCCCTCTTGGGGGCTTCGCCCCCAAACCCCCATGTTGCAAAATTTCATGTTTGCAACAACTAGTGTTTAGTCAAGTATTTTCTAACGAGTGATGTGCCGCGCTTCGCGCGGCACATCACTCGTTTTAACCATCAATTGTTAATTGACAGACCACTAGCTGACTAAACTAACTTCACCCGTGTCGAGATCATAATATGCACCAACAATCTTGATTTTGCCTTCCTGCACGGCTGAAGCAATTACAGAAGAGGATTGTAGTCGTTGGACTTGTAAGCGCACATTTGCTTTGATCGCGTTTGTAAGGCGATCGCCCGATTCTCCTTCTGAGACTTGAATGGCGGGTCGAATGGCAAATACAAGCGATTCAATGACACCTGGCAATTCACCTCCGGCTAGAGCCGCCGCCACAGCACCACAGCGTTCATGCCCTAAAACCATAAGTAGGGGTGCTTTTAAGACACCGATCGCAAATTCTTCACTGGCAATCTCTTCGGTAGTAGCAACATTGCCAGCAACTCGAACGACGAAGAGATCTCCAATCCCTTGATCAAAAGCAATCTCCGGCACCACGCGTGAGTCTGCACAACTTAAGATAGCAGCAAAAGGAGCTTGTTCTGCTGCGACCTCAGCAACACGAACAGAATCTTGCTGAGGATTGAGCTGCCTCCCGGTGACAAATCGCTGGTTTCCTTCCATCAGTTTTGCCAACGCCTCATCGGGAGTCAAACTGCTCCCCTCAGGAGCACTACCCGAATCAGTAGCAATACGTTGGGCTTGATTTGTTCGAGATGCCCGATGCTCAACGGTTCGAGCTAATGCACCCGTTCCCAACCAAGCTGTAAGAGTACCTGCCCCAACAAGACCGGCACCAAATTGAAGAAGGCTTCTTCGTGAAATATTTCGCTGGCTTGGAGTTTGCTTCATAATTATCTCAATCCGATTGGAAGATCATCACTAACCAGCAAGAGTGTTTATGACTCATGCTTTGCAAAATTCTCAACTAGAAGGTCACTATAAAGTACATTTCTGAAGTAAATCTTAAAACTAAAATTTCTCAAAAACTTATTAGCTAATGATCTAATGCCGTTTTTATCTACAGGTGCGCCGAACTAAAGAGGTGAAGGGGGTGTTGCCCCCTTCGTGGGGTTTCACCCCCACACCCCTCTTAAAACGTGACAGCTTGATATTTGATTGGGATAAGAATCCCCACCCCATTAAAAACCACACCTTTTTTGGGAGAGGGCGGCGGAGCCACCTTCTCCCAAAAAAGACATTTACGCGATCGCACATTTTAATTTTGATACTCAGTCCATCCGTCTGGGGTATTCAATCATGGCGATCGCTAGAGATTTTTTGTCACCGGATCGGGGGTTAAACGTAAAATCTAGAGGGTGTGGTTGTGCCTTGTTACGGCATGACCCACTTTTTAATACGTAGAATGCGGGCAATCAGTGTGAATCAACGACAGGTTCTAGGAAAAATTGGGCGGCAGTTGGGGATACCGTTATTGGCGATCGCTACGGCAATGGTGCTAACCCTGCCCATCATCGGCGTTACGTTAAATTGGGATGGAGCGAAGATTGCAGCCACCTATGGCGGGTTATTAGATGGAGCATTACTCAAGCCCTATGCTATTTCTAACACCCTGGTGGCAGCGATTCCTTTAATATTTACCGGATTGGCGTTGGCGTTGGGGTTTCGCACGGGGGTGTTTAATATTGGGGCATCGGGGCAGTTTTTGTTAGGGGCAACCTGTGCCGTGTTTGTTGGCTATGCCGTGCCGTTGCCACCCTTGATTCATCCTGTAATTGCTTTAGCCGCAGGGGCTTTAGGTGGGGCATTGTGGGGTGCGATTCCGGGTGTACTAAAAGCACGGTTTGGCTCCCATGAAGTAATCAACACCATCATGCTCAACTATCTGGCATTCTTTTTGCAAGATTGGTTGGTCAAAAATCCCATGAAAGATCCCTCACCCACGGTAGTGCGGACTCCAACCATTCTAGAAACAGCGATGTTGCCCAGATTGTACGATCGCCTTCATTGGGGATTGGCGATCGCCCTACTGGCAGCATTGTTGGTGGGTTGGTTGCTGGCTAAAACAACCCTGGGATTTGAGTTGCGGACGGTGGGTAGCAATCCGGAAGCCGCTCGGTATGCCGGTATGAAGTTAGGGCAATTGACCATTCTCAGTTTGGCATTATCGGGGGCGTTGGCGGGGTTGGGGGGTGCTGTACAAATTTTGGGAGTGGATTATGCCATGCCAGTGCTGTACTCCAGCGATTATGGCTTCGATGCGATTCCCGTAGCGTTATTGGGGCAAAATCAGCCGCTTGGGGTGATGCTTTCGGCACTTTTATTTGGGGCTTTGCGCAATGGTAGCGACTTGATGCAACTGCGGTCTGGGGGTGCCGTTTCTAAAGAAATGATTTTTATAGTTCAAGCGGTGATTCTTTTGTTAGTTGCAGCTCCGGCACTGGTACGCTGGCTCTATCGCATACGGTTCCCTCAGAGTGAAATCGAAAAAGAAGGGTCGCTGACACGAGGTTGGGGTTGAGATGGAAGAACTGATTGGATTTTTTAAACTGGCATTGATTACCGCAACCCCAATTGCACTGGGTGCCTATGCTGGCATTTTCTCGGAACGGGCAGGGGTAGTTAATATTGCGATTGAAGGCATGATGCTAACGGGAGCCATGATTGCTCAACTGGTTGCCATGTATACCTACGCTCCGTTTCAATCACTTTTGGGTAGTTCGACGGTGGGTGATGCGGCATCTATGACAGCCATGATGCTGAGTCTTTGTTTGGGGTTGGTTATGGGGGGGGTGTCAGGGGCTGTGTTGGGTGGCTTGCATGGCATCACGTCAATTCGCTTTAAAGCCGATCAAATTATTAGTGGTACGGTGATTAATCTGCTGGCTTGGGGAATGACCGGATGGGTCTATCAACGTTGGATGACAACGGCCGGGGGTGCGCCTACTTCACCAGGTACGTTCCCGCGTCTACCGATTCCAGGATTAAGCCGGATTCCAGTGGTAGGTGAACTGTTGTTTAACCATCAACCATTGGTTTATGGCATGTTTATTCTCACCGGCGTGATGTATTACATCTTGTTTAACACCCCTTGGGGGTTGCAAATGCGGGCGGTGGGTGAATATCCTCGCGCAGCCGATACCGTGGGTATTAACGTGAATCAAGTCCGTTATATTTGCGTAGTAGTCGGCGGGGCGATCGCCGGATTAGCAGGTGTCTGGTTAACGTTAGAACAGGTCGGTTCATTTACCTTGCGAATGAGTGCTGGACGGGGCTTTATTGCTCTCGCTGCCATGATTTTTGGGCGTTGGACACCCCTGGGTGCATTGGCTGCATCCTTGCTATTTGGGTTAGGGACTGCCATCCAGATCCGGGCTGCCAGCTTATCTTCGATCGCCAATACGGGGTTAGCCCTGATTCCGACCCAAGCCTATCAAGCGATTCCCTACGTGCTGACTATCATCGTATTAGCAGGGTTTGGCGGCAAAGCCACTCCTCCCGCTGCCAGTGGGCAACCTTATGAGAAGTAGCTATCAGCTAACAGCTATTAGCTAACAGCTATTAGCTATCAGCTAACAGCTATCAGCTAAGGAACTTGCACTAAGCGAAATCGATTGCGTCCTCGCCGTTTGGCATGGTCGAGGGCTGCTTCAGCGTGTTGCAGTAATTGGTGACTGTCTACCCCATCATTTGCCTGGGCGATCGCAGCGCCGATACTGATGGTTAAGGGCACCGTTGAACCATCCTCTAGTATCAAAGGCTGATTAGCAAAGGTCGATCGCAATGATTCACCGTAGTCTGAAGCCGCTTTAATCTCCAGTCCGCTAATAGTACAAATGAAGCGCCCTTGATCGCCATCATGGATCGAGGTTGTCGGTAAAACGATGGTTTGCAATTGTTTGGCGATCGCCTGTAACCACCGCCCATCCATCTCGTTGCCACTGCTGGTAGTGTTTGCCGATTGGACATCCAGTAGATAAACACAGACGGAACGATACTGCGGATTTTGTGGTTCTACACTCATCCGATTTAATCGATAAGAGAGGGTTGGTATCACCGTCTCTGCTTTCAGCAATCCCGTTTGAGCATGGGTCAATGCCAGAGCCGTGAGCAATTCTCCATAGCCCTGGCGAATGCTTTCTGTCGCGTCTCGATGGGCAGAAAGGGTTTTATCCTGTTCTTGAAATCGCCAGTCTAAGTCTTCAAGTTGCCGTTTGTGTCGAGCCATCCGCCAACTCGATTTAAGTAACGCTGGAACGGATACCAATAACCCGATCAGCACGCCGATCGCCAATGTGATCAGCAAGATGAATGCCAGGTAGCTGTTAAAGCTCCAGATTGCAAACTGAATCGACACTATCGCCGTATTTTGCAAGGCAAAGAAAACAGCCAACAGTGCGATCGCCAACGCCAGAACAATAAACAATTGCATAAACCCAAATCACCTCTTGGGGTTTCATCTGCAACCCTATCATATTGCTCAACCCGCCTAAGTGAAGAGGCAGAGATATGTCCTCAGGTAGGGGTAGCTCCCCATACCTTCCCTTAGATTAGGTAAACCCATTCAGGTTGAGTTCGCAACAAATTACATAGCGCTACACATTCAGAATCAGGACAGTGATGGATTGCAAGGCTTCACGCAGCGGGGCACTTCAATCCATCACCTGTCTTAACTCGATGACGCAAGGCTATAAAAATCGTGGCGGCGGATCTGGAATGGATCTAAACACCTTTGAAGTTGTATCTATCAACCTTTTTCATGTAATATTTGCGACACATCAAATGATGTTGAACCGTAGCCACTCCAATTTATCCGTCATCGATCTGCGAACCTGCATTCGCACCATTTTGGGCAATGGCGAAATTCTTCCTGGAATGGAACTCTACCTTCAGCGTCGAATTGCCGCAGGTAACTTGTCTGCCGAAGAGACTTCCTTGCTATCGATCTTGCAAGATGCCATCCAAGATGGTTGCATCCGGCGAGTGGATATGCGCTAAGTCACGCAGATTGAGTAACCCCCAATTTTTTAAGCAAGCGATGGCGAAGCCGTCGCTCGCTTAAAAAGAACGATTCGTTCGTTGATCTGTGATTCTCAAGAGATTTCCAGCAAACCAATTCCCGGCTGATTTCGGTTCCGCTCACCCCGCTCGCGCCCTGCGCGAAGTCGAAGGGCAACTGAACGAGTAAACCCTCTGTAAACAATCGTCTAAGCACGTTGGCGATCGCTGCCTGACTCCTTCTAGGTTGAGAACTGGAGTGTTCCCCCAGGAAAACTCCAGTTTTTGACTGGAAGAGGTATCGCATTACAACTAGTTTAAGGAATTCCTCTCCGCGAATTTGAAGTGTTACCTTATCCATTACATACCCATCGGGTAAATTCAATATGGAAAGTGACATAGAAAGTTCAACGGATTCGCTTCATTCTGTTCTGCTTTGCTCCAGTACCTCTAAAACACGGTGGTGTCGATCGCTACTTCGCTTCGCTTCATCTGTTACCGCTTCACTGGCGATCGCCACGCTCGGTTCTCCACAACCCGGTCAGGCTTTATCTACCCCTCAAATTCTGCCATCCTCTCCGGTTTTGGCGCAATCTTTGTCGCTAACCCAGCCCACTGCGGTTCTGCAACCGTCTGAAACAGTAGTCGGGCAATTGCCCAGCAATAGCGTTCCCTGGATGTGGGTGCTGATTCCGATTGGGATCGTGGGTGGCATCACAATTGGGCTGTCAGCCGCAGGGTTGGTGGTCATCAGCGAACGTGAAGTAGGAATTGTGGTCAAGAAGGTGTCTTTTTCAGGGCGATCGCTGCCCCCAGGTCGCCTGATTGCAATGGAGGGAGAAGCAGGCTATCAAGCCGACACATTGGCTCCGGGGTGGCACTGGGGCTACTGGCCCTGGCAATATAGTGTGCGCAAAGAATCTGTGATTGTGGTGCCCCAAGGACAAATAGCGCTGCTGGTGGCAAACGATGGTGCCCACAACCCTCCCGAACGCATTTTAGGTAAAGTGGTGCCGTGCGATAACTTCCAGGATGCCCGCAAATTTCTTAGCAATGGTGGCGAAAAAGGTCGTCAGCTTGGGTTCCTCACCGCTGGTACCTATCGGATTAATACCGCTCTGTTTAAGATCATCACCGCAGACACAGCTTCTCAGCATGGCATGTCGCCCGAACATCTTCAGGTGCATACGGTACAGCCCGATAAGGTCGGCATTGTTACAACGATGGATGGTCAACCGATTCCAGTCGGTGAAATTGCGGGCCCCAACGTCGATGACCACGATAACTTTCAAAACGGGCAAAAGTTTATCCAGGCAGGGGGTTGCCGGGGCTTGCAAGAAAAGGTGCTGCTCTCCGGTTCATGGAACTTAAATCCCTGGTTTGTCCGAGTTGAGCAGGTGCCGATGACAGAAATTCCAATCGGCTATGTTGGCGTTGTCGTTTCCTTTGTCGGAGGTGCGCCAGACGATGTGAGTGGGGCTGCCTTTACCCATGGCAATCTGGTCAACGTCGGACATAAAGGCGTCTGGGTGGAACCCCTGTATCCTGGTAAACATCCCCTCAATACGCGGGTGATGAAAGTAGAATTGGTACCGACGATCAACATTGTGTTGAACTGGTCTGATCGCACCGAGCGACACAACTATGACGCAAATCTTGCCGCATTGACAGTACGTTCGACAGACGGATTTGCCTTCGACCTGGAAGTCGCACAAATTATCCATGTGGGTGCGTTGGATGCACCGAAGGTGATTTCGCGAGTGGGGGCAATGCAAAACCTGGTGGATAACGTTTTAGAACCGAGTATTGGTAACTATTTCCGTAACTCGGCGCAAGACTATACGGTGCTAGACTTCTTAAATGCCCGCAGTGAGCGTCAGGCAGAAGCCGCAGAATATATCAAAACAGCCCTCCGCAGTTATGATGTACAAGCCATTGATACGCTGATTGGTGGCATTAAACCTCCCGCAGAGTTGATGCAAACTCAGACCGAACGCAAACTGGCAGAAGAAAAGCGCAAGACGTTTGAAGTTCAGCAAATGGCGCAAACCCAACGTCAGCAACTGGTGCGAGAAACGGCTTTGGCAGATATTCAACAGGAATTGGTGAAGTCTGAACAAAGTGTGACGATCGCTGAATTGCAAGCCAATGCCCAAATCAAACAGGCAACCGGGGATGCCGAATCGACCCGATTACGGGCATCGGGTGAAGCCAATGCCATCCGCGCCACGGGTACAGCTAGAGCCGACACCTACAAAGCCGGGGTAGAAGCATTGGGTACACAAAGTTATACGGCAATGCAGTTGATGCAGATCATTGGCGATCGCCATGTCCGCCTGATTCCAGACATATTGGTTGGAAGCAATGGCAGTAGCTCAGGCTTAGTGGATGGCTTGTTGTCCTTGATTTTGTGGAATCAGACCAATGGCAAAGCCTTCAATCCCAATCAACCCTCTCCGCCCCTTGAAATGCCCGTACCGCCCGGTTTGTCAGAGGCAATCAAGCCTCCTATCGCTTCGGTGGACTCGGCAGCAAATGGGATTCCTCCAGCGCCACCCGTTAAGGCAGACTAAAGGTTAGGATCATAGATTTGATAAGCCCGAAGATTTATTTTTGGAAGTGTGGCGGAGCCGCGCTTCCAAAAATAAACGTCCGGGGTTTAATTAATTTGTGATCCTTAAATCCAGGATTACATGATGCGTTATTGTTTCAATCCCGTTTGTTTAGAGCCGCAGAATTCTGACCTGGATGAATCCTGTCGATTTTGCGGCTCTTCTCTGTGTTTGCGCGATCGCTACTATGCTCTACAAGTCTTGGGAACAGGCGGGTTGGGTCGGACTCTTTTTGCGCTGGATACCCAAACTTCATTGCCCTGTGTGATGAAACAATTTGGTTTGCCGACTGGACAGACACAAGCCAAGGCGATCGCTCAGTTTTACCACGCTGCCCACCATTTACAGGGTTTGGGAAAACATCTTCAGATTCCAGAGTTTCTCAATGCTTTTAGCCAACATGATTGCTTCTATTGGGTGCAATCCTGGATTGAAGGCTCCAATTTATCGGCTGAATTGCAAGATCAAGGAACCTTTGACGAATCCAAAATTTGGCAGATTTTGGATGAGATATTGCCTGTGTTGCAATTGATTCATACCCATCAGATGATTCATCAAGATATTAAGCCAGAGCATTTAATTCGAAGTACAGATGGACATTTAGTATTAGTAGACTTTGAAGCCGCTGAAATCCAGCCTATTTTAGATTTGTATCCCGTCCCTACGTCTCTAGGAAGCCCTGAATATGCGGCTCCAGAACAAGTTCAGGGGCATATTTCGCCTGCCAGCGATCTGTATAGCCTGGGAGTCACCTGTATTCATCTGTTGACAGATCTGTCCCCCTTCGATTTGTTTGACGTCAGCACCAATACCTGGATCTGGGAACAATGCTTGCCACAGCCCATTAGCGATGATTTAACTGTGATTCTCAATTCACTGATTGCAAGTTTAAACCATCAGCGGTTTCAATCTGCCCATGAAGCAATGCGTGCCATCCAGTCTCGGGTTTCCTTTCAGTTGATTCCAGCGATCGCCGCTGCAAGTAAGGTTTCAAGTGCCACGGCAAGTGTAGTTTCAAGCAAAATTTCAAGTACCACGGCAAATACGACCTTGAAAACCGCATCTTCTGCATCACGACCCGATGCGATCGCCAGCACCTGTTTATCTGGACACTCAGGGAGTATCAATGCGATCGCCCTCCATCCAAATCAAGCGATTCTGGCAAGTACCGGGGATGACAGGACACTGAGGCTATGGGATTTAACAACGTCACAAGCGATCGCTGTTCTGACCCCTTTTAAGGGCAGTGGACGAGCGGTCAATTTTAGTCCTGATGGACGATGGTTAGCCGTGGCAGGGGATGACAAAACGATTCAACTGTGGGACTGGCAAACCCGACAACTTACCGCCACGTTGAGCGGACATACAGCCTCGGTGCGATCGCTACACTTTAGTCCCTGTGGACAATTCCTTGCCAGTGCCAGTCGAGATAAAACGATTCGCCTCTGGCAACTTGCGACTCACACAGCGATCGCCACCCTCAGCGGTCATAGTTTGCAAGTTAATGCGATCGCCTTTTCTCCAGAAGGGCACACATTAGCCAGTGCCAGTTGCGATCGCACGGCGCGTTTGTGGTCGGTATTAGTGGATCAGACCCATGCCGAGGCTGCGGCTTTACCCGCGATTCTATCTGCCCATGTGTGGTCAGTAACCACGGTTGCTTTTAGTGCCGATGGGCAATTGCTGGCAACGGGCAGCGAAGACAATACGGTAAAACTTTGGCAGGTTTCAACCGGAAAAGTACGCTACACCTTAACCGGGCATTCATGGTCAATTGCCGCTGTTGCGTTTAGTTCGGACGGCAAACGGTTGCTGAGTGGGAGCTGGGATCACACGGTTAAACTCTGGGATGTTGCCACAGGAGCCGTCGTTGCCAATCTGGTCGGCGCAACCGATGCTATTTATGCGATCGCACTGCGTCAACAGGAGCGATCGCCCGATTGTCAAACAGCAGAATTATCCGATCGCCAGAGTTGGGTGGCGGCAGCTGGTCGTGATGCCTGCATTTATATTTGGCAAGATATTGAACACAATATATAGTCATCTAAATCCGTTGTGAGAGGCGCATCCCTTTGGGGTATGGCTCTCACAACCCATCTGGGATGGCGACATCGAGCAAGATGGCAGGCAAAATTAATTCAATCATCACATCAATCACCGCAGATGCTTGTAAAACGAGATTGCGATCGTATACTGAACGTGTAACGCAGCCTGTTTATGTCGATCCAATCAGAAGATTTATTTGTCCAGGAGGACATCATGACTGAACCTGTGATTGCTGATAAGAAGCCTGTTGTTTTAGAATTGGACGCTGGTACCTATTACTGGTGCAGTTGTGGTCAGTCTAGTAATCAGCCCTATTGTAATGGCGCACACAAAGGCACAGACTTTACACCAATGGTATTTGAACTGGCAGACAAACAAAAAGTTGCCTTATGTTTGTGTAAGCATACCGGCAATCCTCCTTTCTGCGATGGCGCTCACAGTAAATTAGAAGCATAGGGTCAGAGGATTAAATTCAAAGCAACGATTTATTTTCAAACCATAGCGTCACCACGCTTTTGAAAATATAGCGATTCACAGCTTGATAGATGACGGTGTTCTATGAGAGCCGCGCTGAGCGCGGCTCTTACATAAACAATGTACTTCACGCTATAGATCTGCAAGGAGACCATCATGGGGCTGGGTATTTTAGTCGAAGGCAAATGGCTGACGGAACGGGAACAAGAAGATACCCAGGGACGATTTATTCGTCCGGAGACTACCTTTCGTAACCGCATCACTGCCGATGGTGCCAGTGGCTATAAAGCAGAGTTGGGGCGATATCATCTCTATGTGTCGCTGGCATGTCCGTGGGCGCATCGGACGCTAATCATGCGGCAATTAAAAGGATTGGTCGATGCTATTTCGGTTTCCATCGTCGATCCTGTTATCGACCAAAATAGCTGGGAATTTTCCGATGCACCCGGTGCGATCCCAGACACCATCAACCATACGCGTTACTTGTGGGAAGTGTATACCAAAGCAGATCCGCACTACACTGGGCGAGTCACGGTGCCAGTATTGTGGGATAAACAAACCCATACCATTGTTAATAATGAATCGCGTGAAATTATTCGGATGCTAGACACTGAGTTTGGTGCAGTGGTTCCGTCGGAGTTTGACCTCTGTCCCCCAGAGTTGCAGCAACAGATTGACACAACCATTGATGCCATCTATCAACCAATTAATAATGGTGTTTATCGAGCTGGATTTGCCACCACGCAAGCCGCTTATGAAGAAGGAATTGATGATTTATTCGAGGCTTTAGAACATTGGGAAACAGTGCTGGGGCAGCAGCGCTATTTGTGTGGCGATCGCCTGACTGAGGCAGATATCTGTTTGTTTACGACCCTGTTTCGGTTTGATACAGTTTACTATGTCCACTTCAAATGCAATCTGCATCATATTTGGGACTATCCCAATCTCTGGGGATATCTACGAGATATTTACCAAACTCCCGGCGTGAAAGAAACCTGCAATTTAGACCATATCAAACTGCACTATTACAAGAGTCATCCTAAAGTGAATCCGACCCGCATTGTGCCGAAAGGCCCCGTGATTGATTTTGAGTCACCCCATGGGCGGTAAAATAGGAAGCCATCACGGTATGGATAACGGCTATGGTTGTGGGACTCAAATGGCAAATTCTATTCAAAGTGCTACCGTTGACGGTGGTATTTTGCCTGATCAAAGTCGGCATTCATCACCTGGGCTGGGAACCGTGGGAGTTTGATTCATTAACCGGAACTTTATTTGGGGCAGCTACGTTTGTAGTGGCGTTAGTCTTAAGTGGCACCCTGAGCGACTATCGCAGCAGCGAACAAGTCCCGGCTCAAATCGTCAATGCCCTGGAAAGTATTCAAGATATTAATGTCATGCTGGCAACTGCCCACCCCGATTATCAGGCACAGCCGTTGCAGGCAGGTCTTGCCCAGGTTGCCCAATCTACCTATGACTGGTTGATCCATGCCAAAGACATGGCGATCGCCATACAAGCACTGGATCATCTGAATGTTTTGTTTGTCCCGTTAATGCAATTAGGCGGATCGGCGATCGCCAATCGTGTTCACAACGAACAAGCCAAGATTCGTCTTCTCATTGCCCAGATTCAAGCCAATCGAGATACCAATTTTTTAGAACCGGCGTATGTGCTGTTATGGTTATTTCTCACTGGCTCGATTGCTGCCTTGCTACTGGTGCAAACCAACCGTTTTAGCGAAACCCTGACGGTATCTGCTTTTATGTTTACATCTTTTATTTACTTGTTGCTCTTGATTCGCGATCTAGATAATCCGTTTCAGTATGACGGTCGTTCCAGCGTTGATGTAGACCTATCGCCCTTAAAGCAAATTGGCGATCGCCTTGGTTGTTCCAACCCTTATAGTGATCAGATCACGACCAGTGCATTAATTCTTTAATCGGTAACTTAAACACCATAGGTGCTGTGAATCGCTGGGAAATATTAATTCCCATTACCGACTTTAGTAGATAGAGCAAATACAGCAGTAATAAAATCGATAGAGCTTGTCTAAGTCGCTTCATGTTGGGTAAGAACGCTATGACCAACCAGCATAAACACCCCAAATGACTTCTCTGTGGCAATCTTATGACGATTTTTAACCGATTGGATGATATAACACTTGCACCTGGATAAATGATGGTTATTGTGAGAGGCGCACCCCGAAGGAGTGCGCCTCTCACAATTCATTTGGGATTGCTATCGTCTTTGGTCAATGGCAAACATTAGGGTTCGAATGCTTCGCCTTAATCATCTTGGTTAAAGTGGTGATCAAGAAAGTTTAAAGCATGGTTGCGGAGTTCGTAATAGGCTGGTAGTTCTCGCAGTTCTTTGATGTTACGAGGATGCGCAAACGGTACGTCAATAATTTCGCCAATGGTCGCAGCGGGTCCATTCGTCATTAAGACAATTCGATCCGACATATACAACGCTTCATCAACATCATGGGTAATCATCATGACAGACTGGCGATTTGTTTCCCAAATGTCTAAAACCTGTCGTTGCAACTTGCCACGGGTGAGGGCATCTAATGCACCAAACGGTTCATCCATAAGTAGCATCGTTGGGCGAATAGCTAACGCACGGGCAATCCCTACCCGTTGTTTCATGCCGCCTGATAGTTCGTCTGGATATTTGTTGGCAGCCGCATTTAGATTCACCATTGCCAGGTGTTGATTTACGATCTGTGTTTTTTCAGCCGGGGACGCATGGTCGAGCACTTCATCCACCGCCAGACGAATATTTTCACGCACGGTCAACCAGGGCAGCAGGGAATAATTTTGAAACACCATCATGCGCTCGGCACCGGGTTTGCGAATTTCTTTGCCACGTAATCGAATCGAACCGTTAGTGGCTTTTTCTAAACCCGCTACGATCTTGATCAACGTGGATTTGCCGCAACCAGAGTGCCCAATTAACGTCACAAATTCGTCTTCCCGGATCGTCAGGTTAATGTCATTGAGAACGAGTAATTCATTGCCATCCAATGTTTTGTAGACTTTGGTTAGATTTTGAATCACTAGAAAATCGTCTGAATTGGCAGTGGATTGGCGATCGCCATTCACAGATAGGAGGGTAGGTTTAACCATGATCGATCTCCTGAAGTAAGGTGGGCTGAGCTAAGTTAAGGATCACAAATTCAATAACCTGTAGTTCTTTTTGAGAGAGCGACGGCTCCGCCGTTGCTCTCTCAAAAAGAAGTGGGTTTTATTAAATTCACGATCCTAAGATAAGAAAATAGGCTGAGGACGATTGGCACGAATTTCAAAGTTGTTGAGATATTGAATCGGCTGGCTGGGGTCAAATTCTTTGCGATCGATGAACCGATCGCCAGGTTCAACGGCATAGTCTTCTGCCGGACATGGAATTCCCATTTCGGTAGCAATTTCCCGATAGAGATCTGTTCTCCAAGCCAGACGAGCTTTGCGCTCAGCGTCGGCAGGAAATTCGGGAATTTGTCCCCAGCGAGCCGCTTGGGTCATCAACCACAGGCTATGCGATTGCCAGAGAAACGTAGAATGATCCCCAGGCATATGAGCAATATCTGGTGGTAGATCAAAAAATAGGGTAGTTTCAGCCGACTGGATTGTGCGATCTTTGCCATCAAAGCCACCGTAGTTGTAGTTACCGACCAGAGCCGGTCCCGTGAATTTGGTGATGCAATCGGGTAAAGAATCAATGTTGTCATCATTGATCTCAGTCGGCGCAACACATTTTCTCGGTTTAGCTCCAGTAAACGACCGACTGGTAATAATTTTGGCAACTTCTTCTCGGTTTGCCGGGTCGCTGCAATATTGACACGCTTCAATCATGGCTTTGACCAGAGAGCGATAGGTTTTGGGATTTTCGTCAATAAACGACTCCATCACTGCCAAGACGCGATCGGGGTGTCCGCGCCAGATTTCTTGCCCCTGAGCAAACGTAAATCCTACTCCTTCGTTGCCCTCGATAGCTCTGGTGTTCCAGGGTTCTGCCACCATATAGGCTTGCATGTTGCCAATTCGCATATTGACCACCATCTGCGGAGGTGGAACGATAATGATGCGAAATTCTTCCACCGGATCAACACCAACCGCTGCCACCATATAACGAACAAAGTATTCGTAAATCGATGAACTGAGCACAACTGCCCAGACCCGGCTTTCGGGTGGTAAGCCTTCAAAATAGCGGCGAAAGTCTTGCCCAAACGTTTCAAAATCGCCATTGTATTCATGCAGCGGACGAATTCCGGCATCCCACATGGCTTTGTTCATCGTCATCGCATTGCCATGACGGTGGATGGTCATAGCAGCGCACATAGGCGCATGGCGTGCGCCTTCTGCCCCGATGCGGGCATTGGTGACCGCACCCGAGACAACAGGGGACGCATCCAATCGCCCAAAAATTACACCATCCCGAGACGTCCCCCAACTCGCTTCACGGCTGAGCGTGACGTTTAATCCATACTTGTGAAAAAAGCCCTTGGTATAGGCGATCGCAAATGGTGCGCAATCATTAACAGGCACAAACCCTACCGTTAAATTCGGCTTTTCTAACGTGCTGGGATCAACAACCGGGGCAACGGCTGCCTCGGCGATCGCAGAAAATGGGGTACCCGTTTGTTGTCCCCGGATAGTGCTACAGGCTGCAAATGCTGTGCTCGCCGCCAACCCCCCTAAACCATAGAGGAGCGATCGCCGACTGATATAACTCATAGGCACCTCAACAAAGTATGCAATCAGGTTCGTAATGTCGTGTATGTCGCAATTTTCAATGGCATAACGTAGAGATTGCTGAGAGAGCCGTGCGCGGCACGGCTCTCTCCCAACACCATTGATCCGTGCAAGCGCTATAACGTAGTGCTGACGGGGCGATGGGTAACAATTTGCTGGATTTTGCCGATGAGAAAATCCAGAATCAAGCCCGTACCCCCAATCACCAAAATTGCCAGAAAGACCGAGTTCAAATTCAAGCGGCTCCATTCATCCCACACAAAGAAGCCAATCCCAATGCCACCCGTCAACATTTCCACTGCCACAATTACCAACCAGGCAATTCCTAAACTGATTCGCAAGCCTGTGAAAATATAGGGCAGGCTAGCAGGCAAAATAATTTTGATGATTTGTCGCCATTTCGGCATTTCCAATACCCGTGCCACATCTGTGTAGTCTTTAGAAACGCTGGCAACCCCCAAGGCGGTGTTAATGATGGTGGGCCATAGCGACGTAATAAAAATGACAAAAATAGCCGATGGATTTGCCAGGTTGAAAATTGCCAGAGCGATTGGTAACCAGGCAACAGGCGAAACCGGACGAAAAATTTGAATAATCGGGTTAATTGCCAGCATGGCTTGTTTAGACATGCCAATCAAAAACCCGATGGGGATTGCCACCAGCGACCCCAAAGCAAAACCCAGAAATACGCGCCGCAGACTGGCTAACAACAACCAACCAATGCCCAAATCACCGGGTCCCCGGCGATAAAACGGATGCAACACGTAATCTAGATTGGCAGTGAACGCTTCCAAAGGCGTCGGCAATAAACTCGTGAAAAACGTCGCCACGACCCACCACACCAGGATCACACCAGAAAACCCAAGCAGGGGTAAAATAACGGCTTCCTGAATAAGCAGTGGACGCAGCGATCGCCGCCAAGCAACCTGAGCCGTAAGCAAAATAATTTGAATATTGAAATGCAGCAGCATCGAATCCTCCCGGAAGTGCGAGGTGAACGCAAACCAGCGGACGCTTGCCTCTGGGTAGAGTGCATCAAAACGCGTCCTCGAACGAACTGCCGGAGCTAGATTTAAAGCTGTCAGACCCATACCATCATTGCTCTGGCTAGAGCAAATCCCGTAGCGGATACCTGCCTAAATCTACCTACTGACGCAGTAACGGTGTGGAGATTCAAGCAACGACTAAGCTCGATCCATTAGCAAAGCTGACAGACGGCTTAATGTGTTGCTGACGTTGAGGACACTGAAGAATATCAAGCTAAAAAATGCTGACTCTTCAGTCTCCCCCCAATGCCTACGGAGTTAGCTGACGGGCTAGGGCTGAGAGGTGCCCTTCCAGGAGAGATTGTGGAATCTGTTCTAGATTCGCCCCAAAGTTTGGTTCCCCCGCTCCCCGGTCATCTCTTAACTGATGTAAGGGGGATTCGGCTGACTTACTGTTATTGAGTTTTGATTAAACTAACATTGACTCACAGGTTCAGTCAATCTTTCTTTTGAAAGATAGTAAAGATAGTAAGGATCACAGATTAATTACTCTGTACTTTTTTTGAGAGAGCGACGGCTCTGCCGTCGCTCTCTCAAAAAAAGTAGGGCATTGCTAGATCGGATATGAATTAATCAAAAAGTGGTAGCGTGCGATCAGCCACATTGATGCAACAGGGATAGGCTATTCAGCCATCTGCAACATCGAAATAGAGTAGTCCTAAAATCGAGTTAGTGTACTGGATTCCCTTCTCAGAATAATGTTGGGCGATCGCCAGGAAAATTACAGTTGAGCAACTTTATGACCTGCCAACACGACCCGTCAACATCACACAATCTCACTCAAAAGGCTTAACCGCTCCATCGACGAATATGCCTCAAGAGTGGGAGGAAAAGATAAAGTTAGTCGCCTAGGATAGGGGCACAGATCGTCGGTGGCAGAGCGATTACCCCTCAGGGAAACTGCTTCACAACACAGCGATGGTGATGTTTCACAGGGATGCTGCAACTGTGTTTCAGTAGCCACGAGTTCTCTTTAAGGTCACTGTTGCCCATCGTAGCTACGAACTGACCGGGCTATGCCAATTCCCCTGCGGAAGAACAACCAGACCTGATTCAGTCCTGATTCATACTGCAAGTCCCAATGATGGTGAGTTATCAGACCTGCTTGACTAAACTCAAGTAACCAAGAAGCAGTACCTGGAGGATGGCAAGTTTCGATTGAAACCAATGCAATCTTTCAAAGTGAGTAGACCGTTTGAAGTTACAGATTTTTTAACAAATTCAGTTGAAACATTGTCAGGAGATTTTCATGAAAGCAGTTGTGTTTCATAGTATTGGCGATATTCGTTTAGATAATGTTTCAGAACCGAAAATTCAAGAACCAACGGATGCGATTATCCGCTTAACCGCCAGCGCGATTTGCGGAACGGATCTCCACATGATTCGCGGTACGTTTCCAGGCATGGAACCCGGAACCATTCTGGGTCATGAAGGCGTTGGCATTGTTGAAGAGATTGGTTCTAACGTGCGGAACTTGAAGGTGGGCGATCGCGTTGTTGTTCCTTCCACAATCGCCTGCGGTTATTGCTCCTACTGCCGCTCTGGATATCATTCTCAGTGTGATACGGCTAATCCCAATGGTTCTCAAGCAGGAACCGCCTTCTTTGGTGGACCAGCAACCACGGGACCGTTTAATGGATTGCAGGCAGAGTATGCTCGCATTCCCTATGCCAATGCTGGATTAGTGAAACTACCCAACGAAGTGGATGACGATCAGGCAATTATGATTTCGGATATCTTTCCAACCGCTTATTTCGGGGCAGAGCTGGCAGAGATTAAGGATGGCGATACCGTAGCGGTGTTTGGTTGTGGTCCCGTGGGACAATTTGCGATCGCCAGTGCCAAATTGCTGGGAGCTGGACGAATTTTGGCGATCGATACGATTCCCTCTCGTCTGGAAATGGCACAGGCACAAGGAGCCGAAATTATCGACTTCAACAAAGAAGATCCGATTGAGGCAATTCAAAGTTTAACGGGTGGCATTGGTGTAGATCGGGCAATCGACGCGGTTGGAGTCGATGCCGTTGCGCCCAACAGTGGACCCGCAGCTGAGAAAGCTTTAAAACAAGTAGAACAGTTTCAGCAAGAGCTGCAAAAGATTGCACCGGAAACCAATCCGCAAAATGGCAATTGGCATCCCGGCAATGCCCCCTCTCAAGCATTGGAATGGGCAGTACAGGGGCTTGCAAAAGCCGGGACACTTTCCATCATTGGGGTCTATCCACTGACCCACAAATTCTTTCCAATTGGCATGGCAATGAACAAGAATTTGACGCTGAAGATGGGCAACTGTAACCACCGCAAATACATTCCATCAATTGTGGATTTGGTTCACAGTGGGGTTGTTGATCCAAAAATGATCCTGACCCAGGTTGAACCGATGACGAATGTGATTGATGCTTACAAAGCCTTTGATCAGCGTAAATCGGGCTGGGTCAAAGTAGAACTCAAACCTATTGCAAACAGTTCAAGTCAGAACCCTCAAGCCCAAAATCATCAAAGTCAAGTGAAGGTTAGGTGAGATGATTTTAGCTATTGTCGAACCATTGAGGATACTGATTCGCGCTTACCCTAATGATTTGAGGCTTGTTATCAACAAGCCATTTCAAGAATTGCATGATGAAGTTGCATTATGACTGCGAAAAGCTGGTGAATGCAGTGGCGATCGTCACAGGTTCCGATTCCAGGATTGGACAAGCTATAGCGATCGCCTTTGCCCGTGAAGATGCAGATGTCGCAATCAGTCGCAATTACTTATTTGGAAGATCAGCAAGGGGCTGAACATACGTAGAATCTCGCGATCCAAACCGCCAACATTAAGTCCTTTCATGAAAAGCCAGACGATACAGCAGTGTGCAAGTTCGTTAAGTACAGAAACGGTGTTGTGGGGCGCTCCGCGCCCCACAACACCGTACTGAATCAACCTGCATAGTGCTATAAAGTCTTTGCCTACATTCGTTGAAATGAGGCAGGATCGCGAGTCATTGTCGTTGTCAATTCAGGGGAGTAGAGGGCGGTGCCCCCACGCAGGGGTTTCACCCCTGCACCCCGTCCTAACCCTAATGCGTACCGCTTAAAAATTGCTAAGAGGGTTGTTTTTTCGTGCGCGAAGCGCACGAAAAAACAACTTTTAAACCAGACCCTGGCTCTATGACTTAGAGCAACACATTAGATGTGGATATGGCAGTAACCCCAGTCAACGTAATCGTGCCACCCGCAAACGCAGTCAGATCAATCAACAAATTGCCGTTAACTGTGCTGATGCTGCTATTCAGTTGAGTTTGTGATAGCCCTAAAGCGGTCAGGTCAATCACGTTATTTGATCCAGATTTGCTGGATGATGCAGAAAAATCAGCAATGGTATCATTCCCAAAATACTTGTCAAAAACAAACGTGTTGGGACCTTTGCCACCGTACAGGATGTCGTCGCCCTGACCACCATTGATACGGTCTTTGCCGTTGCCACCCGACACCGTATCATCTCCACCAAACCCATTTAGGGTGTCACTACTGTTTGAGCCGACAATTGAATCAGCAAACGTTGTGCCTTTAATCACATCACTCTTGACGTTCTTACCACTATCTCCAGAAAATTGAATGCCGGTGGGCATTTTGGTAGAGTTTAAAACAGTAGTTGCACTCAGATCGAGGTTTTCCTGGGTGACTCGATTGTTAATCTGTAAGACATTAATGCTATCGGGCAACTTGATTTGATAGAGGGTTCCCACCGTGGTTCGATCGGGGATGTAGTCATAGAAATCAATGGTTGCAGTTCCCGTCGTCGGATTGCACCCTTGATAGTCGGGTGAAATATTGATGATGTAGTTTTTGGTAGGATCGGTCAGATTAGCATCAACAAATGCCTGGAAAGACCCACCTGTAAACGTCAATTCAACGATGCTGTCACGTCTCAGGACTTGTCCAGCCACAAGCGTTTGCGTGAAGGGCACAATGGGGGTGCCATCCTCCTCGGCATGGTAGAGGGCAGAAAACTCAGCAAAGGACGTTTCACCATTCTTCTCAAAAAAGGACGCTGAATTTTCAATGCCAAACAAACCTTGATCCATCAAATCCAAGAATGTATTCAGCACGCCAGAGGAGTCGGAATTGCCCGACATGTCGGTGAAGGGTTGAATATCTACGTCCGGGTCTTGACTCCAGAGCAATAGAAAATTGGCAAACCCAAAGGTGCGAGTGTAGTCGGTGCTGCCGCTGACCTTGGTATCCGTATCAAAGGTTTGATCTTCTGCCGAAAATAATGAGTAAATATCTCCCGCCGACGTTGTGACCTGAGCATCAGATCGGAGAATAGACAACGATTGTGAAGTTGTGGCATTGCCATAGCCCACAATTGACGCTGTCAATTGTGCAGGATCAAATGCCTTAAAGGTAATGGCACTTTCTCCAGCATTTTTAATGAAATCACCCCCCACATATTGGGTCCCTGAAACCACAGCATTGCCATAATCGTCTGGGTTAGAACTATCCAGAAAACTGTACGAAAAACTGAGGGGAACGATGTTGGCTGAGTTGGTGACTTGATTGGTGACTCGGATTACCGCTTCACCATGAGCAGCGATCGCATCAATTTTGATCCGCACCGTTTGATCGTTGCCATCGCCATCATCAAGCAGCGTGATAGGTGTGTTATCCCCCACAACGCTAATCAATTGGACAAAGTCATGGGAAGCAGCAACGTCTAAAATAACCGAAGTTGCTGAAGTAGCGTTATCGTTTTTGATGCGGATCAGTTGGTCATAGGTGCCACCAATTTCGGGTAGCAAAAATGGAACAGTTTCTGGCTCGTACAGACCGTCGTTATCAGTATCGATGTTATCCACATCCAAACGACGGGAGACTAAAACTGAGGAACCTGTGGCATCAAACTCAATCGACACATCTAAATTGGTGGGTGCTAATAACCCGGCATCGATGGCATTGTTGACTTCACCCGATTTTAGAGTGATGGTTTGACTGCTGGGAGTACTAAACCCATAGCCTGGTGCCAGAAAATCGACGGTATAAAGCCCCGGTTTCAATCCCGTAAAGCCATAGTTACCTTGAGCATTGGTCAGTTGGGTCAGAGTCAGATCATCGCTGGTACCCAATTGCCCGTCTGTGCCTGCTCCGGTGAGTGTGACGGTAATCCCTTCAACACCTGTTTCGCCACCGTCTTGGGCACCGTTGCCATTGAGGTCGAGAAAAACAGAATCACCAATACTTGCTGTGCGATAGAAGCCTGCATCAATCGTGTTAGTGGTGGTATTGGAGACAAGGGTAAAGGTTGCTGTTTTTCCGGTAGTGGCGTTGACATCACTGTCAAGCGCATCATTGTTTCCTTGATCGACCGGGCTAAACAGATAGGTACTATTCAGGGGTACGAACTGAAGGCTGTAAACACCAGGATTTGCTTTAAAGCTATAGGAGCCATTGGCAGCCGTTGTGGTGGTGGCAACGACTGTTCCATATTTATTAATTAGTTTTACCGTGACGTTGGCAAGACCAGACTCACCCGCATCTTGAATGCCATTTGCATTCAAATCTTCAAATACAAAATCTCCAACAAAAGCTGGCAAAACCTGGGGGTAAGTGCCGCCAGTCTGACTGGTATAAGATGTGGACGCCATTGAGTTGTTTCCTCTTCAAACGCTCTCTGCAAATCTGTGATTACTAGTTCCAAAGTTGAGAAGGGACCACAGCAGGTGTGGCTCGACTTAGGGTGTTATCTTGCGTACAAATCCGAGGCTGAAGCCGCTGATCAAAGCTGGTAGACCTAATTAAAAGTTTTGCAATGGGGTGCGGGGGTTTCACCCCTGCGTGGGGGCTGCGCCCCCATCCCCGGTGTTGCAAAATTTAGTGTCTGCACGACGGGTGGGAAGAGTCGGGTCAAGGTTGTAGAAACCTGACATCACATCTCCACCAATTCAGCGGATGAGTATGAATGGCTCTTAGGATCGTGGACTTAATAAAACCGAAGATTTATTTTTGTCAGCGCGGCTCCGCCGCGCTGACAAAAATAAACGTCCGGGTTTTAATGAATTGGTGATCCTTAGTGCCGCGACGAAGGGGGTTCGTCTTAGAAGAGGAGAGTAGCGATGTAACTGGAGTTGTGTTGGACTCGGACCGAATTTGAACATGATTTCTAGCGAACAGCAAACTAGACCCAAACACAGATTGCGATCGCCTATTAGACTCGCCTGGTATGGGCTTAAGTCTAATGAAATCACTTGAGTAGACACACCATAGTCTGCTCTTTCAGCAATAGAAGAGGCAGAACCGGACAAGAATCACCGATCGATAACAGCACCGATAAAAATTAGAATCACCTGATGGAAGACCCGTACACTAAAAATGTAAGTTTTTAAGCACTACTATAGTTAATACGTAGTTTTACGTAAGTTCTCACGAAATCTCCGTATTTTTCTGGAACTTCACTAAATTTTTACGAAACCTCATTATTTCTGTGAAACTCTCTCACTTATACGGCGATCGCTATGTGGCTGTTCCCCAGAAAAGCAACTGAATTGCCAGTAAGATTTCGTTATTTTGGTACGATTTGATACTTAAACTAAACGGATCTCAAACCCCTCTGTTATGGAGTAAGGCACCCACGATCAAGCGCATTGAATGTTGTCAACGCTACGCCCTCAAAACCTGAAGGGTAATGGGTTGAAAAGCGGCGCTCCGCGCCGCTTTTCAACCCATTACCCTTCAGAACCCCTATGAAAATCAACGGGTCTAATTGATTCTTAAAACAGGGCAGATGAGGAAACATAAGCCTGGGAGGCTTGCCACAAATCAACCAGTAGACATTCTGTGCGATCGCCTAACATCGCCACAAACACACCTTCGGTGGTGTCGGTTTTCGAAGACAGCCAGATGCCTTGAACGCTGACTTCAACATAATCGGCATCACACACGGTGAGCGTGACTTTGGCGATCGCGTCTGTTTTGAGCACCTTATCCAGGGTCGAGAATTCTATCACCTGTCTAGAAAGCAACAACGACGCCGAACACGCTTCCATTTGCAGCCGATATCCGGCGCGCAAAGACAAAACGGTACGTAAGCCGATCCATTCTTCCAACGATTGGCTGGATTGTTCCAGTAACACACCTGTCTCAAGGTAAGTAATTTTCAACATGACCGGAGAGTTCCTTGTTCGGTTTGTTGGTGACAACTTGCAACAACGGTGAATCACAAACACGGGGTGAAACAGGTATGGATGGTCATACAAGAACCCCCGCCTCTGTGAATCAGAAGCGGGGGTTGAGAAAACGTTGTGGAGTTCTCTAGTCCGACATGGGCACAGCGATCGCTCTGTACCTCCCGCTTTGATTATTGGGTTTATATACATCTGGCTGTTGATTGACGGACAGATCATCTCTATCTATTCCGCCGATAAACAGTGGTAAAACTTTTAAGCCACGGCTAAACCAACCAGATTTCAACGGCGCTGCCGCATTCCCCATGCCGCCCCTGATCAGGAGCGCTAAATGGGTGGCTTGCGGTGAAATCGTGGTGTTTAACATCGGCTGTGGGATAAACCTATCAATAAACTTACG
>NZ_JBSLYH010000066.1:0-34435 GCF_055793305.1 Calyptranema fuscum S582
TTGGGGTTGGGGTTGGAGTCGGCGTCGGGGTTGGGGTCGGCGTCGGTGTAGGCGTCGGGGTTGGGGTCGGTGTAGGCGTCGGCGTTGGAGTCGGTGTAGGCGTCGGCGTTGGAGTCGGCGTCGGCGATATGCCGCGAACGAATGTTGCCCCAGTTAAAGCGATCGTGTACCCAAATAAACCTTCCGCAGGTGAAGTGCTGCGCGCCTTCCAGCCTGCTAACGGCGAAGTGGTTAACGCGGCATTGAGACTCCGACGAGGGGTATTAGGGAAGATGAAGCTACCCGTCGAGCTAACCGGATCAAAGTCATACCCTGAAATAGCGATGTAGTAAAGCCCTGGAGTAACTTGCCCCGCAGGGATGTACATTGCCGATCGCTTCGACGTCGAATCGTTATAAGGGACATCGTCATTGGTAAAGAGACCCACGGCGATCGCATTACCCTTGGCATCTACTTCCTTTTTGAATAGAAATAATTGTGTATCTAGATATTCTGTATCAAGCCTGGTCGAAGCCCAAAAAGCTTCGCCAGTCAAATAAATTTCAAACATATCCGCCCCAGTTTGCAGGGACCCTACAATACTGGTGATTGGAGTGCCGCTGGGTTTGGTATCAACAACCATCGAATTGCCAACTAAGCTCCCTGCATCTCCTTTCTCAGCTTCATAAAAAGTGGCAGCACTTGCCGTTGGGGTAGTAGCAAGAACCATACACGCGGCACCCAGTGTAGTGGTGATAATCGTTCCTAGTTTGCTTAGTGTATTCATGGTTACAACATCGTAAAGTGTACGAACGACAATGCCCTTGCAGATCGTGCGAAGCCATGAAGCAGCCTGCGCTTAAAGATCCGGGACTTTAATCGTTTGGGTCAAAATACTTAAAACCCCAACTCTTTGGTTAAGGTGAGATGAGGGGCGAGAGAAGGGTACTGTGCACCTTCCGTAAATCACCCGACGAGAGGAATTAGCGTGAAGCCTGACCAAATTAATTGCGGAGTTGTCTAGTTCTTAGCTTGCTTTTAGTGCAGTGAGTTCGGACAAGATAAAGAGGGGTCAACTCTTTTGAGTAGTCTTTATCCATCCGAATTCAGTTAATTCAGCAGCCCCGATGATGCGTGTGTCAAACCCCTGATGAAAAGACTCGATCCTGCGATGGTGAGGTAGCTTGTCTTGGATTTGGCGTTTAACAAAAGGAATGTAGTAGAGAACCTTGATGAGTCAGTAGCAATTTGTCAGAACATTCCTTAAAACCCAAGAGAACAGCCAGAAGAGGTACCTGTATTTTCTCTATCCGGCGTCCATCAACAGAATCTAGAACTTGCGTAAATTCCTCAGTGCTTCCTATTTACATATTATGGTTTTTACGGTCTTAATGCATCAAGCTTACTAATAGCCAAGTAAAATTACTGTGAAGAGATTACATAGAATCTTATCTTCGCAAAAAATAAAAAGTCTGGAGCATCGTCCTTTTTCAGTTCAACAGACTGTGAAAATACAGGGCGCAGGCTGATTGTGAAGTGATTTTTTTTACTAAAAAGCCTTAAGCGCTGTGCGGGTTGGTTCTCTGCGCCCCACAACACCGTTGCTGCACCTAACAACCTGACACACGGCTACAGCAGTATGTCCCTATGGGGTTGAGCTATCATTCATCTAAAAGCTGGTGGTTTCCCATAGAAAACCACCAGCTTCCAAAATTTCTTTAGTTGTGTAGCCGATCCAACGTTCAGGATTGAAGTTTTGCTTCAGGCAAAACTTAGCGTTCAAATGGATTCGGCTTTAATTGATGATGAATAAATTTGGTGTAGAGCAATTTGGGGCGAAGTGACGTTGGGGTGAAGCGCAAGCAACTATTTAAGGGCATATCGAGTGGCTTAGCGTTCTTCTGCGATGTCGCGAATCAGAGTGACATGGGAGTAAATGTAGGCACTAATAATAGTTGCCTCTGAGTGATCGAGCGATCGCTCGGTTTTGAACTGACGTATCAGCCATTGCACTAGGCTGGCATCATCCAGATTCAAGAGAATGTTGGCTTGCGTTCTCTCCACTAAGGACCAGAGCTGACGCAGCATTAATGGAGTCATAATGCCTCTGCTTAAGGATATCTTTATACTCTTAAACCATAAACCAGTTTTTAGGCGACGAGGGGCAGGAAAACACAAGATGAAATAGAGTGACAGAACCGTTAACAAAGCGATCGATTACTTGATTAATGCCTTTCGAGATGTTGAGCAAATGCGGCAAAACTGAGAAATCAGGGCGATAAAACAGCAGCGATCGCCTTGACCAAATTAGCTCAACGCCCTCACAGATAAGGCTTATATCTAAAGCTGAACTGCATAGATTCTAATTTTCATAAATTGAGTTTGTATCTGAACCGATCAGGGAAAAGCCGTCTCGACTCAGCCAGAACTTGCGTAAACTCTTGAATTCTGTCTCACATTCATAAAGATATGTATTTAAACGTAAAGTTTTGCCTGATGGCAGTCAACACCTGAGTACACCCATCCTTAAACAAAAACTACAGATGCAAGTTAATAAAGCCTACTCCTACCTAACTGCCTGAGTTTGGATCTGTAGGGCAATGTTGCACTAAGGAATGGGAATTAAATAACTCCGATGATTTGTTGTAGGGGCGAACGGCCGGTCGCCCCTACAAACGATCCAATATTCGATCTTATTTGATCCACGATCCTAAGCAATGTCAGACTTTCGCCCAACGGATGTTCGTATTAAGATGCTCAGGGTGACGGGGTAAAAACGAGGTTGGTTAAACGACTGGTTTAGAAACCTGTGTAGCCAACGCTGAGCACATGACCCCTCGCCAAAGTACGGTATTGCTAGGTTCAGGTGTAGATGGGCTGGGAAACCTGCGGTTTCCCAGCCCATCTACACCATAATTCGGCATTGCCCAATGTCCTATATAAAGACTCGGCAGTTCAATGCAATCTCTCGCCTCCGACCCAACCGGATCTCAATCAATTTTTCCGTCAAATCTAGCGTCCCTGGAGACATCGCTCGCTCGTGGCGTAAAACAGTTACAACGGTTGGGCGGAGCTATTCCGCCCAGCAGCCTCATCTTACTGTCGAGTTTTGCGATTCAGATTGGCACGGTTGTTGCTAAATCGTTGTTTGATTCTCTCGGTTCGGTGGGTGCAGCGTTTGTTTGTAAAGCGTTTGCCGCTATCTTATTGCTTTGTCTGTGGCGGCCTCGTCTGCGCCATCACAGCTATAGCGACTATGCCTTGATTGGGCTATTAGGGCTTACCATCGCCGGCATGAGCCTTACGATTTATGGAGCCATCGAACGGATTCCGCTGGGAATCGCCTCAACCCTTGAGTTTGTGGGTCCTCTGATGGTAGCCGTGATTGGTTCTAGACGCCTTTTAGACCTGGTTTGGGTGACGTTAGCGGCGACAGGTGTCTTGTTGCTGGCACCCCTCAGTGGTTCATCGTTAGACTGGGTTGGAGTAGTGCTGGCTTTGTTGTCAGCTGGTTTTTGGGCGACTTATATTCTAGTTTCGGGACCGGCAGGGCGAGCCTTTCCGGGGGGTGCAGGGTTGGCATTAGCCATGGTGGTTGCGGCATTGCTGTTATTGCCTGCGGGAATTGCCCAGGGCGGAGTGGCATTGCTCAATCCCGTGGTTTTTGGGGTTGGCTTCGGGGCTGCTTTTTTAGGGACGGTTGTGCCCTATTCACTGGAATATGCCGCCCTCAAAAAAATGCCCCCCCGCATGTTTGGAGTGTTGATCAGTATTGAACCTGCGATCGCCGCTCTGGTTGGTTTTATCTTTCTCAAAGAACAGTTAGAATGGCGTACCTTATTGGCAATTGTGTTGGTGACGAGTGCAGCAATTGGTGTCACCCTGTTTGGCAAACGCGATTGAGTAAGATAGAGCCATCTCCAAGAATCTGTGCAATGACCTGCCTAGAGGGTAGGTCATTGCATACGCGATCTGGTTCACCCATCGGATAGGACTGCTATATAGCGATCCTAAATCCGGCGTGAAAGCGCCCGCCCTTCGGGCGGGCGCTTTCACGCCGGATCATTTTCACAGATCAAATAGGATTGCTATATAGCAATCTCAAATCGGTTGTGAGAGGCGCACCCCTTCGGGGTGCGCCTCTCACAAGCCGCTTATCTGACCAATCATTTTAGGACTGCTATCGATGGAATTTCTCACCATCCTGTTATCTAGCTTGATCGGTATTCTGTCGCCTGCGGGGTTTGCTATCGATACCGTTGCCGAGCATACCATTCGCGATCAGCTCACCTCTGTCGAAGAATTAGCCGTCCGGGTAGACAATACTCCCAGCTATCAACTGTTACAAGGACGGGTTGATCAAGTCCGACTTGCCGGACGCGGGTTGTTTCCTCTGGCAGGCGTGCGGATCGACACTTTAGAACTGGAAACAGATGCGATCGCCCTCAATCCGGCTCGTCTCAGGCAGGGTCAACCCGAACTGGAGCAACCTTTTAATGCTGCCGTCAAAATAGTGCTCACCCAGGCCGATATCACCCAGGCGTTAGCAGCTCCTGAGGTAATCGAGCAACTGAGAAATTTAGGATTTAATTTGGCATCGTCTGCCCAAGCCGGACAGGCAGAGCGATATGACTTTGTTGATCCACAGCTGGAATTGCTGGATAACAATCGGCTACGGTTTCAAGTTTCCTTACGAGAGCGGGAAACCTCCGAGCAAATTCGCATTTTTGTAGAATCAGGGTTTGATGTAGTCGCCGGACACCAAATTCAATTAGTCGATCTGGCTGTTAAGGTGAACGACCAACCTTTTCCGGCTGAATTCGTTCAAGGATTGTCCACCGGCATCAGTAGACGCTTAGATTTGCGCAACCTGGATGATCAAGGTTTAACGGTGCGGCTTTTAGAATTGAAAGTAGAGCAGGGGCAATTGGCGATCGCAGCCTTTGTTCATGTCGATCCCAGTTTTATTGCATCCGGAAACTAGGGTGCCTCACATGTAGCTATATCCTTCCGCCCTGCGGCTCCCAACTTCTATCCCTAGATCCCTGTTGTATCCAGGAGTCTTCCTATGCAAGACCAAAACTTTCAAGACCCGACCCAACCCATCAAACCCGAACATCGTCGCATTTCTCTCGGCATTCTCGTTGGCATCTCGGTCGTCCTCATTACCGGAAGTGCAACAGCTTGGTGGACGTGGAACTCTTACAAAACCACCCATACAGCCATTTCCCCTACCGTTACCAATCCTACAACTACCCCCGCAACGACCCCTCAGCCCAGCACCATACCCACCGAGCAAACGGTGCAGCTTTACTGGCTGAAAGATACCGGCACCCGTTTGGAATTGGTACCCAGCTCAACCCCATTAAACGTGGGCAATGAACCCGACGACGTTCTCAACGCCGCATTGGGTGAATTACTCAAGGGCACAGACACTGCCGAGAATTCTTCAACAATTCCTGAGAATACCAAACTCCTCAGCCTCAGCATTCAAGCCGATGGCATTCATGTAAATTTGTCGAAAGAATTTACCGCTGGCGGCGGTAGTGCTTCTATGGTGGGACGTTTGGCACAAGTGCTGTATACAGCAACGAGCTTAAACCCCGATGCCAAAGTGTGGTTTTCCGTAGAAGGTCAACCCCTGGAAGTATTGGGCGGTGAAGGCATTATGATTCCTCAGCCTATGACTCGCACCGATTTTGAACAAAACTTTGAGCTATAGCAACGCACAAAGATATTACTGAATGACAGGATGAATGCGAACGTGAAGCCAACGGTTTCACATTCACATTCATCCCCAAAATCAGCATCATTTCTCCTACGTACCCCATCCATGACAGAGGTACGCCACAAAAAACTATTCCTTACTGGTCAGGGTAAAGGCACGAAAATGCTTGGCTTGCTCTTCGATCCGACTGGCAAGGCGATCGCAGACTAGATTGCATAGCTCAAAAATCAACTCATCTGTCACGCGATAGTAAGCTGAAGTTCCTTCACTCCGACGGGAGAGAATTCCAGCTTGAAGCATTACTTTGAGATGCTTCGACACGTTCGCCTGACTGGTTGCCGTAGCTTCTACCAAGTCTTGAACACACTTTTCCCCATCACGGAGCGCATTCAAAATGCGTAACCGCATAGGTTCACTCAGTACACCGAAGTATTCAGCAACCTGCTGCACAACTTCCGACGGCACAGATTCGGCTGATTTCATTCCAATCTCTAGCTCTGAACGAATTGATCCCCAATCTTAACAGCCTATTACTCTATTGCGATAGAGTAATATCGATGAGATATTAAGAAAGTCTAACGTTTTAAGTATGGGCTTTGCAATATTTTCTCGCAAAGTTATCCCGATTGAAACAGAACTCAAGACAAATAGCAGTTTTAAATGAGTTGTGAGATAGGCGGATGGTGAGAGGCGCACCCTGAAGGGGTGCGCCTCTCACCATCCGTATGGGCTTGATATAGCGCAGTAGCTAACCCATGCCACCCATCAATCCACGGTTCTGAGAAGCGATCGCCTCTATCCTAGATTCCTCTCCCGTTACGCTCCCATACCGGAATAATGCTTTAAGCCCTTGCGCCATAGCCAACGATTGAGACCAAAGAAAAGAACAATCCAGCCCAGCATAATGAGAAAACCTCTCAGTAAATCTACGGGCAAGCCAACTAAAATGCTGGCAGAAAAATGGATCATATAAGGAAACGGAGTCCACATCACCACGTCACGCACAAGGGGTGGAAAAATCTCCAGTGGAGCAATTAACCCGGAAAGAAATAGATAGAGCAAAAACCAAAATTGCTCGATCGCACTGGCTCGTTCTATCCAAAAGGCAAACATCGCAAAAGTGTATTGCATCACAAACCGCAGCGTAAACGCCAGACTCACCCCCACAACAAACAGTAACAGACTGGGCAAACTGGGTAGCCAAACCGCCTCAGGATAGAGCAGACAAAATAACCCAATCAAAACAAAAGCGAAAGGCAGACGGGCAAACCGTTCGGCAAAATGAGAAGCAAAGTGGTGCCAACCAGGGTCCAGGGGTTGGAGCAATCGAAACGACAGCTTCCCTTGCAAAACCTCGCGTTCAAATTCCCAGATCACCCAAACGACGGTAAATTGGCGTACCAAAAACACTGCCAAAAAATAGCGGGTAAATTCCAACGGCGTCAGCCCGAATTGTCCGGTTTGTGCCGCTTTGCCCCAAACACCAATGAGAATGAACGGAAGAATGCCAGAAAGCACCCAAAACAAAAGCTCTGCCCGGTATTCCAGCATATAAGCGTAGTAAACCGCAACCAACGTTTTTGTGGTACGCCAGCTATGCCATAGGGTGTGCCACACCGTTTTTAGGTTCATGATACAGTCCCTGCTTTAAAGACTTGACCGATAACGTCTTCAATCGGCGGTTCGGTAACGGTCATATCCAGCACATCCAGATGGGTCAAGATTTTGCTGAGGGTCTGGGTCAACAGTTCTTGAGGCACGATAAAATGCACCACCCGTCCATCAATGGAGACAACTTCGCCATATCCATGTAGTTCTGTCAGCGATCGCTCTTTTGCCAGTTCGACCGTAACTTCTCGACAGGGTGCAAACCGATCCAGCAACCCTTCTAAACTGCCGTCGTAGATTAAACGCCCTTTATGGATCATCAGAACCCGCTGACACAGGGCTGTAATATCTGCCATATAGTGGCTGGTGAGCAACACAGTCGCTTGATAACGCTGGTTATATTGCCGTAAGAACTCACGCACACCCACCTGAGCATTGACATCCAATCCCAATGTCGGCTCATCCAGAAACAAAACCTGAGGCCGGTGGATCAACGCTGCCAATAATTCTGCCTTCATGCGCTCACCCAGAGAAAGCTTGCGGACAGGCTGATTGAGCTTGTCTCCCAGCGCCAGCATGTCTACCAGCTCTCCTAAACGATGGCGAAACTCCGCGTCCGCAATGCCATAAACAGCGGCGTTAATCCTGAGCGAGTCTAAGGTGGGCAAATCCCAGATCAGTTGTTGCTTTTGCCCCATCACCAGGGTAATTTTTTGCAGAAAATCGGCATGGCGATTAAATGGAATGTGCCCTGCTACGCTGACCTGACCACTGGAAGGATGAATCAACCCGGTCAGCATCTTTAAAGTAGTGGTTTTCCCGGCTCCGTTGGGTCCCAGAAAACCAACAATTTCACCCGCTTCTATCTCAAACGACACGTCTTGAACCGCTGCCACTCGGCGATAGGCGCGGCGAAAAAAATGGCTTAACGTCCCTCTCAATCCAGGTTCTTTAATCGCAACCGGATACACTTTGGTCAGATTTTCGACAGTGATGATAGACATGAGGTAGATGTAGAGCGATCGCCAATAGTTTCAGCTTAACGGCTCTCTTGTTCTTGTAACGACTGCCAACCGGCTTTCCATAGGGTTCGATCCTTTAGAAGTTGGGCATTGAGCCACAGTCTGACTGCCGGATCGCAAGCCGCAACCATCTCTGCAAACACCCACTGACCCTGATTTTTACGATTCACCACCTGAAAGTGTCGCCAACCCAACATGGTTTGTTGAGCAGTCCACTTAGATCCCACAAGATACGGAAATTTCTGTTTTTTCGGCATATCATTTCGCGCCTCACGTTGCGCCCCATCGTCTTGTCCAACGGCTGCCGCACCTGGCAGCAGCCTATAGCGCGTCGCGCCCAGCTAGAACTGGATTATGTTTCAAAAGCCATTCTCCGCATGGCTTTTGAAACATAATCTAGTATTACAAACACTAAATTTTGCAACAGGGGGGGTTTGGGGGCTGCGCCCCCAAGAGGGGGTTTCACCCCCTCCACCCCCTCTAAAACTTTGAAGTTGGTGTACTAGACTCCACTCGCTTGAAAATTGCTATACCATCTATCGCAATCCTCTATTCTTTGTTGTGGCATATGTTGTGACATAAAGCCTATCCAAAAGATCAACTGCCAGATATTTTTTAGCCGCATAGTCACTAAAAAATATCTCCCGATAGCAGCCACAAGGTTGCTTAGGACAGGGATCCGGGCTATGCCCGGATCCCTGTCCTACTTTAAATAGGGTCTACTGAGACTCGCAGAGGAAGGAACCTGGCGTCGTTGTTTAGAGGGCGATCGCCCTCTAAACAACAATCAGGGTTGGTTAAATCCACGCTCCTGAGGAAGCTTGAATTCATCGAAATGGCTGATATTTATTCAGCTATTTGTCCAACATTCCTGAACATGGATTATCGTTAACTTAGAGCAATCTAGCTTAGCAAAACTTCGCTGCCAGAATGCAAAATCTGTTGTTCCAAGACAGTGCCTAAAAAACCTGTTATATAGGATTGGGACGCTTGCAAGTTTGCAGTTGAGTTTGTAACACTAAAGCTAATGATTGTTTCGTCATTCAATCGATCTATCCGTCTCTAGTTTTGACGCTGAGCCAAGATAGTCACTTTCCATAGTATGCAGTTTAGGACTGACGAATGACGATGGGTCGTTCTCTAAACACAAGCGTTCCACATCTGTCCCTCGCCATTCCAAACATTACTTGTGATCAAATGTAGTTCGTTTGATCTGGTAGATAACACTCGTATTACCCGGTGCATCTATGCTGTTTCGCCTCGATTTTACAGGTCGCAATTGGTTTTTTAATGATCAGGCTCCGAAGATAAAGTGCAATTTCTGTAAGAGAAGCTACAATCGGAGAGTCCTTGACAAAGTTTCTGAAATGGAATCTATGCTACGGTGCCTCTACACAGGAGAGTTAGGTCTGGGGAATCAGGTGTTCATCGATTCGGGCATAGCGCAAATCATTTAGATATTTGCAGTTTGACCAATTTATTATCGGTTGACCAGGATAGAGGAAGATTGTGTTATCCTCTAGGTTTTCATACCAGTATTTGATCTCTATTTGATTTGATTGACCTTTCACCTAAGGAGCATGAGGAGCGCGGCATGACCCAGGCTAACGACGTACTTGAAACCCTTGAACCCTCGGAAGGCGATTTTGAACTCTTAATTGATGAAGAGGACGATCAAGAGGATGACCTGTTTGATGCACAGGCTGAAGAAGAAGATGGGAAGTTAACCAAAGGTAAGTCCACTCGCCGTCGATCCCAGGCTAAGAAAAAGCATTATACTGAGGATTCTATTCGGCTCTATTTGCAAGAAATTGGGCGGATTCGCCTGCTTCGTGCAGATGAAGAAATCGAGTTGGCTCGTAAGATTGCAGATTTGTTGGAGTTGGAACGGATCCGCGAGCAACTGATGAAGCAGCTCGATCGCGAACCGCAGGACGCTGAATGGGCAAGTGCAGTAGAAATGCCTCTGCCTGCTTTCCGTCGTCGCCTCTATATCGGTCGGCGGGCAAAGGATAAGATGGTTCAATCGAACCTGCGATTGGTAGTTTCTATTGCGAAGAAATACATGAATCGCGGTCTGTCATTCCAGGATCTGATTCAGGAAGGCAGTTTAGGTTTGATCCGGGCGGCAGAAAAGTTTGACCATGAAAAAGGGTACAAATTTTCTACCTATGCAACCTGGTGGATTCGTCAGGCAATTACTAGAGCGATCGCTGATCAGTCTAGAACCATTCGCCTCCCGGTTCACCTCTACGAAACCATCTCTCGCATCAAGAAAACAACCAAGCTTCTCTCCCAAGAAATGGGGCGCAAACCCACCGAAGAAGAGATTGCAACCCGCATGGAGATGACCATTGAGAAACTCCGCTTTATTGCGAAGTCGGCTCAGCTTCCAATCTCTCTGGAAACTCCAATTGGTAAAGAAGAAGATTCTCGCTTAGGAGACTTTATCGAGTCTGACGGCGAGACCCCTGAAGATCAGGTCGCAAAGAGCTTATTGCGCGAAGATCTTGAGAGTGTTCTTGGCACCCTCAGCCCCCGTGAGCGCGATGTTTTAAGATTGCGCTATGGTTTGGATGATGGGCGCATGAAAACGTTAGAAGAAATCGGTCAGATCTTCAACGTGACGCGTGAGCGCATCCGTCAGATTGAAGCAAAAGCTCTACGGAAGTTACGCCATCCCAACCGTAACAGTGTTCTCAAAGAATACATCCGCTAAACTCTTTCTAATAAACCTGAAAAGCCTGGTCACTTGGTGACCAGGCTTTTTTGTGGCATGGCTGCACCCGATCCAGAAACGGTGTTGTGGGGCGCGGAGCGCCCCACAACACCAGACGGAATCAACCCGCACAGCACTGTATAGCCGCACCTGGATACATTTCAGTTGCGGAGAGAGCCTCGCTCCGCGAAGCTCTCTCCATGATTTGCACTTCACGCCAGGAAGCCGCACCTCCCAGAGATACGGCTTCCACATAATGTATTTAACGGTAAGGTTTAATATGCCGTAAAGCGCACATTAAACGGAGTGTTCTGGAACGGTCAGGGGTCTGATAATTGCTTACCAGACCCAGAAATTTAATGAACTTGCTCAATCGAAACTGATGCTAATGCGAAAAAATGCACTAAAGAAACGAAATCAGTTATCAACTAAAGGTTTACTGGACTCACAACAACCATTCCCTTTTGGCTGAACCTTAGTCTCTTTAGGAGACTTTAGAGCTAAGGCAGAAATTTTAACTTTCTAAAGCTGAAGAGAACTGCGCTTTAAGAGAGAAAACTAACTTGCCTTCTGTAAGGTTGAATTCAGTTGCAAAGTTCAAGTGTTGCGTCTGGCTTTCAGCAGGAGGCACGGGCTTGAACCAGAGAGGATTGGGTTGAAATTTATGTTTTCTGTGCCTGCATTTAAAGTAGCATTGATGATTTGGTTAAGGGAGGGTGGTTTACCAAACTTTATTTTGATTGATGTGTCGAAATCCAGCTGCAATAAGCGTTTACATCGTCAGGCAGATTCCTGCTTAAGGCTCACCCTGATGGCTGATGGAGATTGCGACTGTGCTGAATTAGCTTGGGATAGAGCATTAGCAAACTCTGCCCATGGTGGGATAGGCAATGAAACTACGGCTGCATAAAGCGATACTTTGGGTTTTAGGGCTATTTCTGGCGATCGCCCTCCAGGGTCGAGTCTTGCCTGTTTATTCCATCACTCCATCGGGCGATCGCCCACCTGCTTCAGACAGCGTTAATGCGCGTGTTTCAGAAATCGAGCAAACCTGGCAAGCCCAATATGCCAACTACCTTGGCGCTCCGATATCCTCTGCACCTCTGACGGCTGAGCAAATTAGTCAGACGTTAAGCCGACTGACCACCGAAACCGGGCATCGGCTCGCTCTCATTTACGTTTTTCCGCAGGTAGATAAGCTGGAACTTGTGCTGGTGATTCCTGAACAACCCATTCTCCGGTTTGCCCTACCCAATGTGTCTTCGCAAAGGTTGCTGGATACCGTCAACACATTTCAGACAAACGTTGCCAGACCCATCGCAAGCAGAACGTTTTTAAGCCCTGCCCAACAGTTATATCAATGGCTAATTGCGCCTTTAGAGCTTCAATTGCAAGCCCATGAGATTGATACGCTCATCTTTTGTTTAGGATCAGGGCTGCGTTCGTTACCTCTGGCAGCCTTGTCTGATGGACGACAGTTTTTAGCCGAAAAATATAGCCTTGGCATCATTCCTGCCTTTTCATTAACCAATTCTGAGCATATCAATGTCCACAACACACAGGTGTTGGCAATGGGTGCGTCTGAATTTCAAGGATTGACCGATTTACCGGCTGTGCCCATTGAGCTTTCTGCCATCACGCAAAACCTGTGGCAAGGGCAAGTGTTTTTAAACCAAGACTTTACCTTAGACAATCTTCGCAAACAGCTCAATACCGAGACGTTTTCCATCGTGCATCTGGCAACCCACGCCAAATTTCAGCCCGGTGCGCCTGACCGTTCCTATATTCAACTGTGGCAAACTGACCAGCTAACGTTGGCAGATCTACGTCAGTTCAATTGGAGTGAGTTGCCCGTCGAACTGTTGGTACTCAGTGCTTGCCAAACAGCATTGGGCGATCGCGATGCTGAGTTAGGGTTTGCCGGGTTGTCGTTTAATGCCGGTGTCAAATCTTCGTTGGCAAGTCTTTGGTATATCAGCGATTTAGGCACCTTGGCGTTGATGCGAGAGTTTTATTGGCAACTGGCTCAACCAGAGGTTACGACCAAAGCAGAAGCGTTGCGGAGAGCCCAATTAGCGATGTTGCACGGACGCGTTCGCATTGAAAATCGGCAATTGTTAAGTTCAGGTGGCACGCTGACCTTACCCGAACAATTTCAGCAGTCTAGTGAACTAGACTTTTCAGCTCCTTACTATTGGGCAGCGTTTACGCTGGTCGGGAGTCCCTGGTAAGCAGTTTATAAAACCTGATTCGTGTTGAGAGGGCGACGGCAAAGCCGTCGCCCTCTCAACACAAATTAGTAAGACGCTAAAATCGATAGCCAAATTGTTGAATAGTCCATTCAAAGCGACTCTCGATAATTTTTCGAGAGTGTTGATCGTAGTAATCTCGGTAATCTGATCGGGCTGTTTTATTAGCGTGAGGAAGTTCTGCATCTGCCAACGCTAATGCTTGACAGATGTGCTCCCAATCGTCTGCCAAATTTTCAAACTTGCCGACAAAACTAACAATTACCGTTCCTGTCTCATCACAAATCCAGTCCTGCAACGTACCATATTGCTCGTTGATCATTTGACGACCATAGCGAGACTGAATAAATTCTGAGAAATTCATTTGCCGAATGGCTTCCACATCAGGACGCAGCTTTTCCCATTTATGCCCCTTTTGAAGCCACCAGTTGTAACTGGATACCATCAAATCCCAGGGATTTCTGACAATAGCAAACGTGAAATATTCGTTCCAAGCTTTATTGCCCAGCGCCAACCTGACCGCCCTGGCTTTAGCATGTTTAGACGGACGACTAATCTTGTTCAATTTGCAATGCAAATTGCTCCAAGAATACTTCTCAACAAATGGAAGCTCAACAAAGCCTTGAGCCGTCAAAGCGCTCGATATACTGGTTCCAGCCGTTTTAGGAATGTGAATGCTGAGGACTGGTTTGGAAGCCTTGTCAGTGTGTTTGAGGTATCTCACGGTTTCTGATTAGATTTCCTTGCGAACAGTTTTACAACTTTATACGTCTATGAATGAGCAAACTTTCGGTAGGCTTGAATAGCCTGCTGGGCGATCGCATCCCAACTATAGTGTTGAGCAGCATAGTCTTGAGCCAACTGACCCCGACGTAACCGCTCACTGGCATCTTTCAACGCCTCTCGTAATACATTGGTTAAAGCCTCTACTTGACAAGGCGTCACCCACCCTGACTCAGACTGTTGTACATCTTCCCAAATATGCACCTGATCAGAAATCACCACTGATAAACCTGCTGCCATGGCTTCTGCAACTGCAATACCAAAGTTTTCGTAATAGGACGGCAATACAAATAAATCTGCTTGTTGCAATAAAGCCGCCTTCACAACACCCGAAACAAAGCCGGTGATTGTTGTGCATTCTAGCAAAGAAGACTGTTGGATTAACGTATTCACTTTCTTCTCATACTCAGGATCTTGAGGATTTCCTCCTGCCAACACAAAATGAAAATCCAGGCCTTCCCGTCGCAGTCGTTCTAAGGCAGGCAATAGCAAATCCAAGCCCTTCTTTGGATCAATGCGAGACATAAACAAAATTAAGGGCGCAGGAGCCGTTCCACCTACCGACGTTGCCGTTGGAATACCCAATTGACTGAGGATGTGTTCTGGCTCAGAGACTAAAGCCGGAAGCTGAACCCCCAATGGCAGTATCCAATCATGGGTTACAACGCCAAACCGTTCGGAAATCTTTGCTTCTTGACGACTGGTGAAGTGAATAGCTGTAGCACCTTTGAGGTTCGCTTTTTCCCATAGTGCGGCGTAGAGTTGCTTGAACCAACGTTTTTTCTTTAAGTCAGCCGGATCTAACGTTCCCAAGGGGCGCAAAATGTACGGTATTTTTTTGGATCGGGCAACCACCGCCGCTGCCGTGCTCACCGGGGAAAACAACGCATGAATGTGGGCAATATCAAATTCATGGGCGTGGTTAGCCAGCCATTGCAACAGCTTCAGCGAAAATTTATACCGGCGAAACGGAGAACAGCGAAAGTAACGAACCTGATAACCATCTTGAAACACAGGGCGATCGAGCGGCACATCTAGAGGGGGTTGACCGATATCGCCATTCGCATCAGTCGTCAGTACCGTGACTTCGGCACCCTGTCGAGCCAACGCCGCCGAAAACCCCATGACCATTTGACTGGGACCACCATAGACCAGAGAAATGGAAGGGACAATGTGTACCACTCGTAGCGGTTGACTCATAATGATTTAGATACAGCTGAATGAATAAAAGACAGGATGAGTTGTGAGCGCTTGGCGATTAATCATTAATCTACTTATTTTTAATCCATTTCCATTTCAATAGCTTTAGAGTCGTTCTAGGAACACCGTAGAGCTTACTAAAAAATAAACTCCAAAAATAACCATATTGGGGAAATTGTTTCACTAATAAAACGTCGGACAAAACGTGAAATCGGGGAGGTTTTAGAGCCGGATCTTTATCGATATACCGAATTTGTTCGGGTTCTGGAACCAAATGTCCAATCACCGTACCAGATGAAAAAGAATCGGCTTGGACAAATAACCCCAACAGCCGATCGAAACCTGACATGGGAATCCAGGTAATCACACCCAACAACTTAGTGGCTTGCGACAGTACCGGCAATGCTTTTTGGACAACCGATGTTTTCCAGATAATGTTATTAAAATTTTCAAAATGTAGACCTTGTTTCTTAAAAGGCACTACCAAATAACTCAATTGAAAGCGATCGCTTAATGGTGCGATCGGAACTTCTAAAAGCCCTTTGAATTGACCGTTTTCATAACGTTTACAAACATCTAATTGAGTCAGATCTGGAATAGGTTGCCAGTCACTCTTAATCCGATCGTCTTCAGTGCGATCGATAACCGCTTTATTTAACCTCAAAATTGAGCTATCGGGAAATCGGGTGAAATAATCGGTCGTCAGTTGAACAACTTCAGGATGAACATAATCATCATCATCTAACGCCAAAACATACGTACCTGTGGCATTGAGCAAGCCGACAAAGCGTTGCATCATTTCGCCTTTATAGGGGCTGACAATGGTTTTGACTCTAGGATCAGAGATCACTTTGGTGGCAAACCCTGCGGGATAAACCAGGATAAACTCAACCTGACCTTGCACATTCAACAGTTGCTCAAGCCAGTACGCAGAAAACGTTCCTAACGTTGGCGTCACGATCGATAGCGTCGGAGTCTGATTCATCATGGGTTGCCAATAATTTCCTGGTAAAACTCAAGTTGCTGTCGAGCCAGAGCATGGTTGGTATAGCAGTTCATGGCTCTGGTATAGGCATGCTTTGCCAGATCGGTTGCCCGTTGAGGCTGGGTCATCAGTTGCGCTAAACAGTCTCTTAAGGCAGCAGCATTGCCTTCGGGAAAGACCAATCCGGCATCGCCAATGACATTGGGAATTTCGCCCGAATCAGACCCAATCACAGGCACCTGACATGCCATTGCCTCAATCAACACATGCCCAAATTGTTCTTTCCAACCGACTGAAGTGAGGGTTTTAAATTGGTTTGTTGTTTCAGATGGCAGCACGAGGGTGTTCATTAGATTAATGTAGCGAGGAACATCATCGTGGGGGACACTTTCAATCCAGATCAAGCGATCGCCCATACCAGCGGCGTCTGCTTTCGCTTTCAGCGTTTCTTGTAATGGACCTCGCCCCAACAGCAACCACTTCCAGGGCAACTCCGTGAGTCCGGCTAAAGCATCGCATAGGGTCAGCAATCCTTTCTCTTCGACAAACCGTCCGACAAATCCAACCACAAACTCGTCGGGTTGAATTCCCCATTGAGCGGCCAGGTCTGGCTGTGCCTGGGGACGAAACAACTGTTCATCCACACCCAGTTGAGGCATAACTTTAATCGCCCCTGTGTACTGGCGCTGACGCAAAATATCTGCACCATCCTGGTTGCCAACTATGGCACCATGCGTCTGTGAGAGGTTATACGTTTCCAGGGCGGATATGGGGAACTTCAGGTCGTAGGGTAAATTCCACCAGGTAAAAAATAAATTTTTTGCCTTTAATCCTAATAGCCGATTGAGTGTAATAAATTCTGCATAGGCGATCGCTTTAGACCCTTGTTCAACCTGGATAATATCGGGTCGAAATTGGTTTAATACACCAATCAGATCGGCACCAAAACACAGCAATCCCTGATTATTTTCGCTGAAGTTAGAAACAGGTACGACTCGAAACGACCCCTCTTCACGGAACCGGGTTTCTATTAATTTGTTTTGTACACCTCCGGGTCGCCAGCGCTTGGGGACAACCACTGTCACCTCAATACCGGGTTCTAAAGTAGCCAAGGCTCGGAGCTTTTCGCAGTTCAAGTCCACGATATACGTGTGGCTTGCGACCAAGATTTTCATAGACCAGGGATTAGGGGGTTAGGGGTTAAGTTGAGGGAAGGGTGAAGGAGATGGTGGGTAAGGGATAAAGAGTGTGAGGGATGAAGGGTGGAGGAGATAGAGGGTGGAGGAGATAGAGGGTGAGGGAGATGGTGGGTAGAAGGGATAAAGAGTGTGAGGGATGAAGGGTGGAGGAGATAGAGGGTAAGGGAGATGAAGGGTGGAGCATTAAGCGATTTCTAAAAAAGGGCATCCCTGCAAATTGTAGGGGAGAAGCATTCGAACCATGATGTTCGCCATTTATCAACAACTGTCTAACAAATGCTTCGCCCTTACAGGAGGTACCATCTTTTTCAGACATCTGTTTGCATCTGTGAACAGTTAGGAATGATGCATCTAGCAATTGGTCACGTTGTCCTGAGCCACGGATGAACGGGCTACCCGCAATTTGCTGTAGCTTTAATGCAATCCATCAGGTGACACGGTGGATGGGGAATTAGAGAGAGTAGATGGGGAAGCAGGGGAGGTGGTCAGGGGGTCTTGGCGGCTGTAGACTTGTCCATCATCCCAGAGTGCCTTGATCACGGTTTTGAGGGCACTGGCAAAACCGATCGTATAAAATACGCCACGAGTCAAAATTTTGATGGGGGAACCACTTTTGTGGCAGGGGGGACGTCCTAAAACATGGCAGTCAAACAATCGGGCAAACAGCCGCAATGCCTGAAGTGCTGTCAGGTTCTTCATTCCCAAAAAAAAGTGATTGTGGTAGAAGGTTGCCTGGTATTTGAGCGATCGCGTACTAATATCGTGACACCCGCCCGTTTCTTCACCTAAATGCACTAGGTGCGCTTCGGGGTCATACCAAATCTTTAAGCCCGTCTTACGGATATTCAGGCAAAAGTCAGATTCTTCTCGTACGGCACTTCCCCGAAATCGTTCATCAAAGTGCAATCCATACGTTTCAAACAGCTCCCGGCGAAACGACATATTGCAACCTCTGGCGGTCAACACCTGCTGCGGTTTGGTTGTATGCACCAGATCAATGTGGTACCAGGCAATGCCGGGATCCATTGCCTCAGGTGGAAGATAGTCAATTTCTAAATCGGGTGCGGCATCTGCCAATTTCATGCGGTCAAAGACTCGACCTGCCACAGCACCAATCTCAGGATGCCCCAGATAATTGCGGACATGGGCAGCAATATAGCCCTCTGGCAACACCACATCATCGTCGATGAAAATAATAATTTCGCCTTTGGCACGGCGCACGGCATAGTTTCTAGCACCAGGCAGGCTTGCCCACGCGACTTGAAACAAGCGGATGGCATGATCGCTCGCCAGCTTTTCTAAATATGCCTGGGTTTCTGGCTCGTGTTTTTGGGTCTGATCGACCACCAACACTTCATAGTTGGGGTAGTCCTGCTGGATCACATTTGCCAGGGTTGTCCGCAAAACGTCTTCACGCCCATAGGTAGGAACAATGATAGAAACGAAAGGTGTGTCCACAAGCCATTACTCCGAGCAGACTACTGAAATAGACGAATTAGGCTGAATACAACTCATTTTTAACTGCTTTTAAGGTAATCCTGCCACTTTTGAGAGCGATCGCACCCTCATCACAGGCTGGTTTAGAACCAAAATTAGACGGTTTGCAGATGGTACAGATTCAGATGCAACCAGGACTTCAGCGTATTCAATTTAACTGAAGCCCGTCTTCCGGAGTCGATTTTTCTTTGCCTTTTTAGGTGACACCTTCCCAGCCGCTTCTAAGGCGGCTAATTTTTCCTGTCGCTCAATATCGGGCAATCTCAAGATCACCCCCGCAAAAAACCAGTAGTAAACGGCAACGGGGTCAACATCGAGGGGATAGTAGTACGTGTTATAGCTGATAAATAAGACAAACACCCACAGCGATGCCCCAATGTTGCGCAAGGTGCTGTCGCGCAAGAGTCGGTAAGCTTTAAAAGTGACAAAGGTCAGCATGGTGACAAACACTAAAAATGCCAGCATGCCAAACAGACCGACTTCATACAATATCTTGGGATAGTACGTCTCAATCAACAGCGTTTCCCCCAGACCCCGTGCCGAGTTGGTTGCCCGACCTAAACCACTGCCCAATAGCCCAGCAGTAGAAGACATTGCCCACTTAAACTGCCCCATGATGAAATCGTAGGGGGGTGAGGCTTCCCAACGGCTTTGAAAGCTTTCGATGCGAGCCTGTAACTCTTGCGGGTTGCGTAACGCTGCAATTCCTAAGATCAGTGTTAGCCCTACGGCGGTCGGCAAAAATCGTTTCAGTTGAACAATTTGCCCCGTGAGAATTAGCAAGGCGACAAACGTCACCGGCACTAATGCCAGTGCAATTCTCTGTCCAGAGAGAACAGACATAACAAAGACAGCAGCCAGCGCACTCAAACTTAAGGCTCGCCAGAGAGGCTTGGGGTCATTAAACGCGGGTCCAAAGGCTAAAAATGCACTAGAGATCAAAAACCAACCCCATTGCCAGGGGGCTACAAATGTTCCGGGGAGACGAATCTGCCCATGTTCTGGACTGTAAAGCAGGGAGCCACCGACAAAACATCGGGCGTTCAACGATGCTTTAAAAATGTCGTCTCCCTGGGCAAACCGGGTGCCTGCACATTTGCCTGTCTTAAGGGAGAGATATTGGATGAATGCCAATCCACAGCAGATCAGGATTAAGACAACGGTCATGCGCATCAAAAACAACAAGTCTTTGCGATCGCGCAACAGGTAATACGAGCAGACGATTAGCGGCACATATCCCAAAAAGACCTTTAGCCCCAAAATGCCCATTGCCAGAGGCTGACCATTATGACCGGATGCCAGCTGTTGCGCTCCATTGACAAAAAGCAACGTCAGCATGCAAAAGGTCAGGAGGATGCCTAACGGAGCCACTAATTGTTTGGAAACGAAAATAGGAAGTTTTTCGCGGCGGCAATATTGAATTACCCCAAACAGAGCCGGAATAAAAAACCCATCTTTGGCTAATTGAAGCAGCGGACTGTTGCCAATGGCATACGTAATCGTGCCACCAAACGGCAAATAAATCAGAAATGCCCACAAAGCATGACGAGGATACTTAAACGAGAGTGCCGTATATAGAATGCCGACTCCTCCCCCAACTCCCACTTTGGGATCAACCGCAATGCCTAACACCGCTCCAACAATGGCAGAGAAGAAGACGGTGAAAATTGTGAAGTTGATGATTTCTTTGCGGAGGCGATCGGCTTTACGTTTCTGTGCCATCCGCTCTTTTAACGATAGAGTCGGAGTCTCATTATTCTCTTTTGAGACTGATCTCCGCTTAGTTTTTACCATGAGGTTTTAGCAAGCCGAACATCAGTAGTCAGTAATATGTTAATCAATGTATCCGCAATCTCACGAGTCAAACAGCGCTTCTTCACCTGTTCTTTGAACTCATTCATCCATTTCCCAAGTTTTATAGCGTTATGGCTCTACGCGATCCAGTTAAGACATTAGGGGGGTGGGGGCGGTGCCCCCACGCAGGGGTTTCACCCTTGCACCCCGTCCTAACTCTGATGCGTACCGTCATACATACCCAGAAGCAAAATGGTCAGGTGTTAACGAACGCCGGGTTTTAACCCATCACCTGCCCCAAGGTTCACATAAAGCGATCCCCATTGCAGCAGCAGTTTTCCTGGAATGATGACTGTCGATTTCAGGAATTGTTTTGCATGAGAAACCCAGGGTTTCCCATGCAAAACAATTCCTGGATCAGCTCTCCAATAAAATGTCTTTAGATGATTCAAATGTTCTGGGAACCGTCGGGACGAAAATTTGCTGCTTTTGCCCATGAATACTCCATTTCCTTTACGTGACGTCATTGGTTTGTTGCCTGCCGCAGGTCAAGCCAGTCGCCTTGCTCCAATACCGATGAGTAAAGAGCTTTACCCGATCGGCTTTGATGCCAAGGGGGTAGATGGCAGCTTAAAACCTAAGGTGGTTTGCCACTACCTGCTTGAAAAAATGCGTTTAGCTGGAATTGCTAAAGCCTTTGTTGTGCTGCGTCCAGGGAAATGGGATATTCCGGCGTACCTGGGGGATGGTTCGATGGTGGATATGCACATAGGTTATCTGACCGTGCATGTGCCGTTTGGAGTTCCTTACACGCTCAATCAGGCTTACCCATTTATTAAAGAGGCGATCGTTGCACTGGGCTTTCCGGATATTTTGTTCCAGCCTGAAGATGCCTTTGTTCGCTTGCTGGCGCATCAATCTAACAGTGCAGCCGAGGTTGTCCTGGGTTTATTTCCTACGACAAATTATCGCAAAGTAGGAATGGTGGATGTTGATCAGCACGGGGGTGTCCATCAGATTATCGAGAAACCGCAGGAGACTGAACTTCAATATATGTGGGCGATCGCAGTTTGGACTCCGGCGTTTACTGATTTCATGCATCAGTATCTAACAGTCGATCGAACTGGAGGACACCCTTCTATTGCTGACAAGGAATTACCCATAGGAGATGTGATTCAGGCGGCGATTGATCGGGGAATGCGCGTAGAAGCAGAGATTTTTCCAGACGGGAGTTATATCGATGTGGGTACCCCAGAAGACTTAATCAAGGCTGTGCGACAGTTCACAGTGCCGTTCGACACTTGAATCAGCGGCTTGTAGATTAACCCAAACTTGATAGCGTCTGGAGGATGCCGTAATGACGGTGTAGCGACCATCCCGAGAAAACTTACAAGCTAGCAAATAAGCGCTGGGTCTATCGTCCACGCTAAAGTTTTCGATCAACTGATACAGCTTATTTTGATGACTCATCCCCTCATACAGTCTGCCATCGTTATAGAAAAAAAAGCGACGTACAACCCGTTCTTGAACGAGAATTGGTAGCATGAGTACTCCCTGATAGTTGATGCCGGATATCCCCGATACCGCCGTGCGTACCGCAGTACGCAACCCATCCTAGTCTTTTAAACGTTTATACAGGCAAGATACATCCGTAGATCTCAGTAAGAGTGAGTAATTAAACGATCAGTTGTCCGAATCTTTAAGGATGCTCAACGTAAATTTTTAATCACTGTTCATACGGACTGATCAGTATTACTCCCGAAATTACTCCCAAAATAGCCGTTTGATCATAGGCATTCCCATAAATACCAGGGCGGGTTCTACATACATACGGTCACCCAAAGAGGGGCAAATAAGTTTTATCTGCTCAGACAAAAACAGGCGATCGCCACCTGTAAAAATAATGGCACTATCGGGAAAGTCATGCTGCCACTGTTGAATAAAATCTTTTAGCCCTGCTAAGAGGCTATAAATTACGCCACTACGGATGGCATCGGGTGTGTTTGTCGCCCATCGTTCAGGTAAATCCATATCATCTGTCAGCCCCACGTAGGGGAGAGCAGCTGTGTCGTGAGAGAGCGATCGCAACTGTAATCCCAGTCCCGGCAAAATTGCGCCACCGATTAAGTGGTGCCCCCTATCAGCACCCGTCAGCGTCAGGGCAGTACCGGCATCAATGACCAAAACGGGGAACCCCCATTGTTGACCGGCTCCCAGGAGCGTTAAGGCGCGATCGATTCCCAATGTGGCGTAGAGATGTTTAAGGGGAATGTGATCGAGCGTAATGATATGCATAGGGCAATGCTTTTGCCAGTGTTGTGTTTGGTCAGGCACAACAGAAGCAAACCAAAGCGGTGCCGTTGGGGCAATGGACAAGGGCACAGGCAAAGAAATATGAGGCGTAAAGTCAAACTGGTTAGCAACTAAGGTGGCGATCGCCTGTTCTAATAAATGAGGTAAATCCCAAGTTGCCTGTAACTCTTCGCCTAAAAAGTAAGCCCAATGGAGCCGTGAGTTGCCTACGACTAACGCTAACCAGGCTTCTTTATCCGGTTTAACCAAATCTGTAACCACCGCTGAGGCAACCCCAAGAAATTGCTTGAATTATATCTCCAAACGCTAAGCGCTGTGCCCGAATCGGGCACAGCGCTTAGACTTCAGGTTTTACTCTAAGGCAGAGGACTCAAATGCATTAGAACCGATAGCCAGCACCGAGTTGTAAACTGACGGCAGCGTCATTGCTATCTTGATAAGCATCCAAACCGACTTTGGCGTCGCCGTAGACCACGACATTACGTGCCACTTCAGCTTCTACGCCCGTTGTCAACACAAATGCGTCATCGTCTCCCAGCAGACTATTACCGTTATCGGTTACGAAAGAATAGCCTGCTCCCAGATAAATGTTGGCATTGTTGGTGATGGGAACGTCGTAGGAAACAGTAGGAATAATTGCGGCACTGTCACCGCCAATCAGCACAGAGCCTCTAACCGAAACAGGTGCGTCGGGAACATCTAGACGACCCTGAACGTTTCCACCCACGGTGCCGCCATCGCCCTCGCCACCGTCAGTTACACCTACCGAAACCCCTCCTCCCAGGTAGCTACCATCTAAGCCAGCAGGTTGTGCGGAGGCTGCATTTGCTGATAGAAACAGTGGCGCGATAATCAGTGCAGAAAACGCAGAAAAAGTTGTGACTTTCTTCAGAAAAAGTTTCATCGTATCATCCCTCACTAAGTAAATGGATTGGGAGTATGGTCGAGATTTAAGTGTTTCGATTGGTAATAAATCTCGGATTCAAACATCCCTTTCCCTTGAAACGGTTTAGAAAAACCAAGGAGCTAACAGGCTTAATTTGGGTGTAATCGCTAGCTCGTTTGTTCAATCTTTTTACACTGTAATCGATGGGTTTATCCAGTTGGGAAGAGAAGTAGACAGATTAAATTCTGGCTGATATCTCAGTAATTTCTATATTTAAGATTTAAGGTCTATCCACTCAGAGTTTTTCAATATTATTATTAGGATTTATGCCTTTTGGATAGAGCAATATACCTCTTCTCATTCCCTTTTAGATAAGGTTTTATGCTAGCGCAATAGTTTCCCTATCCTATAGCGATCCTAAATCAGTTGTAAAAGCGCCCGCCCTTCGGGCGGGCGCTTTTACAACTGATCAGTTTCACGAATCAAATGGGATGTCTATAGATGCTTTCAATAGCACCTTACACAAAAGAAGTTATCGACGGCATCTTAGAAAACCTGCCAGAATCCAGACCCTGTTAAGCCTATGACTTTGTCTTCAGGACAATCTCGATAGGTCACTCGGCGTCGTTAAACCCCAGTCCAAAAGCATTTGTCCTCTGTGGCGCGATTAGCACAGAAGTCTAAGACGTTATATTTAAAGTGACTTTAAAGTGACAGCCTACCCACTCTATTTTCGCTCCTATTCTAATCGCGGTTAGACCAATTAACGAGCGGAAATGTTCACTTCAAAATCTGTCATATAAACTTGGCTATCAAGCTATTTCTCGTTCAAATCCTTGCTTTTAATTCACGTTATAAACTCATACCAGTACTGAGTTTATGAAAAGGCGATCGCAACGTTTAACAACGTAAAAATTATCGATCAACACCGAATCTTTAGACATATCTCTCACATGTGGTTTCAAAAACAGTACACAAGAGACATAATCTGTTTTTAAATGCTATAGCAATCCTATTTGATCTGTGAAAATGATTCGGTGTGAAAGCGCCCGCCCTTCGGGCGGGCGCTTTCACACCGGATTTAGGATCGCTATATATGCGCCTGAAGATACTTTAGAAAAATGAGGCTTGAATTCACAATAAAGGTGTTCGATTAGATGCCATGCAGGGTGAAAATTTGACAAAAATCAACGATAGTTCAGACGACTGAAGCGCGATCGCCTTTGCAGTTTTGTAAGGATACGCTCTGCCCAGCCCAACAAAATGACATAATCCAAGGATTAACGATCTTTAACCTGAGCCTCAATCCTTGATCCTACCCCCTATGCAAGATAGTTTGCAGCAGTTACCCAACCATGACCCCCCATCAGTCTCAGCGCTGGTAACGGGGGATATTATTCCTGCTGCGCCACCAGGGTTTAGATCCGGATTCATCGGCATTATCGGACGCCCCAATGTCGGCAAGTCTACGTTGATGAACCAGTTGGTTGGGCAAAAGATTGCCATTACCTCTCCGATCGCACAAACGACGCGCAATCGGTTACAGGGCATTTTGACCACGCCTCAGGCGCAGTTCATTTTTGTCGATACACCGGGTATCCACAAACCCCATCATCAACTGGGCAAAGTCTTGGTGAAAAATGCGCGATCCGCTATTCAATCGGTTGATGTCGTCGTATTCGTGACCGATGGCGCAACCGTAGCAGGCGGGGGCGATCGCTTTGTGGCAGAATTGCTCAAACAGACGTCTACACCCGTCATCTTGGGCATTAACAAAATTGACCAACAGGCTGCCGATGCAGAGCAGATTGATCAAACCTATATGGATCTGGCACAACCTCAGGGTTGGACAGTGATGAGATTTTCTGCCCTCACCGGAGAAGGGTTAGAACCACTCAAACAAGCATTAACCGATCGCCTTGCAGCAGGACCTTATTACTATCCTCCGGATTTGGTCACGGATCAGCCCGAACGATTCATCATGGGCGAGTTAATTCGAGAGCAGATTTTAACCCTAACCCGTGAAGAAGTCCCCCATTCTGTGGCGATCGCCATCGAACGGGTGGATGAAGAACCCGATATCACCCGCATCCTTGCTACCATCCATGTCGAACGCCCATCACAAAAAGGCATCTTGATTGGGAAATCGGGCAAAATGCTAAAGGCGATCGGCACGGCTGCCCGTCAACAAATCCAAAAACTAGTCATGGGCAAAGTCTATTTAGAATTGTTTGTCAAAGTCCAGCCGAAGTGGCGACAATCCCGTTCTCTTCTGGCAGAGTTTGGCTATCGCGAAGAATGAATTTTGCCCGATGGAGCGTGGGGGCATCGCCCCCACGCTCCATCGGGCACAACGGTTGATGGCGTCTACAAATAATGGAAGCTCTCGCGGCGCGAGAGCTTCCATCACTCGTTTAAGTTTGATTCCGTACGTAGCGCTGACCCCTATTCTGATTGCGCCATCACGACTTCTGATTGAAAGCGGATTCCGGCTCGTTTCAGTCGATTCAATGCTTCTTGCAGGCGATCGCACTCCGCAATTAAGCTGATCCGCACATAGCCCTCACCACCGATACCAAAGGCATTACCGGGGGTAACCACGACTCCTGTTTTCTGTAATACCGAGAGGGCAAAGTCTGTAGAACTACTACCGGGAGGGCAAGGCACCCATAAATACATGGTGGCTTTAGTTTTGGGTACATCCCAACCCAGTTCTGCCAGCCCTTCAATCAAAAAATCACGGCGAGTGCGATAGCGGGCTTGGACTTCATGGAGATAAACATCAGGCAATTGCAACGCCGTTTCGGCTGCCGTTTGTAGAGCTGCAAAAATGCCGTAATCCAGATTGGTCTTCAGCGTCCGTAATCCTTGAATAATGTGGCGATTGCCCACGACAAACCCAACCCGCCAGCCTGCCATGTTATAGGTTTTAGAAAGGGTATGAAACTCAACCCCAATCTCTTTAGCTCCGGGAATTTCTAGCAAACTTGTAGGGGTATAGCCGTCAAAGGCAAGTTCGGCATAGCACAGGTCATGCACTAAAAGAATCTCGTATTTGCGGGCAAAGGCAACAATATCTTCAAAAAATTCGCGGGGAGCCGTTGCCGCTGTCGGGTTGCTGGGATAGTTGAAGTACAGCATCTTGGCCCGTTCGGCGATCGCATCGGGAATCGCTGCCAGATCAATCAGCCAATCGTTTTCAGGTTTTAAGACCAGTTGATGGATCGTTCCGCCAGCAATCAAGGGTCCCCGAAAATGGGCTGGATAGGCAGGACTGGGCACTAAAACCAGGTCACCCGGATTGATATAGGCGATCGCCAGATGTGCCAATCCTTCTTTAGAACCCAACAACGGCAGAGCTTCGCCATCGGGGTCAAGTTCGACGTCATAACGACGGTGGTACCAGGCTGTAATCGCTCGTCGGAAACTTGCCGTCCCTTCAAAGGGCGGATACCCATGGTTGGCAGGATTCTGTAAAGCGGCGATCGCGGCTTCTACCACAGGTTGAGGGGTTGCCCCATCCGGATTGCCCATGCCCAGATCAATCAAGTCCAAACCCTGCTCACGCGCATTCGCTTTGAGTTCATCCAAACGGGCAAACACATAGGGAGGTAAAGCTTTGAGGCGGTCTGCGGGTGTAATCCAATCTAAATTCATGCCTGTACCTCGTTAGCAGGATAAAACAGGGAAGACGACGATCGTTGTCCTTCCTGGAACAGAGAATGAGCCGACTCTGCCTCTAAAGCACGCGATGCTTGGCAAGGGGCGGTAGTAGAAACCATGGCTGCCATCAGTTGAGTAGGGGTCACGTCAAACGGTAAGTGGTGAATATCAGACTTAGGGTTGCAAGCCACTTCCGATGCCGTTTGTAGCTCTGCCAGGGTAATTTGGCTCAGCCCTAAGTCATCTAGACTTCTGGGTAACCCAATATCTCCGTAGAACTTGAGCAACTGTTGGCGAGCCGTCATTGCCAACAAATTTCCCTGGATCATTTCTTCTAACCGCAGCTGCACCAAAATACCGTAAGCTACCTTCTCGCCATGCAAAGTGTCGTGACTTTGCAACAAGTGCGTCAGCCCGTTGTGAACCGCATGAGCCGCAACCGTTCGACATTGCGCACCCCCCATACCGCCAATCACCCCTGCCAGCAAGATGTTGGCGTCCACCACATCGCGCCACGCTTCACTATCGGCAGACTGGAGAGCGGCGATAGATTTTTGGAACAGAATATCTCGCAAAATACGCGCTTGTTGCACCGCCGCAATAATCAAGGTTCGATCGGAATGACCACTGCTGACTGAGGCTTCATACCATTTGGCGATCGCATCGCCAATCCCTGCAACCAGCGTCCGTCGAGGAGCCGTGCGAATCACGTCATAATCTACAATCAGCAACTCTGGACACCGGGGCAATGGCACATCGTAGAGAAATGCACCTTGCTCAGAATAAATATTAGATAACGCCGTCCAAGCGGCACAGGTTGCCGCTGACGTTGGCACAGTCACAATCGGCAACTGGGTTTGATAAGACAGTAACTTGGCTGCATCCAACGCCTTGCCACCACCCACCCCAATAATGACATCTGCCTGATGGGCAACCACCGCTTGGCGCAACCCTTCGAGACCCGCTTCGCTACAGTCGGCACCGTAGGATGCCTGGCACAGGTTAAGGGCAGGATGATTGAGAATCGGCTGAAAAAACGGCTGAATCAGGTCTAATGTGCGATCACCTCCGACAATTAAAGGACGCTCACCCAAACGAGCGATCGCGTGGCCTGCCTGACCCAAAACTGTTGACCCTCGAACCACCTGGGCAGGGGCGATGGCTGAGAATAAAAAATTGGAGGTTGTTGCTGTATCAGTTGGTAAGATTGGCGCTAGATAGGTCATAGCTTGGTAACGAATGGCGATCGCTAAACGAGAAACCCAAATCTATACACTCGGTGAAGTAAAGATAACTTTACTACACTCAGTTCGCAGAGAAGGGAATTTTCAAAGAATTTAGTTATCTCCAGGTTAACAAGAGGTGGCAGGGGTTAGAACACCAGGACATTTTTGAGCTTGGAAAGGAGCCTGGGTGTGGTGTAGGCAAAGCCTACACCACACCCAGGCGCAAGTCCTAAAACTTAAACCGTTTATCCTTCACCCGTTCTAATCAATACTGACTCCCCGAAAGGTTTTGGGTTGCGATCGACTGACAAGGGGTGCCTCTTCAATTTTTCGTGCCTGCACTTGATGAGCCTGGAAGTGACTCTGCCACATCGCCGGTGCATCCAGCGTTTCACCGCCATGCTTGGTTTTGCGCGATCGCACCTGGCACAGAACCGGAGTATTGACGCAGGCTCCAGAAATAATGACTTGCCCTTTAGTCAAAGCCGGTAATTCTTTTAACAAATCGCGCCCAGCCGCTTCGACACCATACTTCAAGCTGTCCTGGTCAACTGGATTGACAATTCGCATAATGAACTGACTCATGCATTGGGATAGCACGTCAGAGTCCAGTTTTCCGGGACGTTGTGTAATCAGTCCCACTCCCAAGCCAAACTTCCGTCCTTCACTTAAAATCGTCCGCAAAATCATCTTGCAACGCGAGGGTTCGTGGGCAGGGGCAAAGCGATGCGCTTCTTCTAGCAAAATAAAAATTGGGTAGGGGAGATAATTTTCATCATCTGCCTCAATGTTTCCCTTCTGGGTATTCATCCGGGCTTGGTTTGCCTGCCGCAAAATAGCTGCACAGATCACTTGCTGCTCTTCCTGGCTAATCTCATTCATTTGCAAAACCGTTACTTGTCCCGGTTCAAACAAACTCTTGGGCGAAAGATGCTCAAAGGCATGAAAATAGGGCGATCGCTCCAATTTTGCCAATTTCCATTCCAGCGCCGGTGCCGAAGACCCTACCTTAAGATTGCCTTCCTCATCTTCCGCCGAGTCTGCCTCATAGACAGCTGCAATCAGATCTTGAATGCCCCAGCGATAATCGCCGCGTTTATGTTTTCTCAGGAGCGTATAGGCTTTATCGAGAATTGCTTGCTGGCGATCGCTCATCCCCGGCAACAGCGAGACAATGTCGTAATAATCCAACGACGAAACCCGAATCCGCACGTCATCTGGACTCAAGACATTGACTTTGGGCGCATAGCCATCCGCAGAGACAAAGGCACTATGACCCCGCATATCTGCCAGGGTACTGTATTCACCATGCGGATCAAAAATTAAAACTGCCGCTCGATTATACGGAGCCAGCAACTCTTCTACCAACACTCCGGCAGTGTAAGACTTCCCAGACCCCGTCCCCGCCAAAATTGCCATATGCGTGCTGACCAATTCTTTGACATCCAGCACAATCGGTACAGCTGCTTGCTCTCTCAATAATAAAGATCCGATATAGGCAGACCCAACGTCTTCGGGTTGCTTCTTATTCAAAATCTGTTGCAACCCTGCATCGCTTGCCAGATAAACCTTAGCACCAGGATCAGGTGTTTTCCGGGGGTTCATGAACCCCAGAGTTGGGTGAAAATAACCAATGACATCGACTGTAATCTCGTAAATTTCTGGATTGGGATGGGCAAAGCCAACCAAAGCCGCGATCGCTTCTGGACTAATTTCAGTATCTGCAAAAATCCGATCCGGCAAATGATCGATTAAACATCGTGCAGAAATCTTTCCCAAAATTTGTAACAGCGTTGTCTGCCCCTGCTCCGATGCCACTTCGTAATACACAAACTCGCCAATCTTAACGTGACGATTGTCAGCCGTAATAAACACATATTGATTGCCATTTTCGCCCGGTCCCTTTACCGTGCCGATCGCATGAGCCGAAGCTAAAGAAATGTGGGCTGAAATCATAGGTCACAAGTTTTACATGAAGAAGAGTTCAGAAGCTGTGCCCTTACCACTGGTATTAACACTGTCTGTAACCAGGATGACTGAAAGAGTACCCAAGGCTAATCGTAGGGAAATCACGGTTACTTCCAGCACCAGAGAACGTGTAATTTAAAGCAAATTGAGCTGTATTCCTGATCACCAAGGTCATTCAGCGTATCGAACAAAACTTGATGCTCTGTTACCGTCCTTGAATCAGCGACCTGACCAGACAACCCCTTGAGAACCAGGAAACTGTAGTTCATCCAAACTATCATAGTCGTTCTATCTACTGGTAGAAGTGATTGTGAGTCCGACAGGGTTTAATTAGAAAAGTCAAATTACCCATCACTCCCATCTCGGTTCAAGTTTCGTGTGTTCCCCGCCCTAACGTAGTCCGGCTGTGTGGCTTATCTCCAACTCTGATTTCTCCCATTTTTAATAATTTCTCTAGACAGTAAATCCCTTGCGAATTAGATGTTTGGCTTACAACAAACGGTGGTTTAGCCACAGCTTGTCACCAACCACCCGATCCAAGCAACAAGAGATCTACGAATGGTGCAAACACTAATTTTTGCAGCATAGCGGTTGGGGGCACAGCCCCCACGCAGGGGTTTCACCTCTGCACCCCGTTGTAAGACTTTTAATTGGGTCTACTAGTCTAGAAGCCATTGAATACTTGATTGGTAAATGATTCAGCTTTTTAGATAAAGCTGATGGATTGGTCAAGTTCAATATTTTCTGGGTGCTAATCATGGATTTTCAAGAACAACTCGGGTTGGCAAGCGTTGCCGACCCAGAAACCTCCAGCGACTTGGTTGAACTGTTGATGACTCAGGATTCTTCCCCTACTACACAACTCCAACTCACCCTGGAGGTTGCTCTGGCACAACAAACTTCATTAGAAGCAAAGCATCGGCTTGAGCAAGAGGTGACTCAAACTATTTTGGCTAGTCAAAATGCTCAATCCGCATTAATCAAGATTGCTAATCTGCTGGGTCAATCCTTTGTGGCAGACTCTTGTTTACTAGGTGTCGAAGATTACGATCAAGCCATTCTTAAATTAACGAGCTGGCACTCAGACCAAGGTAAACCGGATCTACGGCAAGAGCAATCACTCTTAAATATTTTGCAGCGGCCTGAGTTAAAGCAGCAACTAGACCATTCAAATCTGCTCAACATTTCCGATTTCGGGTCAATTTACCCAAAATCTGGCGCACTGAAAAAGAGGTCACAGTCTAAAACGTCCTCACCCGACTCCGCCGAACCTGATGCCCTGAAGCTTAAATCTATCCTCGTCATCAGAATTCCTTTTCAGCAACAGAGCAACCGGGTCATCGTTTTAGTGCGATCGCAACCTCATCAATGGAAGGAGTCAGAGGTGCAGCTACTAAAAGACTTATCTAACCAAGTTGCTATTGTTATTTCTCAAGCACAGCTAGAACGCCAGGTGCATCGGCAAATTCTCTACCAAAACCTGGTTGACCAACTCACGAGTGCCATTCGCAACTCATGGGATTTGGGGCAGATTTTTCAACTGGCGGTTGAGGGCATCGCCCTGACATTAAATCTCAGTTATGGTGCGTTGTTAACGTTTAAGTATCTCAATCCGCTCCAGAAACATCACTCTCTAGAGTCGATGTCTGAGACAAAAGTGAAAGTTGAATACGAGTTTGCGTTAGACGCTGACATCAGACCCACCACTGAAACCGAATGGGCGATCGCCGACCATTCAGCGAAAACCTTATCTCAACCAAGTTTTCAACTATCCGACTGTGTTCTACTTCAGCAGGTTCTTGCCCAAAAGACAGAACCGATTGCGATCGCCACTTTCAACGCGCCTAACACTGTCGCTCCGTCGTCCAACCCCAATCGCATTGCACCCATTTTCAATCCCGATGCGATGCCAGCCTTGCTGCTGATGCCCATCGAAAATCAGGGAACCGTGATGGGTTGCCTCGTGTTTCAACATCATCAGTCCTACGTTTGGCAAGCCGAAGAATTAGCCTTTGTTAAACTGGTCGCGGCTCAACTCAGCACAGCCATCATTCAAACCCGTACACTGCGCCAAGTGCAAGCATTGGTTGAAGAACGAACTGCCCAACTACAACGCAGTTTAGAGGTTCAAGCCAGATTGTATGAAAAAACACGGCAACAAGTTGAACAACTGCAAAGTTTAACCAAACGGCAAGACGAATTTCTCAGTACGGTGAGCCATGAGCTGCTGACACCCTTAACCAGCATGACCCTGGCTATTCGGATGTTACGTCAGGCAGATATGTCACCCGAACGTCGGGCTAAATATCTCGATATTCTGGAGCAGCAATGTGCCCAAGAGTCCAACCTGATCAATGATTTGCTGGCTCTCCAAAAGCTGGAATCTGGAAATGCCCTGACGCAGTGGCAAGCAGTGGATATTCGCTACGCGATCCGCGATTTAGCGCAGTCGTTTGAAGATCGGTGGACAGAAAAAGGGCTAACCCTGGCGCTTGATTTGCCCAGTCGCCCGGTCAATCTTCAAACCGATCTGGATAGTCTTAACCGAATTTTGATGGAATTGCTAACGAATGCGGGTAAATACGCAGACCGAGCAACAACAATCCGGTTAAGCTTGACGCAAGAGCTGAATCAAAAAGATAACCCAGTCATTTTGTCAGTCTGTAACCTGGGCAGTGGCATCACCCCCGAAGAAATGCCTCGAATTTTCGAAAAATTTAGCCGAGGTGAGGGTGTAACGCAGCGAGCAGTAGCAGGTACCGGATTAGGCCTGGCATTAGTCAGGGGCTTGGTAGAACATTTAAGTGGCACGATCACTGCCTCCAGCCACGCACTCGAATGCAACTCTGCCTGGGAAACTTGTTTTACCGTAACGCTACCGCAGTCTCCTCAGCTCTCTCTTCACTAAAGACGCCATCAACTTGTAATCTTGATGATATGAATCTTGAAGCTGACGATTACGAACGCGATTTAGAAGCAGATCTGTCCGATGCAGATCTATCCATCAATGCAGGTCTATCAGGTATAGACGTTAAGACAGACTGGGCAGAAGGGCGACAGCGGCAGATTTCTGCCCGCATCCAAATTCCATGCCCTGTAGATCAGGTATGGCAAGTTCTGACAGATTACGATCACCTGGCTGATTTTATTCCCAACCTATCTAAGAGTTGTCAAATCTCGCACCCGGACGGAGGGATTCGACTTGAACAAGTTGGGGCACAGACTTTTTTGAAACTAAAGTTCTGTGCGCGTGTTGTGCTGGATATGGTAGAACAGTTTCCAACGCGCCTGGACTTCTGCATGGTTGAGGGTGATTTTAAGAAATTTGATGGCAGCTGGCAGTTGCAACCCCTCGTTTTGGGCGATCGCGTGGCTACAGAGCTGTGTTATACCGTTCGAGTTTTACCCCCCCGAACTATGCCCATCGGTTTGATTGAGCGACGCTTGCAACAAAATTTGGTGGTCAATCTACAAGCGATCTGCAAACGCGCCGAAACATTATTCAGTTCAGCATCGGCGACGGCATCCTAAAACAATAATCCTATTTGGGGTGGTTGGGCTGAACCTAACCACCCCAAATAGGATCAGGGTAAAGGATTGGGACACAGCAGAATTA
>NZ_JBSLYH010000067.1:0-33033 GCF_055793305.1 Calyptranema fuscum S582
ACTTCCCCATCTCCCCTACTCAACCGTTCAATCAACTCCTGCGCCTGTGCCTGATAATCTGCCAGGGTCAGTGTTTCGGTAGGGTCGCAGATGTCGATCAGGTAATGGGGAATCTGTTGCTGTTCGGCAGTCGTAGGTTTTGCGGTACCAATGTTAAAGTCTCGATAGACTTGACGAGAATCGGCACTGAGAATCACACCCTTGAGCATTTGGGCAAGGGCGATCGCCAATCCAGTTTTTCCGGTTGCTGTGGGTCCACAAATAACAATCAACAAACCGTTTCTAGAAACCATGACAATCACCCGATCTCTCACAACCCCTTTGGGATTGTAAGGGATCTGGGTATGGCTTAAGCCAGCGATGAAATTTAGTGTGGGTGCCGCGCGTCGCGTGGCACCCACACTAAATTTCATCATGCAAATCAACAACACCTGAGATCTGCTACTTGATCAAATTCTTCGTAAGGTGTGGCAATCAACTGGCTGATTGCATCAACTCTTCCAGCGATCGCAGTAGTTTTTGAATGCCTAACGGTTTAGTGAAGTAGGCACTTGCACCCAGCTTCATCGCCCGCTGGATATGGCGATCGCCCATACGCGAGGTCAGCATGGCAACGGGAAGATGACGCAGGCTGGAATGCTGACGGATTTGGTTGAGTAATTGAAAGCCATCTAAACGGGGCATTTCGATATCCAGAATGGCGAGATTGCAGGATAATCCAGCAACCAATCGTTCCCATGCTTCTTGACCATCACGGCATTGAATCACCTGATAGCCTGCTTGCTCTAGCGATCGCACCAGCCAACGTCGAGCCGCCACAGAATCATCAGCCACTAAGACCGTTCTACCCAGATCAGGCAAATGGGTAGGAGGTGGCGGCGGCGGAGAAGCGATCGCCTCTGGCATTGCAGCAGGGGCAGGTACAGCCGAGCGTTTGATCACATGCGTTAAAGCATCGGGTGCCAGCACGGGCACAACTTCACCGTTGGGCATAATCGTACAGCCGTACAAGTAAGCAGGTACTGCCACCAAATCATCAAAGGGTTTGAGCACCATTTCTCGTTCGCTCAGCAATTGACTGATGCGTAGTGCAACGGATTTACCTGCCACATTCAAAATAACGGCGATCGCTGTTTTAGAGGCGGCAGGTAAACGGTTTTGAAACGGTACGGAAGGGGGTTGGGCAGACCGTAAAGTTGAGGCAGGCAGCAGATGATCAAAGGTGATCAACGGAATCTGTTGATCCCGCCATTGCAACGTTTGCACAGACACATCATTTGATCTCTCATGGGGGATTTCAAGCAAATCCATCACATGCACCGACGGAATCGCTAGAATTCTTGCGGCTTCCTGATCGTGTTGGCTTTGGCAGAGTAACAGTGGCAAAATGTTAAGCGTCAAGGGCACGGATAAGGTAAATCGAGTTCCTTTACCCTTTGCCGTATCGATTTGCACGGCACCCCGCAAGTGTTTGAGCTGCGCCTGAACCACATCTAAACCAACCCCCCGCCCTGATAGCTCTCCGACGCGTTCTGACGTAGAAAAACCCGGCATAAACAAACACTTCAAAAGTTGCTGGGGACGAGGATTTGGAGTGGTCAACAAGCCCAATTTTTGGGCGTGCTGAAATACGCGTTGTAAATCAATGCCTCGTCCATCATCCGTGATGGTGATTTTAACTTGTGTTCCTTGTTGACTGGCAGATAGAATGATCTGCGCTTCTGCGGTTTTTCCACAGGCTAACCGTTCTTTGGTCGGCTCGATACCATGATCAAAGGCATTGCGAACCAGATGCAGCATCGGGTCATACAGTTGATCCAGCACTGCCCGATCGATGGCAACCCCACCACCGCGCACTTGCAGACGTACGGATTTATCATAGCGTTGGTTTAAATCCCAGACGAGACGCCGAAATCGTTCAGCCAGGGTGGAAAATGGCACCATTCTCGCTTCGGTCAAGTTGCTACGCAAATCGCCCAAGTGGTATCTCAGGCGATCGCCTGTTTCTTGAGCCGATTTGGTCAGCATCTCAATGTCCTGGTTATGTTCTTCGATGCGCACCAGTAACTCTTGAAAATCTTGCAAGACACTATGCAAATCGGTGAAGCGATCCATTTCTAACGGATCAAACTCCGCATGAGCATCCCAGAGCGGCGCAGCCTGACCAAATGATTGTCCGGGCAGCAGCAGTTGGTCATACAGGGTTTGAATGTGCTCACGCAGTTGATAAAACTGGCGCGTTCGTTTTTTCAAATCCTGGCTGGTTTGAGAAAGCCGCTGTTGATCGAGCGTCAACCGTTCATAGTTAATCAACAATTCCCCAACCGTATCTGCCAGGTAATCCAAGCGGCGCAATGGCACGCGCATGGTTTGTTCGACGGTAGGTGAGGCTTCGGGACTCACGAGTTTCAGCGGTTTGGCTTTGGTTTCCGCTTCCAAAACTGGAGCTGACGGGGTTGGAGGAGCGGATGAACGGGCGTCCATCGGCACTGATTCAACGGATGGATCGGGCGGTGTCGTCGCGGCAATGCCACCGGCTAGAAATTGGTCGCGGGTGTTGTATAAATCTTCTAAAATGGCGATCGCCGCTTGAAATAAGTCCTGGGGAGGAGTCTCCAAAACTTCTTGAATCCGTTGCGATCGCTCGGATAGCCAGCGCAAATTGAGAATTTCAGCCAGTGCCTGACATTCTTGTTGTAAGGTATCTAGAATGCTGGGAACCTGACCCGTACCTGCCGTCTGGAGCTGAGCTTTGGCGCGATCCAAACATGCCAAAAAATCAGTTTCCAGGACGATGCGCACAGGATTATGCTCACCCAATGACGCTGGCTCTAAAGCATCTTCCTCTGAGGCATCTATGACCTGCGTTTCTAAAAAAGTTGCTAATTCAGACAGCAAATCATCTGAAACAACGTCCGCTTCACCTCTTGCCGCCAGAGAAAGCACCTGACGCACTTCATCGACTCCCTGCAAAAGCAAAGCACAGGCGATCGCCGATTCTCGTACCCGTTCCTGCTTCAGCGCCTGCAACACATCTTCCAGACGATGCGCCAGTTGGCTCAAATGGCTGAGTTGCGAGAGCGCCGCTCCTCCCTTCAAACTATGAGCTGCCCTGAGCAACTCTGACCAGTGGGGCAGGGATTGAGTCGTCGTTTGGCGATCGGTTCGGGTCAGCAAAAGAATACCCTGTTCCAGAGTGGTGAGGTATTCCGGTGCATCTTCGTAGATAAAACAGGTACGAACTTCCTGTTCAATAGCCGTAAGCTGTGCAGAGTTAAGCATAAGTAGGTATGACGGATGAGATTGTGTTTGCTGTTGATATGTGATGTAGCCTGCGGGCTACATCACATATCAACAGCACATTGAACGAACCTCTAGTCTTGTTGCACAGAGAACTTGGCAACAGATTCTTGTAACTCTTCTGAAACTTGCACCAAACGTTTCAGTGTTCCCGATACCGTTTTCGACTCAATCGAGGTATTTTGAGCCACCAGAGCCACTTCTTGAATCACCTGACTGACTTGCTGAGAGGCTTGAGTTTGTGAGGTAGTGCTGTTGGAAATCGATTGCACCAAGTGGTCAATCTTCTGGCTAATTTGCATCAATCCCGACAATGTTTCACGGGTTTCTGCAATTAATCGCGAACCCGTGACGACTTGAGTGGTTCCCCGTTCCATCATTTCCAGCACTTCTGCCGTTTCTACCTGAATGCCTGTGACCAACTGTTCGATCTCTTTGGTCGATTCATTGACCCGTTCTGCCAGACGTCTTACTTCATCGGCAACAATGCGGAATCCCTGACCATGTTCACCTGCCCGAACGGCTTCAATCGATGCGTTAAATGCCAATAAGTTGGTTTTGGCAGAGACTTCAGAAATGAGTGCCACAATCTTAGAAATTTCTTGAGATGATTCAGTTAATCGCTTCACCTTTTTAGAAGTTTCTGCTGCCGTATTGCGGATTGCTTCAATACTTTCAACAGTGCGTTCCATAGCTTTGCCACCCGTGCTGGCAGCATCTGACGCTTCACGAGCAATTTCAGCCGCTTCTGATGCAGACGACGCAACCGTGCGGATGGATTGTGCCATTTGTTCTACAGATTGCAGAGCGTGGGTAATCGCTTCTGCTTGCTGCAACGCGGCATCTGACAGTTGATTCATCGACGTATCACTTTCCGCTGCATTTTGGTTCACTTGACGGCTGACTTCTTTGACTTGCAGTACCAGTTCTTGCAAGCTGTTAATGGTTGCGTTAAACGCATCTGCAATCGAACCCATTTCATCAGCCGTAACGTTGGCACGAACGGTCAAATTTCCCTGTCTGGCACCATCAATTTCCAGCAAGAGTTCCATGACTCGTTGCTGCAAGCGTTCCTTTTCCTGACGCTGGAAGTTTGCTTCAGATTGACGTAAGTCTGCCAGATCTTCTACTTCCATCGACCGAGTTGCCACATTTTCTGCCATCTGGTTGAATGTGGTTGCCAACTGCCCGATTTCATCTTCTGCAAAGACTTCCGCTCGAACGTTGCGATCGCCCTCAGCAATTTTTGCCGCTGATTCTTTCAATCGCTTAATAGGAATCGCGATCGCTCGTGTCAAAACACGGGCAAGAATAATATCAACCGTTAACACCACAATAAACATGAAAAGCTGTACCAACAAACTATTGTTGAGCAGTTGCAGCACTTCCGATTGAGGCGTTCCTCTGACCAAAATGGCAACGGGTTGTCCTTCCGAGTTGAGCAAAGCCCTTGCCGCCAGTGTATAGTGCGTGTCGCTGATCTGTTCCTGTCCAATCACGGCATCACCCTCGGCAGCTGAAGCGTCCCGCAACAATTGCGGATCTGATAATGCCATGTTAGGCAAGGGCTTGTCGTCCTGCATCACCAGCGATGTTGCCAGAGCAAATTCTCCGTTGGGTTTACGTAAGTAGACCGCACTATATCCTCCGCCCGAATCTTGCAGGGCATCGATCGTGCGTTGCACGATCGGCAGTTTTTGGTTGACAATATCGCCAGAAATCAATACTCCAACCACGGTTTGGGTATTGGGATCTCGTACCGGCGTTGCGGTGTAACGAATGATCGCATCTTGATTACTAAAGCCACTTGGCAAAGGTGGCGACTCTTTCTGCAACTCTTGCCATGACACGATCTCCGTTGTTTTAATCTGCTCAGGATTTTGCAACACACGACTGACCAGGTTGTTGGGGTTAAACTCCTCGCCTTTACGGTTAGCATTGGCATTAGCAATGACACGGAGATTGCGACCCACTAACGTGGCATATTCAATTTCTCGGGCTTTGATCTCGTTTTGCAAAATAGCCAAGACTTGCGATGAAGCAACCCCTGATTGCGCGGCTGAAATAATCGCTGGGTTGTCTGACTGTCCGCGAAAACCAAAGCCCATCTGGTCGATTTTAATGTTATAGGTAATTCCCATAACTCCCAATTCTGACTTTGCCTGACGGCCTAAGCCACTATATAAGCCGTTGACAATCAGCAAGGTACTTACCCCCACCAGACCCATGAGAGAAACACACTCAGAGGTCAATAAACCAATCAACTGTTTGTTGCGAATGGGTAGGTTATAAAACCATCGCAATGCAGGCATCAACCTGGTGCTATTGGGTGGGGAGGGTTCTGGTTTAGCTGCCAGGGGGCGCGGTCGAGGTGACAGCCTGGACGGTGCCGTTGTCACATCCGATAACGCCCCTAATGACTCCAGGGCTTTGCGGGCGATCGCCCCATAATTTCCTTGCGGATCAGCCTCTAACACCTGCCGATAGCATTGGATTGCCTCCGGATTTTTACCCGCCTGCTGATAGGCACTCGCCATCGTAATTTGATTCAGAAAATCAGCTTCACTCCATGCCAGCACACTGGTTGCAGGAGCTTGATAAGCCGTGCGATCGCCATCGCCTGATTGATGAGGTGATTGATGAATTAAAGGGGCAGATCCGGCTGTGGGTGTCGGATTCAAATTCTGCAACGCTTTACGGGCGATCGCACCAAACTGACCCTGGGGATCAGCCTCCCAAACCTGTTGGTAAATCTGGATTGCATCCTCTTGCTGGCCGGCTTGCTCCAAGGCACTAGCCGACATAATTTGATCGAGAAAATACTCTTCTTTGCCATCTCTCGACAAAGAATCAGAAGGAATCGTAGCCGATTTAGCGGATTTAGCCATCATAGAGTTAAGTCAATAAATAAGGAAAAAACAAAACTTGGCACCGTAAAATACCTGCTGCCTGGACAGCACTGAGATTGGGAAGTATGGGTCTGAGATGGGAAGAAGTTGCCTGTAGCAATGGAATGGTTCATTAGGATGAGATGCAGGGATGGAACCCCTGTCCGAGGGCACAGCCCCGCGTCCCCGTCCTCACCAGCCCTTCAGCTGCTATGTAAGGACAGGATGGAGGACAATCAAATCCTGGTCATGATTGAATACTGCTTCTGTTGGCAGACTAATGACAGGTATCCAATCCGTTGTCGTGATGGGTTTGCCAGCCAATCATATTCCCCTTCGTAGGGTGTGTTAGGCGCTAGCCGTAACGCACCGCAGATATTTTTTCACGCAAATCCCTGACTGGTTTTGGGTATGAAATTGAATGTGATACCAATTTGATTAGCGATTGCAGCAGATACCGTAGGGGCGCATCGCGATGCGCCCTTACAGAAGATTAATGAGCCATGTAGTCTGCTTAAATCGGTATGAAACCGCAGGTTTCACATTCAATTTCATCTCAAGATTTTGAATCACCGTAGCCGTTATACCGTTTTCATATGAAGATGCGCCGAATTGAAAGAGGGGGGTGAAGGGGGCGTTGCCCCCTTCGTGGGGGTGAAACCCCCACACCCCTGCTCAAAAAATTGCAGCCTCATATTTAATTGGTATTAACCCGGTTTGAGAGTAGACCGCTGCCAGCGTGAAGCATTGAGAATAGCAGCAGGCTTAAGCAACAAAAGGGGTGATTCCTGCCGAATAAAACCACTGGCATATTGATGCACGGCAGCAGGAAACTTTTCAGCCAGTGGCTGAACCTCTGAATCTACAATTTCTTGCACACCCTTTAAAGCCAGAACAATGCAGGCAAGTTGACGAGCTGGATTGTCTTGTGCAATCACAACAGTAGTCAACGTCGATGCGGCGATCGCCTGTTGATCGACGACCTTTTCAGTACGTAATTTCAATAAATCACTCAAATGAAGACTCCAAAGCAGCTTCCCTCGCCAGTTCACAACACCCTGCAAAACGGGATCGACACATGGAACCGGACAAATCTGGGCAGGCGTCAGATTTAGCACTTCCTGTATCGCAGACACAGGCACAGCTGCCTGAAGTGTTTGTCGTAATTGCAAACAGAAATATTCTGTGATCATATTTGATAAACGGAATCGATTCATCAACAACAGGAAACTGGATGGATATGAAATCTGTTTAGTCTCAATCAGATGATTTACGACAATAAACAGTTGCGGACAGCATCAATCAGTTCATTCGGTGCAAACGGCTTTGTAATATACGCGGTCGCTCCCTGCCGCAAACCCCAAAAGCGATCAAACTTCTCATCTTTAGACGTACAAAAAACAACCGGAATTCCTTCTGTAGATGGGTTTGAGCGAATTTGACGGCATAAATCAAACCCACTAATGCCAGGCATAACCACATCTACAACCATCAGATCCGGCGTTTTTTGAGCAATCCAACTTAACGCTTGCTCACCACTATCCACACAGGTCACCATCAGCCCAACCTGCCGTAAGATACCCTCAATCAACCGTTGATCGGCACGGGAATCTTCCACAATGAGAACTGTTTTTGATGTCATACTCATGAATGTTTCTCCTCAGACCTGAACCAGGTTTGTAACAACATCAACCAATGTCTTGGCATCGAATGGTTTGGTAATATAGTCTGCTGTGCCAACCAGTCGTGCCCGCACCCGATCAACTAATCCGTCGCGTCCCGTTAACATGACAATCGGCGTTTGCTTCAATGCCGAACATTGTCTTAACATGCGACAGAGTTCATAGCCATCTACATATGGCATAGAAATATCCATGAGCACTAACGCAGGGCGTTCATGCACTAAAGACGAAAGCGCTCGCAGTGGATCGGTCAAACTTAGCACTCGATACCCTTCTGCTTCTAAAATTAGGGTGACATTGCGTTGCACCGTAGCACTATCATCAATGCAAGCGATCGTCAGGCGGTTTCGAGTCACAATGGTGTCGTATGGATGCACCGTCACAACCTGCGATCGAATCATCTCTGCCACTACTTTACCCAATGTCAGAGTATCAACATCCAGTCGAACAGCCAATTCATACAAACACGGCAAACTTTCTAATGCCTCCAGGGGCTTCATTGTGGCTTTAGAACCGCGGATCAGTCTCAGAATTTTGTCAAATTGCTGATGGAACTGTTTAGCATCAACCAACTGTAACCGTTGAAACGGTGATGTCACATACGGATGCAGCTGACGCCAACTTTTAACGTGTGCCCCCAGAGGAGCAATGCTTTTTTGAAAAGGGACAGATATCAGAACTGGATCAAGCCCAACATTGCGATCAAATTGCAACGTCACATTGGGCAACGTCAGCACCCACATCAGGGCTTCCTGACTGAGCAAATAAACCAACTGGCGCAACCCTGAAAGGTTTGTATCCTTACATTGCCATGACTTATACAAATAGTCATAGGTGGGTTCCATAAACGGTGAAGGCAGTGAAGCGGCTAAATGAGCTGCAAATCCAGAATTAGACCGCTGTAGCAAATACGCTAACCGTTCACGCTGACCGACCAGACTACTGGCAAAGTGCAAACAGCCTTTACCGATATGAATTCGCCAACAAACCGAGCTATCGCCTGATTCTCGAATCGTTAAACGACCCGATACCTCACGGCGAACAATATTTTGCAGCGCTTGTAAAGGCGATGCAACGATCGCAGGACGTTGAGCAGGAGCAAGAGATCCTTGTCCTGTGCCAGGAGAGAAGGACTCTGAAACATGGAGCATAATAACTCTCGCCTAAAGGGAACTTCAGCTGACATTGACGGTAGTGCAGCCCCCGGTATGAGTTATCGTCTCAAACACATCTCGATAATTATTATTGCTTGAAAAGAATAATTTGACAGAACACCCACAACTAGACAGTATCAATTATCTCTAGAGATAAAGTAACAATTGCAATCAGGTGACCCTAAATAAATGAGCTTTGTTCCTAAGAGCTTCCATGTAGAACTTTGTTCTCACAAAACAATAGTTCTACTATTTCCCATACACGAATGTTCACTATGAACATTTTGTTGCAAATCAGAGGACCTAAAATCTCTCAAATTAAGTTACATAGCCATCCTAAATAAGTTGTGAAAGGTTGATGAGATGCAGCCTGTTGTACCTTATGCAACTTATTTTCCAACCCATACACACCGCTATGTACATTCTTGTCAAACTACATAAAACGACTGAATCTGGGCTATTAACTAACAGTTAATAGCCTTTTAGATTAAGATTCAATTTATCACCGATGTAATTTCTATAAAGAAGATAGATAACCGATATGTTGCGAAGAAATATTTCATAAACCTTATTTTTAATACAGCATCTTTCGATATATCAAACCATAAATGATGAGTTTTTGAGTTGATATTTCCTACATTTATTCGCTCACAATATAGTCTAGCTATTCTTTGAAAACCTTGTTTCATAGGGTTCGCACACTATGATCTATACTTGATCAACTTGCAAGCTATATAGCAATCCTATTAACTTGAATAAACCCGTCAGTACACCAACTTAAAAGTTTTAGAGGGGGTGGAGGGGGTAAAACCCCCTCTTGGGGGCGCAGCCCCCAAACCCCCATATTGCAAAATTTCGTGTTTGCAACACTAGTACTGTGTCAAGTATTTTCTGACGGGTGATGTGCCGCGCTTCGCACGGCACATCACCCGTTTTAACCGTCAATTTTTAATGGACAGACCACTAGCTGTTGCGAACAACTAAATATTGCAGCATGAGGGGTGGGGCTGCGCCTCCACGCAGGGGCGGAACCCCTACACCCCGTCTTAACCCTAATGCGTACCGCGCTATACCGCAAGACGTTTATTAGCACGCAAGCCTTTTACTGGATGGTCTGACAGCTTAATAGCGCATCAGATAGTTGAGTTGCGTGCCCAAAGAATTCAAAAATCAGCGCTTATCAACCGCTTCGAAGAGGGTCTGGATTAGATTCGGGTATAGTGTGCTGAGTCTGTTGTATTTCACGTCGCCTGGAGTGCAGGTCCAAATTAAAACCCTGTCTATGAAAAGCTGTCCTGAGTTAGAATAGGAGCAAGGAAGTGTAGTACAAAAGTACGCGACTTGAGGGAACGTAAATCAACTTTCCTGCAAAAGTTCCCGGAAGCCACGATTAGATAGTGAAAATCTCTTTGATCGATCCCATATCCAAATCTCACGTTAAACAGCTCTAGAATCGCTTCAGACCCTTTTGTGCTACAATTTCTAAGTATTTTTCCGTTCTAAAGCCAGAGAGGGCTGCGAACGAAATATAGGAGCGTCTTATTCATGACCAACAGCTACGGTGCCGATCAGATTCAGGTTCTGGAAGGGTTGGAGCCAGTTCGAAAGCGCCCAGGGATGTACATTGGTACAACGGGACCGCGCGGATTGCACCATCTAGTTTACGAGGTTGTCGATAATTCTGTCGATGAGGCGCTCGCTGGTTATTGTAAATCGATTCAAGTCACCCTCAACGCCGATGGTTCTGTCACCGTCGTAGATGACGGGCGTGGCATCCCCACCGATATTCATCCTCGTACCGGCAAATCAGCCCTGGAAACCGTATTAACCATTCTCCACGCGGGCGGTAAGTTTGGCGAAGGAGGATATAAGGTTTCTGGTGGGTTGCACGGGGTCGGTATTTCAGTGGTCAATGCCTTATCCGAATGGGTTGAAGTGACCGTTTGGCGAGATAAGAAGGTACATCGACAACGCTATGAGCGGGGTGTGCCCATGACAGAACTTGTGGCTGAACCCATTGCCGAAGAGCGAACCGGAACGGCAGTGACCTTTAAACCCGATGTCCAAATTTTTACGACCACGACTGAGTTTGACTATGTCACTATTTCAGGTCGGTTGCGAGAGCTAGCCTACCTCAATGCCGGGGTCGAGATTACTTTTAAGGACGATCGCCTGGAACTGCTCAAAAACAACGAGCCGAGAGTTGAAATCTACTACTATGCAGGCGGGATTCGAGAATATGTCGCCTACATGAACAACGAAAAACAACCTCTGCATGAAGAGATTGTGTATGTTCAGGGTGAAAAGAATAGTGTCCATGTCGAGGTGGCGCTTCAGTGGTGTGCTGATGCCTATAACGACAATCTTCTGGGGTTTGCCAATAATATTCGGACAATTGATGGGGGCACCCATTTAGAAGGTCTGAAGGCTGTGCTGACTCGGACTATGAACTCTCTTGCCCGAAAACGCAACAAGCTCAAAGATAATGACCCCAACCTCGGGGGTGAAAACATTCGGGAAGGATTGACGGGTGTCATTTCGGTGAAGGTGCCCAACCCAGAATTTGAAGGGCAAACCAAAACAAAACTCGGCAATATGGAAGTGCGGGGGATTGTAGATTCCCTGGTGGGTGAAGCGTTGATGGAATATCTTGAATTCCGTCCAGCGATCGCCGACAACATTTTAGAAAAAGCAATTCAGGCGTTTAATGCGGCTGAGGCAGCTCGTCGTGCCAGGGAATTGGTGCGCCGAAAGTCAGTATTAGAGTCGTCTACCTTACCGGGTAAACTGGCAGATTGCAGCACCCGTGACCCTTCCGAATCAGAAATCTTTATCGTGGAAGGGGATTCGGCAGGTGGCAGTGCCAAACAAGGGCGCGATCGCCGGTTTCAAGCAATTTTGCCATTGCGCGGAAAAATCCTCAATATTGAGAAAACCGATGATGCCAAGATTTATAAAAATACTGAAATTCAGGCATTGATCACGGCATTGGGGTTGGGGATTAAAGGAGAAGAATTTGATCCGGCTCAACTTCGCTACCATCGCATTGTCATCATGACCGATGCAGATGTAGATGGTGCCCACATTCGGACGCTGTTGCTGACGTTCTTTTATCGCTATCAGCGATCGATGGTCGATCAAGGGTTTATCTATATTGCCTGCCCACCGCTCTACAAGCTAGAACGAGGTCGCAACCACTACTATTGCTATAGCGATCGCGAACGAGATCAAATCATTGCCGGATTCCCTGAAAACGCCAAGGTCGAAATTCAGCGGTTCAAAGGGTTGGGTGAAATGATGCCTACCCAACTATGGGAAACGACGATGAACCCTGAAACTCGCACGATGAAGCGGGTCGAAATTGAGGATGCGGCTGAAGCCGATCGGATTTTTACTGTACTCATGGGCGATCGCGTTGCACCCCGACGAGAGTTTATCGAAACCTATGGTCCTAAACTCAACTTGCATGACTTAGATATTTAAGGAGTGTCGGATCGCGTATAAGTTGCAATTTGTCGCACAATACCTGCAATTTTGTCGCGTAATAGTTGCAATTTTTCATAAGCTCAGCTAGTCTAAAGTCACTAGCTGAGCTTATGGGCGTTTAAGTCATGACAGTACCTGACAAGCCTGCCAGAAAGATTACTAACACAGGCACGAAAAAAAATATTTGTAAATTTTCCAGTGCCAAGATGGGGAGGATGATTTGGTGTGAGTCGTTGCTTGAGAAATCTTTGGCTAACTTGCTAGAGATTGATCCCGACGTTGTGTCTTTCACAAGCCAGCCCTTCAAAATTGAATATGTTGCTGACGGGAAGAAAAGAAAGTATACACCTGATTATTTTGTTGAGCGCAGAAATAAAAAGCAGGTTGTGGAGGTCAAGCCTGCAAACAAAGCACGCTCTGATAAATACGTAGCTTTGTTTCAACGAGTTGCTCCCATATGCCGTGAGCAAGGTTGGGAATTTGTTGTAGCAACGGATGAATTTATTTGGCTTCAACCGAGGCTAAATAATGTGAAGCTTTTGAATAGATATGCCGGAGTGAGCTATACCTTTCAAAATCTCCTCGATTGTGAGCAATATTTTAAGTACCAAGGAGTTGTGTCTTTAGGAGAAGCTTCAGAAGACTTGCAACCTAAAGGAATCACCAAACAAATTTTATTCAAATTAATCTACTCTGGTTTTTTACAAGTAGACATTATGCAACCAATTAATTCACAAAGTTCTATTAATCTGTCAAATCTGTTGTTTAACCAGAAATCGCCTAATTAAAGATATAGGCTCTTCTGCTTGAAGCCAGTTTTTTCTTAACTAAGAGGTTATCTATATGGGAAGAATTAGATTTAAGCGGGGATTGAGTTTTTGGTTAGATGGCAGAGAATACATAATCAAGAAACGTTTAAGTAATAATGATTTTCAAGTTTGTAATGCGGTTACAGAGGAACTTTCTAGCTTTAGCGAAGAAGCTCTAACCAGCTTTTTCTTCGAGCGTAAGCTATCATTTGATCCTCCCCAAGCCAATGCTGATTCTGTACGAAGGGACTATAGGGGAGCAGACTTTTCACAAATAGAAGATAGCCTCCAAGAAGAAGCAAGACGAAGAGAAAAGTATGTCAAAGAGTATTTAAGTCAAGGGATACAAAAACGAACAGAAGCAGTCCTTAAGCCAATCATTGAAAAGGTAGCAAACACAATAAATGATAAAAACCCGCCTACCTGGTCAACGTTATATCGATGGATTAAGAAGTACGAAAGTCAGAGAAATGATATTCGTGCCTTGGTTACTAGAAACGTTGGAAAAGGGAATAGAAAGTCAAGACTTGATGTAGAAGTTGAACAAATCATTAATGAGGTGATTGATGAGTTTTACCTTACTCTGGAAAAACCAAATGTTGAGGCTACACGAGCAGAGATTGTTTACAGAATTGCCGCAGAAAATTTTAGACGCTCAAGACTTGGTTTAAAGCAATTAAAACTTCCGAACCGAGCTACAATATATCGCCGTGTTGATAAGATTGACCCTTATGAAGAGGCAATCAAGCGTTATGGTCGGGCGACGGCAGATAGGATGTTCCACGTATCAGAAAATGCCCGTCCTTACCCGATTCGCCCATTGGAAATTGTAGAAATAGACCATACAAAACTACCAATTTATGTAATAGATCCTGAAACTAATCTTCCAATAGGAACTCCGTGGCTAACGACAGCACTAGATAAATTTACAGGTATTCCTATTGGATATTATCTAAGTTTTGAACCACCTAGTTCGTTGTCTGTGATGCAATGTTTACTCCATGCTATTAAACCCAAAACTTATATAAACAAGAAGTACCCCTCCGTCAGCAATACCTGGGATACATACGGATTAATGGAGGCTCTTAGACCCGATAATGGTCCAGAGTTTTATGGAAAGCCGCTTGAAGATGGCTGTGACCAGCTTGATATTGATATTGACTATACTCCCCCCAGATCAGCTTGGTATAAAGGTTCGGTTGAAAGATTTTTTGGGATGATCAACACTATGCTGCTTCAGGGGCAACCTGGTAGCTTCCTTAAGTTTCTGAAGGTGTATGACGATGAATATGACCCTAGAAAAAGTGGTTCAGTTTCATTTGATGGGCTACATGAAATAATTCACATATTCATCGTTGACATTGTTTGCCAAATGGCTCATCCAAAGTTTGGTATGCCCAGAATTGACGTATGGCGAACAGCTACGGTTGAGTTTCCACCTGCGCTTCCTTCGGACGAAAAGGATTTGCGAGTTTTACTTGGAGCAGTTACTCAACGAGTTATTAGCAGCAGCGGGATAGAATTTGAAGGTCTTTATTACAAAAGCCCCGAACTAACACGTCTACGTCATGTGTATGAGAAGAGGGATAAACGCCGTAAATCTGGGACTAAAGAGAGAGAAAAGGCAAAGGTTAAGTATAATCCAGCAGATATATCTTGCATCTATGTTTTTGATCCAGAAGTAGATAACTTTGTCACTATTCCTGCTGTTGATCAACAGTATACTCAAGGTCTTTCTCTATGGCAGCATAGGGTAATTAAGAGACTCGCAGCCCAAGAGTCTGAAAGAGTTGACATTTTGGCTCTCTCGATCGCTAAAAAGAAAATTCAACAGATTGTTCAACACGAATGGAAAAGTACTAAGCAAGGTAGATCTAGAACCTCAATGGCTCGATTTTTAGGCATTGGACGTGACGGTATTGACTTAAGCGAAGTAGAGACCTTCGTCAAAGAGCAAACTTCCAAGGATGAAGGTCAGCAAACCTCTAACACTACTCACCATTTCGGTTCTATTCAAGATAGTACAGATGCATTTCTTGGGATCTCAGATGTTGGGACTGTATTTGCCTCCGAGGATATGCAAGTAGAGCATGATGATGTGAAAGATGGCATCGTCATAGGCACGATCGCTCTTGAAGAAAAAGCTGTGCTTGGCAACATCTCCGTTTTGGAGGATGAAGTAGATTCAGCCACCGCTCAACAGGCAATCCAAATTGATTTTAAGGAAACCATACAAACAGAAAAAAGACAGAAGAGTAACAACCTGAGACAGGAAAACGCTCTTGATAGTACTCCCAACACTGAAGGTGGGAAAGCAGAGTCTGAAAAACTAGAGGTTGAATCCTCAAATTCTATTCGACAAACAGTTTCAGAAGAAAGTTCAAGTCAAACCCTAGAGAAATCAAAGAGGAAAGGTAATAAACCAACAAAAAGAAATGCTTCACAACCAGTAATTGAATCCGATGACTGGGTACCTAACCCAATTGGGTGGAATACAAATTATGACTCCTGATAAAACATCTGAGATGAGAAACAGTAAAGTATCTCTTAAAGATATGACATATCAACAGAGAAAAGCTTTTTTGTCAGAGATGCCCCCCTCACAATGGAAAAAGCTTCTGCACGAGCTTGTCATTAAGTATCCAAGGTTTGACACCTACTTAAAGCTAATCAAAACCTGCCACGAACAATTTGGTGACAATGCTGAGCCTGATTGCCTGTTCATAGGTGGTAACACTGGAGCCGGTAAATCTACTCTTAAAGATACATATGCCTCAAATTTCCCAAGAGAGGATACGAGTGGAGGCACCAAAATTCCTGTTTTTTCCTCTTCTATTCCTTCACGTCCAACAGTTAAAGGTATTGTAAGTAAACTTTTATGTGACATTGGTGATCCTAGATTTGATAAAGGAACAGAAGTCAGTATGACAGCAAGATTATTGGGATTGCTAAAAGACTGTGAAGTTGAATTAATTCTGTTAGATGAGTTAAATTTTTTACTTGACAGAGAATCAAACAAGTTTCCATATTCAGCAACTGAAAAAATTAAAGAAATAATTACTGATAGCAAAATTCCTATAGTTGGGTTTGGACTTCCTGAGACTGAACAATTACTTTCAATTCAGGTGAATAGTCAACTAAGTAGAAGATTTACAGAAAGAGTTATCTTAGAGCCTTTTCCTTGGTTTGAAGAAGACTCATCTAGTAACAAAGACGGTGATGAATTTAGAAATCTTCTTTATTACATAGAACTATATCTTCCTTTAGTCGAAAAATCTAATTTGGCGAATGAGTTGATGGCTCGCCGAATTTATTACGCAAGCGATGGAAATATCTCTTATGTTATGTCCTTAATGAGAGGTGCTCTTGATTTGGCATTAGGAAAAAATGAAGAGAAACTAGATTTGGAGATACTTGCTGCTTCTTTTGAAAGAAGAATAAAAAAAGAAAAACCTAGCAAAAAAAATCCTTTTCTTGAAAAAACCATTTCTATAGAAGATCTTAAGAAATGCAAGGTAGAGACTCAAGTTAATCCTATAGGAGTAACAAATAGAAGAATGAAAAACAACAAAAGTAATCCTACAGCATCCAGTGTTTTACATACCTAACTGTAGTAACTCATTCTAGCTAATAAATGTTTGCTGTGACTCTTACTACAAACTAATGAAGTTCTTAAGCTTATGACGATTTTTAGTCATGATGAACAATGATTCAAACTACAAGCTTTGCTTAATTTCTTGAAAGAATCAGGAAAAACCTTACCAGACTGAATGTATTTGATGTTGACCAGTATACTCTTTAAGAGTAGTTACTGCTGAGTATAAATCGTAATTGATGTGGTTGCTTTTGCTTGGAAATTCAAGGAGATGAACGATGACAAAGGTAAAGCCATTTCTTCGTAAATCTCTTCCATTTCAAGGTGAAAGTTTTTTTGGGTATATTGCGAGGATCGCCAAATTAAACTACTGCGAATCGGTCAGGAATATCTTTGTAATGGCTAACATAGAACTTTCGTGCGGAAGTCCTATACGCATTTTAACAGATAAGTACAAGGAAGATGATTTGATAGAACTGAGCCAATTACTTCAGGTTGATAAAGAAACTTTGTGGGCGCTCATACCATCTCGCACTTGTATAAATCTTCAAGAAAAGTCGAGGTGCATTAAAGTATGTCACTTATGCTTAAGAGAGTACGGTTATCACAAATTAGTATGGAACTTAAGAGTCTTAACTACTTGCTCTGAGCACAAATGTTTTCTTATCAAAAGTTGTCCTAACTGCAAATTATTGTTATCGTGTAACACTCTAGTAGGATTATACAAATGTAAATGTGGTTTCAATCTTCTTGATGAAGAACCCACATCTGACCCCAAAATAAATCTTCAATTCGATAAAATTATTTATGAACATTGTACAGACTATCCAAGGAGTATAGAGCTTTATAAAGTCGAACCTGAAAAAGCTATCACTGTAAAATGTAACCTAAGAAGTTTAATTGCTGTACTGGAAGTTGTTTCAAATTTTTCTAAAATGCTTGCCTATAGAAATCGAGTTCCTATAGCTTTCAGTGACAGGAATACCAAGAAGCTATCAACTGTAAATTATCCTTACCCGGATGTGCACAAGGGATTTGCTATTCTCCAAAGTTCTTCAGGGTTTTACGCTCTAATTATGGCTTTACATGAGCGAGAAAAGGGTAAAGGACAAACAAGCAATGTAAGTCCATTTGTGATTCTTGAATTATTTAAGTCTTTGCATAAATATCAAGCTGAAACATATTTTATTTTGGGAATTTCGCTGCAAGAACTTTACTGTAAGTATCTCGAGGATACAAGAGTTATTCTGTCAGATGAAATACATAAAAGTCTGCTGAGTAAAGAAGGATTAAACAGTAACTTGATTAATTGGAACTTAGACTAATTACAGTAGAAATAGCTCAATCCTTTACCTGAATCAAACGAGATAGGAGATTTGGGGAAAGCCAGATTTTTTGCTATCTTATTGGGTTTAGTGTAGCTTTTTTGCGCTTGAATAGCGAATGCAATAGAAACAGAGTAACTGGATTCCAACCAAGCGACTTTCCGCGCAATTCTAAAGGTAAGAGTAGGTGTTCCAATAAATACTAAAACGGTTGCAAAGACATTCGCTGCCCGGCTAGGAGAAGTCACCGTCGCCATCAGGGTTTTCTGTCGCTGCACTGTATGAATCCTCAGCATGACTCGCTTGTGAGGTAGATGATATAGACCGTGGCATAAGCAAAGAATGGGGGGGGTCCGTTGTAGCTTAAAAGTATTAAAAATTTCATTTACTGATAATTGAAGTTTGTAAAAATCAATCGTGATTTGCGACTAGATACTCTTGATGTACCCTGCCTTAGTGTGTAAATCAGCTTAAGCTTGATGAATAGATCTCAATAGGTAGAATGTGAGTAGTATTCCTCTCCTTAGAAGACCCCAACCACATTTGGGAGAGAGTTTGTCAGGGTATTTTCTTCGACTTATTGATGCAAATTATTATGATTCAATACACTGCATTTTTCAGCTAGCAGATATTTCTAAGTACGAGCCTAATGCAAATTTTTTAAGACAAGAGAAGCATGATATCTCTGTATTGAGCAAAATTACTGGAGTTCAAGAATCTTTATTGTGGGAAATGACATTTCCCATAAATCCCCATAAGAGAGGCGGTAATAGCGTACAAGCCTTCGGTCAAGTTATACCTACTTATTTAATCCACAAATCTACTACAAAAGTGTGTTCAAAGTGCTTATGTGAAAACCCTTTTCGCCGCAAAATTTGGGACATAGCTGTTGTAACTACCTGCCCTATTCACAATCTTCTTCTCATTGACACTTGTCCTTGTTGTGGAAAAGCGTTGACTTGGGCAAAAACATTTTTAACGAAATGCAAATGTGGATTCGATTTACGAGAGGCTAATTCTGAGGAGATTGATCAAACAGAAATTGTTGTATCCTATCATCTTCACAAGTTATGTAATCAACCCCTACGATGTAATTCAGAGCATTTGCTAACTGATGTCTGTGAGGAATTTCTCAAACTTCAATTGGAACATTTTGTTACATTAATAATCTTTCTATCTGGGCAATTTGTAGAAGTTTGTGATGCTACAGGAAAGTCCATTGCTACGAAATATAGCAATATTGAGCTTCATCAATTACTCCTGAAATCTTTCAACCTATTCAGTGATTGGTGTGAGAAGTTCTATGAGTTTCTTGATTGGCGTAAGTCTTTACAAAAAGAACATCATTGCGACACAGGTATATCAAGGGATTTTGGAAGTTTTTATAAGAAACTCTACACAAGCTTTTCATCCCAGCTATATTCTTTTTTACATCAGGCATTTGAGGGCTATTTGGCGAAGCGTTGGGATAATGGATATCTCAATGCTAAGTTAAGGCGAATAGAGTCTCCCATTAGAGATGACAAAACATTCATCCCGGGGGTTGAAGCTGCTCAAACGTTAGGCTTGAGTGAAGCGTGGATTCTCAAGCTTGTTGAGCAAGGCATTTTGGATGGGAGTACTAAAAGGATGGGAGTACGAACTCTGATTTTAGTAAAACATGAAAGTGTGATAACCTATCAAAAATTGCTAGATAAATCGTTAACACTCAAGCAAGTTGCAACTAAATTAGGTATAGGCGATAGAACAGTTGTAGATTTAGTTAATCATTCTTGTATCAAAGCTCTAAGAGGACCAAAATTTGATGGATATAGACAATGGATGATTGATTTTGAAAGTGTAGATAAGCTTTTACAACAGCTTGAATCACTGTCAAAATCTATCTCCAATGTTAGCCAACCAATTATTTCTTTCTCAGTAGCTGTCCGAAGAACTTCTGGCTTGCATTATACAATTGGCAAACTGTTGCGTTTGGTCTTAGATCAAAAAATAAGCTTACTTCGAGAGCAATTAAGTACTGGTTTAGAAGGGTACTATTTTTTAGAGGAGGAAGTTGATAATTTAATACAGCAATATATAACAGTATTAAAAGATTCTTATTTAACAGTGGTTGATGCAGCAAGTTTATTAAATGTCAAGCAAGAAGTAATCAGATTTTGGATAGAGAAAAGGATAATTGCTTGCTCATGTGTAGTTGAAGGCAAACATCGTCAGAGAAAGATCCTAAAGAAAGACTTAGAAGCTTTCCAGAACCATTACATTACAGCATCAGAATTGGCGAAAGCTTTATCAACATCTCCCAAGAAGATAGTTCAGCTACTTGCAGAAAAACAAATTTCACCAATTACAGGTCCTAATCTTGATGGTGGGAGGCAATATCTTTTTCTTAGAAGTGACACTAAAATTTTGTTGGATGCTAGAAATAGCTACTAGAATAGTGCGTTTTTTAACATTAAATTTGAGGAATTATGTGAACAAGATTTGAACGACTTTAGCATGTGTTTCCTATTCAACTCTATGTGAGTTATTTAAGAAATGATGAGTGTTTGAAATATCCAGTAGATAATTACTGACTATCTCAAGTGAGTAGGGTTCTGGTAGAGCTTTCTGAAACTTACTCAAGCGATATTGGGGAAGTTGTGACCAGATGAAATCCTGTGTGGATGAGCTTCTCCAAAAGGTTTCGTTACTGAGTTGTTGAATTGCTAGTGATAGGGATGTTTGCCCCAGGCTGTCTCCCGAAATCTTGAGCTTAAAATTGTCTGTCACAATTTTCCAATCATGCTGGAATTGCAAGCCGTATTTTAAGGTGTTATTGATGCTGCCTCCAGCAAATGTCCACCAAGTTGCTTGCTCGCTATCAATGCGAATACCTGATTGAGTATCTGTTAAAAGACTTCCTAAATCTGCTCGGCATTCATCTAGTGCAGCCTGAGCGATCGCGTCAATATACGGAAAAGGGCTCTCTGTCTTAATGATCTCAGCAATCTTCTGACAAACCTCGAAGCTCAGAACCTGAGGCGCAAATCCGCCCCAGCTTGGCTTCTTCCCTCGCGGAGCTTGAATCACTCGAACACTGCGTTCTTCATGGTTGATATGCATGACTAACCAGGCTCTTCCGCCTAAGAGAAAAGCACTGACTTCATCCACTAGCGTATCGACAAACGATTGCTCTAGGACTCCAATCTCATAGCCTGATTCAGTTTTGACCTTGTAAAAGACAGGGCTGCTAAAAACGGCATAGAGTTCCATGAAGTTTTTACGCCCGAATATTCGCTCTGCTTTGTTCCCCATTGAGAGCAAGCCTCCTGCAACAAACAGGAAGTCTTCTTGGATCATGTGCTGGATGAGCGTTTGAAATTCGTTATAGTGAATTCCTGAAAAATCAGGGACAATCGACAACTGCTCCCAACACCGTTCTGGGCTGATCGCTCCAAATTGTAAAGTTAGGGCAAGAAGTTGATGGACGAGAACCGCCCAAGCCCGATTTTGAGTGGGTACTGATTCGACCCAGCCGGACTTCGCCAATTCAATAATGGCGATCGCCTGTAAGACAGTTTCAATGTTTTCGCAAAAGAAGGTGGTGTTAGCTCGTTGCCCACTTCGTCTGCCTGTTCGTCCCAGTCGTTGTAGGAAGGATGATACGGTCGAAGGAGCGTTGGCTTGAAAGACCAGATCAAGATCTCCCACATCGATCCCTAGCTCCAGGGTTGAGGTGCAGACGATACAGGCATTACTGCCTCGATGGAACCTAGCTTCAGCAGCCGTCCGCTCCTTCAGGGAAACGGAACTATGGTGGACAAAGACATCCGTTCCTCGATTTCGCATTCGTTCTGCAATTTCTTCTGCTAGTGCCCGGCTCTGACAGAAGAAGAGGCTTTTCTTCTCTAGACCTGTCTTACTCGCATCAGTGGCGATCGCTCCTAATGTTTCTCTTAAGTAGATGCGAAGGTCTTTAGGTGAGGGCACTTTAGGTGGATCGACTACACACCCTTCCCGTTTCGAGGTGCCTTGTAACCATTTCAAAATCTCCGTTGGATTACCAACCGTTGCGCTGAGTCCAACTCGTTGGATGTCGTTTGGAGTACAACGGGCAATTCGCTCAAGGACAGACATCAGATGGGCACCGCGATCGGTTCCTGCAAGGGCATGAACTTCGTCAACAATAATCGCTCGCAGGTCTCCGAATAGCTTCTCATGGGGGACTTTGGCAGATAAAAGCATAACTTCCAGGGATTCTGGAGTGGTCATGAGAACTGCCGTTGGCTCCTTGATAAAGGCTCGCTTTTGGGAGTCTTTGACATCGCCATGCCAGAGAAAACGTCGGAGTCCAACCATTTCGGTGTAGAGTTCCAGTCGTTCTGCCTGATTGTTCAGTAGGGCTTTAATAGGGGCAACGTAGATCAATCCAACAGCTTGAGGCTCCTGCTGAATCAAGGTTGCTAGTAATGGAAAGATCGATGCCTCCGTCTTCCCTCCTGCTGTAGGTGCAAGGACAACAGCATTCTTGCCGTCTAGCAAGGCTTGTCCTGCTAAATCCTGAACAGGGCGCAGGGACGACCATCCTAGACAAGAGACGATCGCTTCTTGCAGACGGGAGGGGAACCGAGCAAAGGCAGAGGTCATGGCTAAAACTCGACTGGGGCGTATCCGGCGATGTCTTCAGGCTCTTCGTCAAAGGGAGGTAATCCTTGCTGAATCCGTTGTTCTTCAGCCGTGAGTTCGCTCAGGTCAAACCCTTCGGCTGCCATTGGGTCAAACTCTTCGTATTCATTTGCCAGATCCAAGACATTGACGAATTGACGCAGAAATTGACGGGGAACCACTCCGACATCTCCTTTGAAGCCTGCCGTCACTTTAGCCACAAGTCGCTCAATAAAGTCTGGAGTAACCTTACGCGGCAAGTTTGATGGATCAGTGGTGGGATGGTACAACCCCCGAAGCTTAATTGCCACTTCTTTGAGCCGACTGGCATCAAACGGTTTTAGTTCAAGCTGAGGCTGGCGAGGATTGGCAAATCCTCCGACTCGTTCAAATTTGATGCGATCGTGGAGGGGTTGCAGCCCTGCAACGCCTCGATTCGTGTCAAAGAATTCTGGTGTGCCAGTAAAGATCCACAACAAACCTTTGTAGCGATCGGCAGCATCACAAATTTGGCGAATTCCGTTCAGCGATTTTCCGCGCACGTCATGGCGCATTCGCAGAATTGTCTCAGCCTCATCAATGACAATGACCAAGCCTTTATAACCTGCCGCTTTCGTGATTTCTAAAATGCCCTGTAAGTAGTCGAGGGCTTCCCGGCTACCAATATCCCCTTTGATGCCTGCCACCTTTTTGGCACTGGCAGCAACGTTTTCACTGCCTGAGAGCCAGGAGAGCAAAGCACTGGCTTCTACAATGTCCCCTTTTTGCTTCAGCATAAAGATGGCACGGAGGACTCGTGCCATGTCCTCTGGGGCTTTACCTCCAGTCAGAGAAGCAAGCTCTGCTTCCATGCGCTCCTGAACTAAGGTGTCAAAGTCATTACTGTCTTCGTCTGCGCCTCCGGCAATCAGGGCATCTTCAACACGAGCAATCCAACGATCGATAATGTCGCTGAGTGCTCCTCTGGGGCAAGAGCTTGTTCCTAATTCTTGAACAACCTTCCGGTAAACGTCATCAAACTTGTAGAAATGGAGATCGTTGTCGGACACTACGACAAAGCTGGTGGCAAACCCTTGTGCCTGAGCATCGAGAATTGCCAGTCGAGACATGAAGGTTTTGCCGCAACCGTAACCACCCCGAAGAAACTTGAAAGCTCCTTCACCGCTTGCCGCTAACTGAAGCTGACGTTGGATCTCAGTGCGCTGCTTTTCGATCCCGACTGCAAAGGCTTCTAAGCCCCGCTCTGGAACCACGCCCGATCGCAATCGCTCAAAGATAATCTCAATATCGCGTTCGTTAATTGCCATATTACTTAAACACTATTCCTAGTTCTGCTTCACATAACGCTTACCACTTGAAGTCACTTCAATAAATACCTTAAATAACAGATTTTCGGTGTATTCATCAAAATTTTTAGAGAAGCGACGTACCCTTCTAGGAGAGCCTAGAATATGAATTAGCTCCTCTTCAGTAATTGATCCATGCGTATCTATATGAGTGAAGATAACTTTGATCTGCTGATTGTATGAGTTATCTAGATCTGCTTGAGATTGAGGTTTTATTGCAAAATTATCAGTAGGTTTATCTTTGTTCATAGCTTCAAGATTTGGAATAATTTCAAAGGCTTCTGCTATTTCTATTTCCTCAACCTCAGCGAAAATATCGGGATGATAAATTTTGAGTTTCGCTTCTCTTCCAATATTCCCAAATAGTTTAAAGATAATATCTATACTTGACCATTCCTCTATATCTAAATCGAAAAAGTAAATATTACTGCTGGACAACTCTAGACCTTCTGGATCTATTACTTTTATGTTTATATCTAATTCATCAATAGATGTGATCGCTAATCTTAACTTCCCCTTTGCAAAACTTCTGATATATTTTAGTATTATTTCCTCCTCTAAATAGGATTGATTATATACATTTAGCTGATAGAGCGTGACTCGAAGCCTGTTCCAACCTAAAAATCTTTCTTCTAAAGATGTTCCGATAATAAATTCTGGGTTTTTGAGGCTTAATAGCAATTCTTGAATTTCTGAATTTAGCGTAATTGCCTTTGAAAAGTAGTATTCTATTTCCTCAATATCTAAAACATCTAATAAACTAGCTAAAATTCCTCTATTTAAATAGACCTCTGGGCACTCAAAGCCCATTTCAATTATATTATCCAGATCGTTTTTCGCATCTTGATAATTACCTAATGAAAGTTCGATGATACCTCTTACAAGAAAAGAATCTAGATCTTTACTATTAGTTTTAATTGCCTTATTTATACTTTTCAGTGCTTCTCCATAGCTCTTTTTTCTGGTGAAATATAAAGCTTTATTGTAATGAATTAGATAGAGCCACTCTTTGAAAAAAGATTTCAACCTCTCCTTAGAAATTATATGCTTGTAGTCTGACCATTTCCACAATGCTCTAAACTCTTTGGTACAAGCGTAAAAATACCTCTTTATATCTCGGTCTTGTCTAATTTCTTGATTACATGAAAGGATACCCAGGATCAGAGGAACATCTGGTTCGTCAAAGGAATCCAGTTCCCTAATCGCTTCGAAAGATGAACGAAAACTTCCAAGCCAATAATTACATAAGCCTATATACAGAGTAGAATGATATCCGTAGTTCGCCTTTTCAAAGTCGTAAATAGCACTCTCATAATTCCCTAGTTTATACTTCGCTATCCCCCTATAAAAATAGAGATCTTCATCATCACACCAATAGATGTCTTTACCACCACGCCAGCAAAGATTTTCATTCTCACAAAAGTAATCGTTCTCGCCACTAAACTTTGTCGAAATTAAATTTTTAATTATATCAATGCAATCCATATAAAAACCGGAGTATAGCTTTGAGATTGCCAGAACTAAAATTTCATGATCGCTGTTTACCTTAAAATCACTAACTTTTGAAAAATCATCTAAAGCACCTACCTTATTTTCTAAAATAAGTCTTAAGATGCCTCTGAGAAAGTAAGCAAAAATTATGTTTGGATTCAGGGAGATGAAGGTGCTGAAATCTTGTTCAGCTTCTCTATAGTCTCTTTTTGCTTTGCAATGTTCTAAACCCTGGCGTAAATAAACTAGCTCAGGTTTATCTCTTAATTGAGCCAAGTCATCGGGACAAGCAGCATATAGCCACTGTATTGATTCAAGTTCAAGCGCTTTATATAAGCCTCTTTTTTCTAGAAGACAAATAACCTGATCACATAAAACTCCCTTATCGATCAGCTCTGAGGGACTAAACTTTGGTCTTCTGATAACACTAAGCATACTCATAGAAGTTCTGATCGAAAGAATAGATATAAGCTTGATTACTAGTTTTGCTTTACATACCGTTTGCCGCTTCCTGTTGTCTCAATGCGAACAGAAAAAGGAACCTGCTTGAGATGCTCCTCAAACTCCATTGAGAAACGCCGCACTTTTCGGGCATTTCCAAGCATCTGGGTGAGTTCTATCTCTGTAATTGAGCCATGCTGCTGGAGATGGAGAAAGACCTGACGAATCCCTTCATCCTCAAAGCGATCGTGCCACTCAAGGCTCCCAACTGCCTCTGAAGGAGAGGCTTGAGCAGCGACTTGAAGTGTGCCTGAGACATTGAACAAATCAGCCGTTGTCGTTGGCTCCAACTCTTCAGTTCCTTCTGGATGGTAAACCTCGACCGGAACTCGTTCTCCCTGTGAACCTTTTAGGTCGAACAGCACCTCGATCCAATCGCTTTCAACCGGGACTTGCAAGACTTGATTCTTGACCTCAATGCCAGGAGCATCTTTGATCGTGAGTTGGATATCAGGGCGATTGGGCACCCGTAAAGAGAGGCTAACGGTTCTTGCTCCAATAAAGGTCAGTTGCACGCCTGGGGCTGGTTTAACTCGTAGCTGCAAACGGCTGAAACCCAGTAATTCTCGTTCAGCTTTTACCTCAGCGAGATACTTTAGTTTGATTGTTTCTGAAGCATGGCGGTGAGAAACTGTTAGCACTGGAATGACCCGCTCCTGAAGACTGTTGCCTCCATGTACGAAGGTGGCACCGAGATTGCCTGTCGCGAAGTTAGCGGTGTCTCGGCGGAATAGCAGGTAGCCTTCCTGTCCTTCATATTGCAGCGCATTCAGAGAAACCGTGACCGTTCCGGCTTCAGAGCGGGGTTCTGCCATGAGGACATGACGGCGATCGGGATCGCGCTTACTGCCATAGGGCTTGTGTTGAGTGGTTCGATCTTGCAACAGGAAACCATGATCCGCTGTAAAGACGAATTCATTGAACCCAATACTTCTTAAATGGCTCCAAGCCGTTTTAAGATGCTGTAGCCAGGTTTCAAAGGTGGCAAGCCCCACATTGGCTTCACCTGCGTCGTCAATTTCTTGGCTGTGAACCACAATTAAATCAATCTCGCCAAAGCCGCCTTTTTTTAGGCTCTCGACAGAACGACTGCGAATTTCAGATAGCTTGATCGCTCGTGCCCGTTTACGTCCAGCCCCCAAGCTGTCGATGCTCTTCTCGCTCATCGCTCGGAATCGTTCGTCGGGCGATCGCACGGTATATTCGCCCGTTCTAAATCCCTTAAAGCCATCGCTGCCAGCCAAGGTAAGCCGACCTGATTTATTTACAGGGGCTAAGGCATTCATCCCAACTGCTGTAATACTGGGGAGTTCCGCGTATCGCCCTTTTAAGACGGTCGTTGTTCCTGCGGATTCAAATTCTGATAGGAGTTCTGTTGCCATCTCAAAGCGGAAGGCATCGACCAGGAAGTAGGCAACTTTACGGTTGGCTTGAGTCAGGGGATGAACAACCTGATCGTAGAGGGTGCGTTGCTGGAGGTCGGGTTCCGGTAGAAAGCCTTCTGACTCACAGACAGCAGCGAAATCTTGAGCAAGCTGATCTGTCCAGCTGCGGTACTGAATTTGCAGGTGCTCCCCAGCTTCTTGGAGCGAAGCGTAGTGAGTCAGGGTTGGCTCCAGTAGTTTCAGCCGTTGCTGTTCAAAATGCCGATGGGCGCGATCGACCTGATAGCCTGCCTGGGTGTAATAGTCTAAAGCCTGCCGTAAGCTCTGACAGGATTTGAGCGGACGGTCAACTTTCTCGATCGCACATCCTAAGGCGGCTGCATCGTAAATCAATAACCATTCCAAGCGGCGGGTTCTATCTCGTTCAATCCAGAAGGAGGGGGTGGTTGTTCGGGCTTGTGCCCAAGTGAGGGCTTTTGTCCAATTGGCTTGCAGCAGGGCTTGAACTGCTGCTTCCAGAACAGCAGTTTCCTCTCGTTGAAAGGTGTCAATTTTACCGAAATCTTCTGGGCTAATGGCTTCTAGCTCTTGCTCTAAGCGACCTTCTACGATCGCTGCCATTTCCGCGTAGGAATCAGGGTAGCGATCGCGGAAATAGCTAATGAGTTGACTGCATGTTTTTTGTAGAACGGTTGAGAGTTGCTTGAGCGGCTTTAAGGCTTCTAGATGAGGTAAACGGGCTAGATCATTGACATATTCAACACACATTAACCAGGCAGCAAAGGCTTCTGCCAGATCTTGAAAACTCAAGGATGTGATTCCATGAAAAAGTTGGAGGAAGTCGTCGTTGATTCCGGTGTGGCGATGCAAATGGTCTTTCAGAATGCCAAGGGATGCTTCATCACTGACTTTTGAACGTAAGATTGCATCTGTTCCCAGAATGCCATCTAAAATCCACTCTAAATTGAGGCTCTCTAGATAAGCAGTTAAGCTGTCTTGTGGTTGAGTTGTAGCTTGTTGCAGCCAGATCTCAGCCGCAGCTAAATCAGCCACTCCATTACTCAAGTAAGTCTCTAGCTGGGATGGGTTGACCCGTCCAGTTGCAGCTTCCCGGATCAGGGTATCTAGAGCACGACGATAGCGATAACCTGCTCGGTAGAGTTCGAGCACTGGGGTTTTACGAATGCTGTCCTCGGTATGCCCTGGCATGTGAATCAGTAAGGGTTCTTGATCAAGACCGTTACCGTAAGGTTCAAGGGCGAGCAGCATTTCCAGGTAGCTGCCTCGAAAGGCAATGACAGGAGCAAAAAACTCGCCTTTGCTGTAGCGATCAACTAATTGATCGACGTAGGGTGTGTAAACACCATCCTTATCAAGCCAAACGACGATACCTCGTTGCCGCAACTCGCGTTTAACCTCTTCCTCTAAAACATTAGTTAACAGGTTTGGCTGAATCATGATGAGCTTACTTAGAAACCTTAACTGTTGGGAGCCGATGGCTAAAATCGATAGCTTTAAACACTCCTTGTTCTAGAGAAGTTAGTGGAAGCTCAACAATTAGAATAAGCCGAACCATTTACGTTTTTGTGGCTTACTACGAGCAAGAATTCTTGCAATCCTCTCTTCTTCGAGGCGTTTTAATCGCTCTACTTCAAGTCTCTGCCGTCTCAATTCGTCCAAACGTGCTTGTTCTGCCTGATCTTTTCTAAGTCGTTCAAGCCATTGCTGCCGTTCAATTTCTGCTAGTTTTTGCTGCTCAATCTCTTCTTGTTTCTGTCTTTCCCAATATTCCTGCCACTGTCTTTTACGTTCTTTTTCAGCTTTGATTCGTTCACTAAGCTCTTCGCTCCATTCCTGAGCATACTGATTCTTCGGGGATAGTTTAACTATATCTAGAAAGGTACTTAACGCTTTTTCCTCATAACCCAAACAAAGATAGATTTTTCCAATACAGACCAAGGCTTCAAGGTTATTAGGAGATTTTTTTAGGACGGATGTATAAGCAGTTAATGCTAGCTCATAATCTTCCCGTTTCCGAAATGCATGCCCTTGATAGAGAAGCCCAATAATGCTCCCTGAGTTGATTTTGCAAAATTCTGAGTAGCCATGAATTGTTTTTTTGCAATAGTCCAACTGATATGCTGCCAATCCTAAGTAGAACCATGCATTAGCTAGCTCTCGATTGAATTGCACTGATTGTTTAAGGGCAAGATAGGCGGATCGATATTTTTTGATTCTATAAAACGAAATGCCCAGCCCATAATACGCAGTATCCAATTGCGAGTTTAGTTCGATCGCTCTTTGATAGGAGTAAATTGCATCTTGATAAGCATGGGTTCGGTTTAAAGCTCTACCTCTCATGCTCCAGGCATTTGTCTGACTAGGATCAATCTCAATTACCTTATTCAAGCAAGCGATCGCCTCTTCATACCTCGCTTTTTCAAGCAAAGCAGTGCTTCGACCAATGAGTTTTTCAGAGTTTTCTTCAAGAGAACCTTGGAGTAAATCACGGTTCACCTGTGCAGAGTAGTTAGTTGGTTCAAGAGCGATCGCTTGATCATAGGCATCTACAGCTTCGGAATAACGCCCCAACTGTTCAAGGGTTCTGGCTTTGTCAAACCATAACTCAGAGCTACGAGAATTCAATCGAATTGCCTGAGTAAAGCTCTCTAGAGCAGCCTCAAAATTCTGAAGCAAGATATGAGCAATTGCTTTATAGTAGTAAGCCTCAAAAGTTTCCTTTCTAGCTATAGTGCTTTCAAAGGAGTCAACAGCTTCACTAAATTCAGATAGTAGTAATAAACAAAAACTTCTTAGAAACCAAGCTTTATAGTTCCGTGGTTCTTTTCTAATGACCTCTTTGAAAACGGCAATTGCCTCTTGGTAATCTTTCATCTCAATGAGGACTTGCCCTTCATTGACTTTTTTAATGTTGTCAATGTATGTTCTAATATCTTGCTTTGCAACATTGATTAGAATGTCTAGCAGTGCAAGAGTAAGTTTTTTTGGAAGTTCAGGAAATATTTCTTCTTTGAAGAAATCAATAATGAAGCTTAAGTCCGGATTCTGAATGAAGAACTGCTTCTCTTTAAGCCAATCTGTAATTGTAGGGATTATTGTGTTTGGATCTATAGGGAAATTGAACGAACTGTTATTGGGAGAGGAGTTCATGGGATGCCTCTAGAGTTACTTGGGGATAGACTTTGAATACAAGCAGATAGGAAATCAAAAACGAAGGCAATTGGTTCATTCTTCGTAGTCTTCAAACAAAGGACCTAGTGTCTCATCGTTGTCTTCCTTTTTGCGTTTTCGATCGCGCCGTTTCTCTTCCTTCTCGCGCAGGTCTGCTACTAGCTGAGGAAACTCTTCTTCAAATTGAGAGCGGAGGGCATCAGAGTTTTCCTCATCAATTGTGAAATCGGGGGCGATTTCGTCTTGCAGTCTCAACTCCCACTCATAGGCTTTGGCGGGGTGGTATTGCCAGAAGCATCCATGAGCGACGGCGAGTGAGGGATCTTTCATACATTTTTCCCGGATTCGCTCGGGAAAGTAACGGGCTGCCAGGTGTGACCAATCGTAGTCTTTTTTGCCTTTGGCGTTGCAGAGTTCTGACCACCAGGTTTTGGGCTTATTCCATTGCGGTTCGAGTAAGCACCAGAGGGCAGCGCTGTTGACCATTACGCCATCGTCCAGATCCATTCGGAAGGGGGCATTGGTTTGGCGAGGGGGGTCTTTGGGGTTAGCGGCAGGTGGTCCTTGCTCGGCACATTGTTGAACTAGATCGATGAATGCTTGGAGTTCGTTGTAAAGGGCTTGAACGGTTGCTCGACGTTCTTCTGCCTGAGCCTGTTGCTTGCGATCGCCCTTCCCCTGACTCTCTAGCAAATCAGCGGTTTCGCCTTCGAGTTCGCGCAGTTCGGGGATGAGGTAGTCGGCGAGGAGGGTTTGCAGGGTGTTGTCTGCCCAGCGATGAATGCTGATGTAGGCGACGAAGTTGCGGTTTTTGGAGGAGAGGGGGAAGTAGATAGGGCGTTGCTCATACATCCCCACATGCACGTCTTTGAAGAAGTTGAGGCGGAGCCAGTCGCGCAGGGGTTTGTTTTTGGCAATCTGGCTTCCATACTCACTCCAGGCAACTTGGATGGGTTGAGCGGCAGGATGGTTGAGGCTGTCTTTGGAGTCGGGGCGATCGCCTGCATAGGCAGAGAGATACAAAATGCCGTTGGGTAATGCGGATTCGGTCGCCTGGGGAAGAATGCCTTCGCCGTTTGCGCTAAATCGTCCCAGTGCAACACCGATCGCGTAGGAAACCCAGTTCACCGCAGGTGGCTGATCATAAACCGGGTTCCAATCGGGTAAAGGTTTACCGGGTTCACGGTCTACGGCTTGCTGTGCCCACTGTTGAGCATAGTTCCAGCAAGAGACTCCCGGTTGTTTGAACTCGACGGAGCTTTCACGGGCTGTTTCATGTTCGGTGAAGGTACGAGCAAGTTTGGCAAAGATTTCGTCTGCGGATTCGACGGAGAAGAGGGGAAGGCGGTTTACGTCACCATTCTTGAAATTAACCGTAGGATTTAATGCACTTAGAATTTCTCTTCCTAACCGAGAATTCATTAATGCACAAGCTGAGTTCACATCGTTGGGGTAAACCGATGATCCGCTAGTATCAATTACACTTTTATAACAATGCTTTCTAGCAGTAAAACTTGCACCAATTGTTGAAAAAGCTATTCCTGGAATAAAGTATACGTCTTGATTCTGTATGCTTCTAGTAAAGCTTCCGTACAAATAGCCATTGAATACCTTGACTTCTAAACCATGATTTTTCCATCTAATAATGTTGTTTAATCCCTCAAACCATGCTTTACCTTGAGCGCCCATGACATAAGGTGCCCAACTTCTCGAAACCACATCAGCAAAGCCGCTTAGCATTAAAGAGGAAGAATGAGACTCCCAAGGTTTGCAAATAAACCTTGTATTATCAGATGTACAAGCTCCTTTCTTGGCAGGGGATACCTCTCCTAGTTTTTGAGTATCACCATAACGATCGAGAAATTCATCATTCCACCAATAAACGATCGGCTTCTCCTTAATCACAGCAAAGCGATCGCTCTTAAACTCAAATCGCCCTACCTGTGCTAAAACTGCTGCTCGTTTACGGTTTGTTCGCTTGCGATCATAGGAAATATCACTCAAGGGAGTTGGTTGATTTGCAACGCTATTTTCTTCACTTGGCGGTACTTTTTGAAAAATACTCAATGCTACCGCTAACAATTCATTGGGTACTTCATCAAAAGCACCTCGGTCAAAATCTCCAATTGACCTCAAATCAAAAGTTTCAAGCAAATATTCCCGAATAGCGGTGTATTGCTGGATAAACATCCAGTTCCGCATTGTTACCAAACCTGACAATCCACCCGTTTTTGC
>NZ_JBSLYH010000068.1:0-32864 GCF_055793305.1 Calyptranema fuscum S582
GGGAGATGGGGAGATGCTTCATCCGTGTTCTGGGGAGGAGTGTTTGCAAATTCCTCATTTTTTGGGAGAACCTCATCATCTTGAACAGCCTGATTTACTCTCATCTTTACCGGCTTCGGTGCGCTTGCTGTCGTTAGATGACGTCAGGGCACAGGGGCATGAACAGTGGTCGGCAGAACGGGTACAGCAGTTGCGAGCGGCGATCGCACCACAAGATCTTGCCACCATTCTCTATATCGCCAGTGAAACTAAACGACCTAAGGGGGTGATGCTCAGTCACGAGAATATTTCAGCCGATATTTTGGCTGCTTTTAGTAGCTTTCCCAATCTGAAGCAGGGGGCTGATGAAGTTGCGTTGATGTTTTTGCCACTGACTCATATTTTTGCACGGGCATTTCTCTATGGGCATTTGGCATATGGGCATAGTGTTTACTTCTCCGATCCCAATCATTTGATCCGACAGATCAAAACCGTCAACCCAACGATTTTGATTACTGTGCCGCGCCTGTTAGAGAAGCTGTATGAGCGGATTCTAGATCAGCAAGTGCGGCTGAGCAAATTTGATCAAAAGGTGTTTCATTGGGCACTCAAGTTAGCTCATCGCTATGACATTGGACGACCGTTTAGTCAGCTATTCAAACTCCAACTAAAACTGGCAGACCGCCTGGTATTTGCTAAGTGGCGGGCAATTTTTGGCGATCGCATGAAAGCGGTTATCTCTGGGGGCGCAGCCTTGCCTGCCACTATTGCAAATGTCTTTACAGCCGCTGGAATTCCGGTATTACAGGGCTACGGCTTGACCGAAACTAGTGCTGTGCTGTGCTATACGCGTGGCATTTATAATCGGGCAGGCACCGTGGGGGTGCCAATTCCGGGTGTAGAATTGGCGATCGCATCAGATCAGGAAATCTTGGTGCGATCGCCTTTTGTTATGCAGGGCTATTATCGTGATCCAGACGCGACGCAACAGGTGATTGATGCGGATGGCTGGCTGCATACGGGCGATTTAGGAGAACTGTCTACTGACGGTTTTCTAACCATTACGGGGGTAAAAAAATCTCTATTCAAATTGGCAACAGGTAAATATGTGTCGCCGCTGCCATTGGAACAACAGTTGAATCAATTGCCCTTAGTGAATCAGGCGATCGCGGTAGGAGCCAATCATAAGTTCTGCGGTATGTTAATTTTTCCCAACATAGACGCTTTACGTGCGATCGCTTCAGATCAGGGAATTGATCTAAGCGATGCCGATTGGTTACAACATCCCTGCATTGTCGCCCTGTATCAATCACTGATTGACACTGCCAATTGTCATCTCCCGTATTGGTCAACGGTGCGAAAATTCAAGCTAATAGAAGCCGAATTAAGCCGCGAAAATGGGTTGCTTCAAGCCGATGGGACTCTCAATCGGGTGCAAGTCTTGCAAACCTTTGCGACCGATATTCAGTCCCTTTACACCTCCGATCCAGCCACTGCTTCCTTACCCTCTCTCTCTTCTCCCTCCTCCCAAACGCTTGCCTGTCCTAACATTCCCCCTTCCGCTTGCCCTATTTACGCCAAGTCTTTAACCCATTACTAGGGTTGCAAATACTAAATGTTGCAACATGGGATGGGGGGCTTAGCCTCCACACAGACGTTTCCCGTTTACCTGAGCGATCGCCATTTAGCAACACCGTGTAAGGGTGAAGCATTTGCACTACAAATTTGAATTGGGAACCGAAGATCTAGAGGCAAATGCTTCACCCCTACCTTTACTAAAGTTCCTATGTTTTAGCCGCATGATTCACTGCTGCATTTTGAGGAAGATAAACCATGTATATACCGTTTCGAACTGCTGCTGTCTTAGGTGCCGGAGTCATGGGTGCTCAGATTGCAGCGCATCTTGCGAATGCTGGGCTGATTGTTCATTTACTCGATTTACCAGCGGCATCGGGAAACAAAAATGGCCTGGTTGAAGGGGCTTTCAAAAAAGCGATGAAGCTATCGCCATCCATTTTCTTTACCGAGAAAACAGCACAGCGGGTGATTTTGGGCAATTACGAAGAGCATTTCGATCGCCTTGCCGATGTCGATTGGGTGATTGAAGCAGTTGTCGAAAATTTAGCCATCAAGCAACAATTAATGGCACGGTTAGAAAAGACGGTTCGAGATGATACTGTTGTTTCGACCAACACCAGCGGTCTATCGATCGGCGCGATCGCTCAGGGGCGCACTAAATCGTTTCGGCAACGGTTTCTGGGGACTCATTTTTTCAATCCGCCGCGCTATTTGAAATTATTAGAACTGATTCCCACGGCAGATACGGATTCCCATGTGTTGTCGCGAATGCAGTGGTTTGGGCGAATGTATCTGGGCAAAGGCATTGTAATTGCAAAAGATACGCCCGACTTTATTGCCAATCGCATTGGTATGTTTGTCTCAATGCTAGGTGTCAAAGCATTCACTGAACAAGGGTACACGATTGAAGAAATTGATACATTAACGGGTACACTGATTGGTCGTCCTAAATCTGCAACATTTCGCACGATCGATTTAGTCGGATTAGATACTCTCCTTTACGTCACCGAGCATCTCCATCAATCGGTAACCGAGGACGAATGCCAAGCGATGTTTAAAGTGCCGACACTGCTCCAGAAATTGGTAGAAACCGGCACATTGGGAGCCAAAACAGGACAGGGCTTTTATAAAAAAGTAGACGGTGAAATTCGCTCGCTCAATCCCAAAACGCTGGTGTATGAATCTGCCCAGCCGATGAACCTGATGCATGTGGATGCGATCGCCAAACTGCCCAACCTGACGGAACGATTGCAAAAGCTATATCACTTGCGGGGACGAGCGGGTGATTTCTTCCGCCATTCGATCCTGGCAACTCTGGCGTACAGTGCTAATCGCATTCCCGAAATTAGCGATCGCCCCGATGCCATTGATCATGCCCTGTGCTGGGGCTTTGGCTGGGAAATGGGTCCGTTTGAAATCTGGGATGCCTTAGGGTTTGATCTCGTACTGAAGGATATGCGGGCGGCTGGCTTGATTCACCCAGACTGGCTAGAAACCATGCAACAAACTGGCGCTCTTAGCTTTTATCGCAGCGATACCCGCAGTGATGACAGCACCCATCGCAGCGTCTATGTGCCTGGTAAAGGCTACTGTCCGATGGCAGTTGTCACGGATGAGATTCATCTGGCTATGGTCAAAGCCCATCCTAAATCGACCCTCTGGCTCAATGCTGAAGCAACGTTACTGGATCTGGGTGATGGGGTGGTGTTGTATGAGTTTCGCTCTAAAGCTAACACCCTCAGCGTTAAGGTGATTGATGGACTGATTGAAGCCCTCAACTGGCTAGAAACTCATGATTATAAGGGCATGGTGATTGGCAATGAAGGAGAAAACTTCTGCGTCGGTATTAACCTGGCGGAGGTGGGTAAAATTGCCCAATGGGAAAATCTCAATCCCTTTAACCGCAACCACAGTGGCATTTCTGAACTATTGACGAAATTTCAACAATTGGTGCAACGTATTTACTACTTCCACAAACCGATTGTTGCGGCAATTCAAGGGCGAGTTTTGGGTGGTGGGTGCGAACTGGCGATCGCCTGTCCTCATATTGTTGCCGATGCCGAAACTTACATTGGTCTGGTAGAACTCAGCGTCGGTTTGATTCCCGCCGGTGGGGGCTTGATGCGGATGGCACGTTGGGCAGCCAGTCGGGCAGCCAGTGATGCGCCTAGCGACATTCTCCCCTTCTTAAAACGGGTATTTGAAACCATCGGTATGGCGAAAGTCGCCAATAGTGCCTATGAAGCTCAAGAGTTAGGGTTTTTGCCACCGACGACGAAAGTTGTGATGAATCGCGATCGCCGTCTCTATGTTGCCAAGCAAGAAGTCCTTTGTTTGGATCAACTGGGGTATATTCCTCCCCAGCGCAATCCCATTCCCGTACTGGGACAGCCTGCCAGAGCCATGTTTGAGCATATGGCATACATCATGAACGAGGGTGGCTATATCAGCGACTACGATCGCGCCCTGGCAAATCGCCTCGCTTACGTTCTCACAGGCGGCGACCTGACCGCACCGGCGCAGGTTGATGATGACTACTTGCTGAAACTCGAACACGACAACTTCTTGCCGTTGATTGACGAACCCAAGACTAAAGAACGCATTGTCCACATGTTGAAGACTAAGAAACCGCTGAGGAATTGAATCATGAACAATACCTATATCGTGAGCAGCGTCCGGACTGCGGTGGGCAAGGCTCCCAGAGGTACATTGCGTCATATGCGACCGGATGATTTGGGGGCAGCGGCAGTGCGAGGTGCGATCGCCCAGGTACCCGGATTGGTTTCCAATCAAATTGATGATGTTGTCATGGGGTGCGCCATGCCAGAAGCCGAACAGGGCTTCAATTTGGGACGGGTGATTGCTCTGCGGGCTGGTTTGCCCGACTCCGTTGCCGGGTGTACGATCAATCGCTTATGTTCGTCAGGGCTACAAGCGATCGCTATGGCAACTCATGCGATCGCCTTTGGACAGGCGGATGTGATGGTGGCGGGAGGTGCGGAATCGATGAGTTTGATTCCCATGGGCGGACAGCAGTTTTTACCCAATGCAGACCTGATGGCGGAAGCGCCAGCTGCCTATATTTCGATGGGGTTAACCGCAGAAAAAGTAGCAGCACAATTCCACATTTCACGGGCGGATCAGGATGCGTTTGCTTTGCGATCGCATCAACGAGCGATCGCAGCCATCCATAACGGACACTTCAAAGCCGAAATTATTCCAGTTACCGTTCATGACACGACCTATGTTAACGGCAAACTTGTAACGACTGAAACGGTGTTTGATGCGGATGAAGGTCCTCGTTCCGATACGAATCGAGATGCGCTGGCTCAATTGAAACCTGTGTTTCATCGTCAGGGTAGTGTTACCGCAGGTAATGCTTCGCAAATGTCGGATGGAGCGGCGGCGACTGTTCTGATGAGCGATCGCATGGTACAGGAGTTGGGTGTGCAACCGATGGGTCGGCTATTGGGCTTTGCCGTTGCCGGAGTTGCACCCGAAATTATGGGCATTGGACCTGTTGTTGCCATTCCCAAAGTTCTCAAGCAAGTCGGCTTAACCCTGGATGATATTGGCTTAATGGAGTTGAATGAAGCCTTCTCAGCTCAGTCTTTAGCAGTGATTCGGGAACTGAGCTTAAACGAAGAGATCGTCAATGTCAATGGCGGGGCGATCGCGTTGGGTCATCCGCTAGGCTGTTCGGGGGCAAAATTGACTGCCACGTTACTGCACGAAATGCAACGGCGCAGCGTCCGCTACGGCATCGTCACCATGTGTGTGGGGGGCGGCATGGGCGCAGCAGGAGTGTTTGAGAATTTGATGCTGTGAAAGTCGTGCGGTGCGTATACGCACCGCACGACTTTCACAGTTCACTCCATTGCCAATTTTGAACTCACGGAGTTTCAATCATGCTTCCCCTGATTTCTATTGTTCTGATTCTTTCTGCGATCGCACTGATTCTTTCCGTTCCCTGGTTGCGCCAGAGACTGCTGACCCGTTGGATTGTGACTGTGATTCGATCGATGAAGTTGTTGCCGACAATTTCTGAAACTGAGCGGGCGGCGATCGAAGCGGGTAATGTTTGGGTAGAGGGTGAGTTTTTTACGGGCAAGCCTGATTTCGATCGGATTCTGAAGGAGCCTTATCCCCAGCTATCACCGGAGATGCAAGCCTTTTTAGATGGACCCGTGGAAACCGTGTGTCAGATGGCGACGGATTGGGAGATCTATCAACGCAAAGATTTGCCCCCTGATGTATGGGCATATCTAAAGCAGGAGCGCTTTTTTGGCATGATGATTCCTCAAGACTATGGGGGCTTGGGGTTTTCTAATCTGGCGTATAGTGCTGTGATGGTGAAGCTGGCATCGCGATCGTTTACCCATGTGGCAACGGTGGGTGTGACTAATTCTCTGGGACCGGCTAAGTTGCTATTGCGCTATGGCACAGCGGAGCAAAAGCAGTATTATTTGCCCCGATTGGCGCGGGGTGAGGAGATTCCTTGTTTTGCGCTGACGGAACCCAATGCAGGTTCAGATGCTGCCAGTTTAATATCGCACGGTGACGTCTTTCGGGGTGATGATGGCAAACTTTATGTGCGATTGAATTGGAAGAAGCGGTATATCACACTAGGGGCGATCGCCACGTTGCTGGGGCTGGCATTTCGTTTGCGGGATCCACATAACCTGTTGGGTAAGGGCGATGATATTGGCATTACCTGTATATTAGTGCCGACCAATACCCCAGGCGTGGTGATCAATCAACGGCACGACCCGATGGGAGTACCCTTCTACAATTCACCGACAGAAGGGCATGACGTTGTGCTGCCGATTGACCATATCATTGGTGGCGTGGAGCAAGCGGGGCAGGGCTGGAAGATGCTGATGCAAAGCCTTGCGGCTGGACGAGGAATTAGCTTCCCTGCCAGTTGTACGGGGGTGGCTAAGTTGGTGGCACGGGTTGCGGGTGCCCATAGTATAGTGCGGCGGCAGTTTGGCTTGTCGATTGGGCGATTTGAAGGCATTGAGGAACCCCTGGCACGCATTGCAGGCTTTACCTATGCGATGGATGCCACACGGCTCTATACCTGTGGTGCGGTCGATCGGGGTGAGCAACCTGCGGTCGTATCGGCGATCGCCAAATATACCACGACTGAACTTGCCCGCCGGATTTTGAATGATGGCATGGATATCTTAGGTGGATCTGGCATTTGTCGGGGCCCACGCAATCTGCTGGCAAATATCTATACGGCCATTCCCATTGCTATCACCGTCGAAGGAGCCAACATTCTCACCCGCACTTTGATGATTTTTGGACAGGGTGTGATTCGGTGTCATCCCTACGTCTACGACGAAATTCAAGCCTTGAATACAGGAGATCTTGCAGCGTTCGATCGCGCTTTCTGGGGGCACATGGGATCGCTGGTGCGGAATACAGGGCGGGCGAAGCTGTTGAGTTGGACGCAGGCAAGATGGGCGCGATCGCCAGTCGATGGAGAAACGGCGGTCTATTACCGCAAACTCTCCTGGGCATCGGCTGTCTTTGCGGTAATGACCGATCTGGCGTTGTTATCCTTGGGCGGTTCGCTCAAGCGTAAGGAGAAGCTCACCGGCAGGTTTGCCGATGTGCTGTCCTGGATGTATCTCGGTACGGCTACGTTACGACGCTTTGAAGCAGAAGGTCGGCAAGCCGCAGATCTACCCCTGGTGCATTGGGTAATGCAATATGCTTTTGCCCAAATGCAGCAAGCCTTTGAAGGCATCTTCAGCAATCTAGACATTCCCGTATTGGGCGGATTATTACGGGGTCCCGTCTTATCCTGGTGGCGGTGGCATCCTATCGGTACCCTGCCTGCGGATGAATTAGGCAGTCAAGTCGCTCACAGTTTGCAACAACCTGACGAAAGACGCGATCGCATTACGGCTGGCATCCACATTCCCACCGATGTAGAGGAATCATTAGGTCGAATTGAACACGCCTTTACTTTAGTACATCAAGCCGAAGCGATTCTTAAAAAAATCAAAGTAGCGCAAGCCGCCGGACAACTCACCCCTGGCAAACCCCACGAGCAGCTAGACGCGGCTTACCAGGCAGGCATCATTAGTGACGCTGAAGTCATGCTGGTCGGTGAAGCCGAAGTGGCTCGAACAGATGCGATTCAGGTGGATGCGTTTAGCTTTGCCGACTATCAGCAAGGCGACCAGTGGGTAGCTAAACCTATGACGACACCTCAGCCAAACGCTATCGTTGCCATCCCCAACGCCAGCAACGCCTGATGCGATCGCAAGTCTCAAGGGCATGAAGTACATGGTGCTATGAAAGAACCGCGCAGGGCGCGGTTCTTTCATAGCACCCATAATGCGAAAGTCTATGTAGGAGGCATTAAAAATAATTCACGAATCCCCTGACTGCCAATTTCTACTGCCAACGCTGCCAGCAAAAACCCCAGGAGTTTTGTAGCAATCACGGCACCCTCTATGCCAATTAACTTATCGACTCGACTGGCCTGACGGACAATTACCCAGGTCACAAACATAGCCGAGACAATCCCGATCGCCACACTCAACCGCGCTTCCGGGGACTCAGACATCAACAACATCACTGTCGTCAATGTTCCGGGACCCGCTAACAGGGGCAGAGCCAGGGGCGTAATGGCGATATCTCGTTCCTGGTCTACGACAGGTGCTTCCAATCCGCCCTGCAACATTTCTAATGCAATCAATAGCAACAAAATGCCTCCAGCAATTCGCAATGACCCCATGCTGATATGCAAATAGTTGAGAATTTCTTGTCCTGCAAACGCAAAGCCCAATAAAACGGCAGTTGCGACTAAACTGGCGCGGTCGATAATTTGGTTGCGCTGTAGGGATTCCATGCCTTTAGTCAACACGACAACAATGGGCGCATTGCCTAAGGCATCGGCTAGAACGAAGACAGCAACAAATGTTTGGACGAAAACAGAGGTATCCACAAGGAGAGGTAGAAGAAGAGGTCTTCTCAAGACTAGCGTAAATTGGCGGTTCGCTAATGATCATGGGTCGCTATAATGACAGCACTTTTTCGTAGAGATTTTTATGGAAAAGGCATAAAGCAGAGGGTATCTCTTACTGGAGGGTAACAGCCCCCTTACCCTCCTTTCCACTCTTGTAGCGCTTGGCGCTCGGCTAGAACTGGATTATGTCTTGAAAGCCGCGCGGAGCATGACGTTCAAAATATGATCTGTACTCCACTCGATTAAAAACCGCTGGCAGTTCCAGAAACGTCATGATGTTTTGTGGCGCAGGCGACGCCCGCGCCACAAAACATCATGATATGAATGCCACCACCAAATTGCTATGGCGATCCTATTTGATTCGTCAACCTGATCAATAGTGAACGCGATCGCCCTTCGAATGATTGCGTTCACTGCTAATTTAAGATAATGGGATACTTTATTGCGGAGAGAACCGCTGTAGACTGCTGACTACTGTTGCTAACCCGACCGTCACAGCTCTGCGTATGATTCATCCCGATCGTTCTCCAACCTATAAAGCCCTCTTCATTCTCATACTGGTGGCGATCGCCAGTCTCACAACCGTCTTTCATTCTTTACCATCTGCACGGTTCGACAGCTATCTAAATCATAGAAATTTCTATCCCTACGAACAAGCATTGCTTCATATCGGGATGAATCTGAACGTGAAACCGAAGGTTTCACGTTCAGATTCATCCCCAAAATCAGTCACACCCCATGAACGAGATATAGAACTCGTTTTTATTGATTCAGCTATTCCCAATGCCTCAACATTGATTGATCAGGTTAAAGCTCAATCAGTCCGCACCCAACAATCAAGTCAGTCTATAGAATCACTTGACTCCGATCGCCTGGTTTTTTTGATCGATCGCACTCAAGGACAGGGAATTGCCACGATTACTCAAACCCTGGCAGATTATACGCAGGTCAAAGCAATTCATCTGATTTCCCATGGCAGCCCCGGCAGCTTGCAAGTCGGGATAGATGTGATTGATCACGATCATTTAGCCCAGCATCAACTGGACTTTTCCAACTGGCAGATGGCACTAGCACCAGGGGCAGATCTGTTGATTTATGGGTGCAATGTTGCTCAGGGAAAACAGGGCATCGATTTTTTAAATCAACTGCATCAGTTAACTCACGCGGATGTGCAAGCCTCCACCGATTTAACCGGCAATGCCTCTGAGTCGGGCAATTGGATACTTGAATTTAGCATAGGAGAGATTGAAACCCATCTAGCTCTTTCCGCCGAACACTTATCTGGTTATGTCGGTGTGTTGAAGCAACTCCATGTAACCACTCTGGTTGATCAGGGTAACGGTTCTTTGCGATGGGCGATCGAGCAAGCCAATGCCAGTCCCGAAGCCGATCTGATTGACTTGCAGCAGGTGAGTGGTGTGATGGTATTGCAAGACAGTCTTCCGAGCATCACCGGAGATCTCCATATCATCGGCGATGGCAACGATACGATCAATGGAAATCATGCTCATCGGGTACTATTGGTCGAAAGAGGGGATGTGGTGATTCACAATCTCACCATAGCTGACGGATTAGCTCAGGGTACGGAAGGAACGCAGGGAAGGGGTGGAGGCGCAGGCATGGGAGGTGGGTTACTGATTCATTCCGGTACAGTGACATTGACTCAGGTTCGATTCATTCACAATCAAGCAATCGGTGGACAAAGTATACCCACTGAAACTCTGTCAAGTGCACTAACTCACCCTCCTGCTCAGATTCAAATCCGTCATAGCAAGCTAGATGTCAATCGAGGGGCGATCGCCAGCATCAATGGCATCAGTCATCCCGATCGCCTGTCGTTGCCTCCCGATTCACCTGATTCAATAGCGGGTATAACAAATCAGAGGATTGCCAGCGACAGCAATACGTTTCGGGCAAACCGTGGGGCGATCGCCGGGGTTAATGGTATTGGGATCAATGGCATCGGCAGCATTGTCTTTGGTGGCGGGGGTGGCTTTGGTGGTTTTGGCAATGCTGGTAATGGGGGTAACGGCGGTAATGCGGGGGTGAATGGTGGCAACGGCGGCAACGGTGGTGACGGCGGCGATGGTGGGGTAGGAATCTTTGGTGACTTTGGTCAGTGGCACGGGCAGGGTGCCATCGGCACTATAGCGTTTGGTGGGGGCGGTGGCTTTGGTGGCTTTGGCAATGCCGGAAATGGGGGTAATGGCGGCAATGCTACGAGGGACTTAGCCAACGGCGGCGATGGGGGCAATGGGGGTAATGGCGGGTTTGGTGGTGGCGGCGGTGCTGGCGGGAGAGGGGGTAATGGCGGTGAATTGGGTATTGTGGGTGAAGCGGGTATCCCTGGAATGGGTGGCTTTGGGGGTGGCGATGGCAGTTTAGAATCAGGAGGGGGTGGCGGCGGGTTTGGTGGTGCCATCTTCATCCGTTCGGGACGGTTAATTCTGCACCATACTGCTTTTGAACACAATCAAGCAATCGCCTCACCCGGGTTAAATCCGGGTCTGGGCAAAGGTGGAGCGATTTTTAGCGTCACCGATGCGATCGCCGCTGAAGCGAAGGCTGATCCTGCACCAACGGTGATGGTTCTAGGCGAATCTCCTCGATTCATCGACAATCAAGCGTCTGATGCGGGCGATCTACCTACGGACAACCCTCACTGGTATGGATGTAGTGTGAGTGCGGCGCTCTGCGCCGCACTCACACCGATTTAATGTGAAGCTGTGCCTTATTCAACCCCCGGCTGTCGCCGTCCCCCTTGCCAAGGGGGACTACAGGGGGTTCTAGTTTGGCGCAACTTCATAAAAGATTGGTATCACACCAAATTTCAAGCTGAATTCACCCATGCCTTAGGTTGAACCGCTGTTCATCTGTTGCGTTTTGGCTGGTTCTGTAATCAGATCGCTCAGGTCTGATACATGTACGCCAATTTCCTGACACGCTTGATGCAGTTCTGTGGCGAAGGCGTCCGTCTGATCACCATATCCACACAATCTTGTTGTAGTAACAATGCCCTGTTTGGCATTTGCTTTGGCACAATCGATCAGTTCGATTCCTTTGAGTGGTGTAGAAGATGACATGATACTTGAGCTCTAATTCAATCACTTCTGCCAACCATAGCAAGGTTGCTAATGGAAATAAATCATCCAAAAGCAACAAATTCATCAGGATTCTGCATCCAACAGTGACATCCCATCGACCCCGTTGCCTCACACCATTGGACTGAATCAGCCCACACAGCGCTATATCCCCATCAGCCCCAATCAGAACTGTTTCCAGTGATATTGATAGGCAGCATATGCCATCGTCACCACACCTGTGATGATCGCCCCTTCATCGACGTGAAACTGAGGATGGTGTAAGGGATAGTTGGGCTGGTCGGTAAATGCAACCCCGAGGCGAAACATGGTGCCAGGAGCATGTTCGAGATAAAGGGCAAAGTCTTCTGCCCCCAAAGAGGGTTCGAGCAAAATTTGGACGCGATCGCTTCCCCATGCGGCTTGAGCAGACGATTCCATCAACTGAGTTAGGGTAGGATGATTTTGCACAGAGGGCACACCCCGACGATAGTTCAGCTCATATTTGGCACCATAGGTCTGACAAACGCTGGTGACAATCTGTTCGATCCACGCAGGCAAGGAGGCACTGGTTTCAGGATGAAGCGATCGCACGGTACCCGATAGCCGCACCCGGTCTGCAATAATATTAGGCGCTCGTCCACCCTGGATTTGTCCGATGGTGAGAACGACGGGACGCAATGGATTTTGTGTGCGGCTGATGGCTTGTTGCAAGGTCGTAATCACCTGAGACGCAATCCAGATGGCATCGATCGCTTCATGCGGGCGCGCCCCATGACCTGACTCTCCAATAATCGTGAGTTCTATATCATCGGCAGCCGCCGTCAACGCGCCATAGCGAATGCCGACAGACCCCCCTGGAATGCTGGGAAACACATGCAACGCAAAAATCGCATCAACCCCTTGCATCACGCCATCTTTGATCATCCAGGCAGCACCCTGTGCCGTTTCTTCCGCCGGTTGAAACAAAAAACGGACATCGCCGGGTAGAGGCGTTTCTAGCTGTGCCAGCACCATGGCGGTTCCCAACCCAACAGTTGTATGCACGTCATGTCCGCAAGCGTGCATGATGCCGTGATGTCGCGAGGCAAACTCTAGATTGGTCTGCTCTTGAATGGGCAAGGCATCCATATCTGCCCGAATTGCAAGCAGGCGATCGCTCGTTCCCTGTCCGGCAAGTTCAGCAACCACCCCCGTTTTCCCGACCAGTTCTTGCACCCGCAACCCAGACGACGACAACACCCCAGCCACATAGGCAGCCGTTTTATATTCTTGCCCGCTGAGTTCGGGATTGTTGTGCAGGTGGCGGCGAATTTCGATTAATCGAGGCGCTAGGTTAGCAGCAAGGTCTTTAATTCGACTCAGCATCGGCAGTTTGAAGGGTAAGGGTTAACCCCATGATAAAGAGTTGTTAAAAATATTCTGCGGCTTTTTAAGCACAACGGATTAACCTCTTGCCGAAGTATGGCTGAATCTAGTGTTGCAAACACGAAATTTTGTAGCATGGGGGTTTGGGGGCTGCGCCCCCAAGAAGAGGTTTTACCCCCTCCACCCCCTCTAAAACGTTTAAGTTGGTGTACTAGTACTGGAATTGACCGGGAAACTTTCGGTTTCCCGGTCAATTCCAGTACCAAAACCAGGTCTGTTCTACACGAAAGGATTTACAGCGTTAGCGATTCTCCTACTTGCATGACTTTCAGTTCGCTGCTTATGCCTTGCTGTTGTAGAGCGTCGGCGAAGGCTTCGGGGGTTCCAGGTAAGGAAAAAATACCGAAGTGCATGGGAATCACCATATCGGGGTTGACCAGTTTAACCGCTTCAGCAGCGCGATCGGGGCCCATCGTAAATTGCCCGCCAATGCAGGTCAGCATGACATCGACCGCTTGAAAATGGGGGATCAGAGACATATCGGTAAACACATCGGTGTCGCCAGTATGGTAAATCGTCGGTCCATCTTTAACGCTGACCAAAAAGCCACCCGGATTTCCGGCATACATTGCCGGACTTCCATCCGACGCAATCGTGGAACTGTGAACAGCCGGAATAAACGCAACCTTTACCTCATCCTCTAATAACGAGAGTTCGCCGCCAAAGTTTCCCTGCGTGTCAAATCCAGCGAGTTCCTGGGGATAACCGTTGTAGTTGACTAAAGCGTTACCTAAATCGAGAGTGCTGACTAATTTGGCACCTGTTTTTTTCGCAATTTCAGTCGCGTCGCCAATGTGGTCAAAATGACCGTGGGTAATCAAAATCAAATCCACTTGTTCGAGTTCAGCGACGTCTGCATCGCCGTTAGGATTGAGTGGATTTCTCAGCCAGGGATCAATCAGCAAGACTTTACCTGACGGGGTGGTGAGCTTAAAGGCAGATTGACCGTACCACAGTAATTGGGTGTTGCCGGTCGATTGAGCATGGACGGCGGTTGTTAATCCGTTCGCCAGCACAATACCAACCAGGAGGGCGATCGCCACCCCCCACTGTATCCCTTTAGTCGATAGTCGTTTGAGTTGCTGTATGGGTTGTTGCATAAGATGTTGCATGAAGTTGTTCTCCGATATGTTGCGATCGCGATCGCAATCAGGTAGAGCATTTATTTACTGATCTGGAATAGCACGGGCTTCATCCTCACCATCCGCAGTCGCGACGGTTTGAGGACTACCGCAATTTTAGGGGCTTTACGGATAAAGCGATCGGGCTGAAGTGATTAAGCCATGCCCTGTTATCGATCGCACACAATTACATCCACCCATTCACGATAATTGGGATCACGATTTTCAGTAATTTGCGTTAACTTGCTTCTGAGCAAATCGGTGATGGGTCGGTTTGAAGACAGGGTATAATTTTCAATGCCTTTAACGGGAACCACCCGAGCAGCTGTTCCACACAAAAATACTTCATCGGCTATCAATAACTCAGAGCGATCGACCGGACGTTCGACCGTCTTAATTCCCATATTTTTGGCGATCGCGAGAATGCTATCGCGGGTTATCCCTTCCAAAATATCTTGATCAAAACTGGGAGTAATTAACTGCCCATTTCGCACCAAAAATATATTCATTCCCGATGCTTCACTCACCTTTCCCTGGGCATTCATTAAAATTGCTTCATCAAACCCAGATTCGATCGCTTCTGTTTTGGCTAACGCTGAGGCAATATATGCCGCACTGATCTTCCCTCGCAATGGAAAACTTGCATCAGATTGACGATACCAAGAACTAATGCGACAGCGAACTCCATCGGCAGGTAAATAATCGCCCAACTCCATGCCATACACCAAAAAATCTTTTTCAATCTGGTGTAATCGGGGTGCAATTCCTAAACCTGATGTATAGACAAAGGGACGAATATAAAAAGGGTGGGTAGGTTTATTTTGATGGATAAATTCAACAATAATAGATTTAATAGTTTCAGCCGATAAATCGTAGTGTAAGAACTTAGCACTCTGACTGAGGCGTTGACAATGGTTCTCTAATCTAAATAACAAAATTTGCTCAGGATTCTGGGGATCGGGCAGTCCCCGTAGACCTGCAACCGACCCTGTGCCGTAGTGCAGCCCATGAGTTGCGATCGATAATTTCGCATCTGCAAAGGGAATAAATTGATTTTGAAAATAGGCAATGGGCAGAAAAGATTCCATCAATCAGCTCCATTTTTAGGATGATAAAAACGGTTAGATTAGTTCTTAGGCTAAATCATAGGGGCAGGTTTCGCCGAAATGCTGACTGCAAAGCGATCAGAGACTTGCCAAACCTGCCCTTACAAAGATTTGTCAGTCAATCAGATTCATCCCAGTACATCGTAGAGTCGAAGCATTCGAACCATGATTTTCGCCAGTGACCAACGACTATCCGATGAATACTTTGTCTCTACAGGGGTACCATCTTTTTCAGGAATCTTCTTCGTGCTGAAGTGTGGCGATCGCCTGCTCAATAAAGGCTTGCCAGATTTCATTGGGTGTCCAGATCTGATCTAAAGCTTTTTTGGCGTCTGCATCATTCAATTGCTGACGAATACGTTGATAGAGATAGATAAACGCAGACACCCGCATATTCATGGCACAATGAACCAATATTTTTTGCTCAGAATGACTTTCGATGGCTGCAAAAAATTGCTGTAAATCTGCCAATGTTGGATTTTCCCAAACCACTGGAATATGGATATATTCCATGTGGTGTGATTCAACAATCTCTTGTTCATTGGGCAAAGCATTGGTAGAGGTGGGCAAGGCTAGATTGATGATCACGTCATAGCCAGCTTGTTTGATGGCAGCAAACTGTTCGGGGGTTGGTTGTCCCGCTGTGGCGATCGCATCTGAGATTGGAATAAAGTTGAAAATCGCTTCAAGGGTAGAATCTGACATGTTTCTTATGGGTTTCTTATGGGTATATGTTTGAAAAGTCCCTACAAGTAGCAAACTGTTTCAGATCCCCCTAAATCCTCCTTAAAAAGGGGGACTTCCGAACCAATTCCCCCCTTTTTTCTAGCGCAGCGGCGCGAATGCGCGGGGGCTAGGGGGGATCAAAACAGGATTAGGCAAGTATAGGAGACTTATGTATACACCGTAGCCTTTTGGTGGGATCAGCCAGTCTTTCAAATCACAACCCATCACGGCTAAGAATTCAGTCGATCGTCATCAACTACAATTTCTTAAAAACCTTGAATCAAAACCTTGCATCGTTTGCAGTGCAATCGGTACAGGGTTTTGAATCTGGTTTTTAATGAGACTGAAGTACTTATTGACTATATCGTTGCTCCAGCCAAACACGAACTTCTTGTTCAGATCCTAAAGTGGAAGATCGTCCTGTCATCGGATCATATACATAGAAATAGATATTGCCGTGGCGATCGCATTTCTGCCAAATTCTAGGTTCAGATGTATGCGTAAAGTGAGTGAGCCAAGAGCTCAAAAATTGTTGAATCCTACCTCGTTTTTGGATCTTATGTTGAGCACTGACTTTACCTAACGCCAGATCAATCAACTGATAAGGATAGTCAGGAATTAAATCAAACTGTGGAGAAGAGTTGTAAGATTTCATCGTAATTCCTTCCGGTTAAGGTTGAGGTACTCAGGTGGATTAGCTTTACTGTAAGAGTCATATCTGGGAGGATCAAAACACCGTCTTCATAGCTTCCATGAAGGATTTCGATAGAAACAGCAACTATTAGACAACACCAACTGTCAACCTGGAGTCAGCTTTTTTTAAGAGCTGATCGGCTGTTGAGGAGATTTCTAGGAATGAATCTACCTGTTGATCTGGGCTGCAACTACGCTCAGTGCAAACATCCAGAGCATTTAGGTAGCTTCTTTAGAATCACAAATTAATTAGAACCCGGACGTTTATTTTTGGCAGCGCGGCTTCGCCGCGCTGCCAAAAATAAATCTTCGGTTTTGTTAAATCCACGATCCTTAGCAGGAATCTTCTAAAAAATCGATGGCAGGTGAACAGCGACTTGGTTGTCAATTGACGGAATTGATCGGTCGGTCAACTGGGGTCTATCGGTCGATGCTTGTATCTGTTTCGCATATGTGAATTCTCGCGAATTTTATCCGAACAGAACAGATGCAGTTAACATGAATTGTTATGGGTACAGTTTGAGTTCAGGTAACTGTTCTGCTTGCGATCGCCTGCAACTGTATTGGTCGTTACGAAATAGCTGATAGCTATTAGCTATCAGCTGTTAGCTAGTAGCCTTTATCTCTTTACCCCTCCACCCCTTTATCTCTTTACCCCTCCACCCCTTTATCTCTTTACCCCCATCCCCCATGAACGTCACCCCCATCGACCAGGCACAAAACAAAAATCTCTACGAGCAGGTTGCTGACCGCATTCAATCGTTGATTGCAGAGGGGACGCTAAAACCGGGCGATCGCTTGCCTTCGGTACGAAAGCTCAAAGATCAGTTATCCGTCAGTATGTCTACGGTTTTGGAAGCCTATCGGCTATTGGAAGATCGGGGGCTGATTGGGGCACGTCCGCAGTCGGGCTATTTTGTTAAATCGACATTGCGCGTCTTGCCAGATGAACCCATTCAATCCGTTTTGCCGCAACACAATTTGCCGGTCGATGTTTCGCTAGCATTTCGGGTGAGTGCGACTTTGCGCGATCCCAATAAAGTCAAGCTGGGGGCTGCGGTTCCTGGAAAAGAACTTTTGCCTACGGCTGCGCTAAATCGGCTCATGGGTCAGGTCTTACGCAACCATCCCGATAGTTCTCATTCGTACGACACCCCTAGAGGTTCCGAGCAGTTGCGTCAAGAAGTGGCAAAACGGTTGATGGAAGCGGGTTGTTCAGTCAATCCGGATCAGATCGTCATCACCAATGGCACATCGGAAGCGGTTTATCTATCACTTCGAGCAGTGACGCAACCTGGGGATACCGTGGCGATCGAGTCGCCCACCTACTATGGGTTACTAGAAACGCTGGAAGCTTTACACCTCAAAGCATTGGAATTACCCACCCATCCCCAGGAGGGGATGTCGTTGGAGTATCTAGAGGCAGCTCTCAAGCAACGCCAGGTCACCGTCTGTGCCCTTGTTTCCAATTTCAGCAATCCGCTCGGCAGTTGCATGAGCGATCTCAAGAAAAAGCAATTGGTGGCGTTGCTGAATGAATATCAGGTGCCCCTGGTCGAAGACGATATCTATGGAGATTTGTGTTTTACGGGCAGTCGTCCTAAAGCGATCAAAGCCTTTGACACAGAAGGTCGGGTGCTGTATTGCACCTCTGTCAGCAAAACCTTATCGCCAGGGTTACGGGTGGGTTGGACGGTGCCCGGTCGCTATCAGGTGAAGGTCGAACAACTCAAGATGGGGGTGAACTGGACAACGGCGATCGCCCCCCAACTGACCGCTGCCGCATTCCTTGCCAATGGCGGTTATGATCGCCATTTACGGCACATGCGTCGAGCATTTCAATCCCAACTGGCGTGCATGACTCAAGCCATTGGCGATTACTTTCCGACTGAAACCAGAGTAACCCGTCCCAAAGGGGGCTATGTCTTATGGTTAGAGCTGCCACCCGGATTTGATTCTCTTACCCTTTATGAAGAAGCTTTAAAGCATCAGATCAGTACAGCTCCCGGTATTATGTTTTCTCCATCGGGACGATATAACAATTGCCTGCGCCTGAGTTGTGGTATCCCCTGGACGGATGAAGTTGAACAAGCCATCCAAACTCTCGGCGATCTGGCAAGAACACAACTGGAAAGCAAGATTTTGAGCGGGGCGATCGATTTGACCCTGAGTTCAAACTAATCTTGATTCTGATGATTTTTGTCGAAGCATCAAATCTTTTAGAGCAGTCGAGGGGTTGATTAGAACAAGGGTTGTGTGAGAACCCTCGCTCCGCGAGGGTTCTCATACTGATTTAAACAGACTCCACGGCACATCGATCTAGTGTAAGGGCGCATCGCAATGCGCCCCTACGGTATCTGGTGCGATCGCTAATTAAATTGGTATCACACAACCTCCTGGGATTTTATCGACCGCGATCGCGCCTCAGTGAATATACGGTATTATGGCTGGAAGCCTTTTCAGATGTATGGTTGTAGCATTTTTACGGTTTGTATCTCAGACTCCGTCAGACGGAGCTAACCCGTAGCTTGATCAATACGTAGTGATCAATACTACTTTCTATCTCTTGAATTGTTAACTTTAAATGAGTTTTTCCAGGGAATGTTATGAACTTCTCATAAAGAACTCAGTGGAGCCTTCGTAATGGAGTTGCTATACTATGGAGAATCCCCTAGTGAAAACTAGGGCTTGTGTATTTTTACCAGAGAATTTACTGAGATGAATCTTATCTAACAGTCAATCTCTGTAAGTCTCTATACGTTAAGTGTGTTTCCTAAACGTTAGTGTGATTCTTAGTACTGCTTTTCACTCGTAGAGTTTGATACTCAGGGGATAGGCGGCTGTGCCCCCGGTACTCCCAATTTCAACCTCTATTGATCACGAAATGTGTTGAGTTATAAGAATTGCTGATCCGGAGTTGCTGGTCTCAAACGTGTAGTTTTGGGACAGGATGTTTGGGGTTTAGAGGCAGGTGCTGTGGGTCGTTGGTGACAGTTGCGCGTTTACCTCGGCTACATCTGGAACGATTGTGGGAGTAAGGAATGTTGAACACAAGCGATCGCCTTCGGGTTAAGGCTAACCAGACCTTTGTCAAGCCAAAGCGCATTGGCGGGTATTTAATCGATGCAGGGTTGTTGACGCTTGATCAAGTGAATGTCGTGTTGAATGATCAACGCGCCACAGGGATGAGATTTGGAGAAATCTTGGTGGCTCGCGGTTGGCTCAAAGAACAGACGATTGAGTGGGTCATGGAAAAAGTCGTGATCCCCGAAAAAAAGGCATTTCAAAAAAAGCAAGAACAAACCACGGTCAATCAAGAACGGACTATCCATCAGCAACGTCCGAGTGGTGCCGCTGTTCCAGATAAAAAAGCTAGCTCAAAGCCTCCTCAGGCTAGTACTGCGCCCTCTCATCCGTCACAAACCACCATTCCGGGGAATATTATTCAAGACACGCATTCTTCCCAGTCGCATATTACGGGAAGTGCGTTTGTCCGGCGAGAAGTTCCGATCGCAAAGCCATTGCCCCCGGTTAAATCTTCCGATGGCGATGTCAACTGGGTAGGATAATACCAGTCATTCTTTCAGTAGTATTCAATTTTTTGGGTTAGTTGAGGCGGGGGCTTTGCCCCCGCCTCAACTAACCCAAAAAATTGAATGTGCAGGAGATCTGATGGATTACCTGGGTGAGAAACACAGTAGCCACATCGGTAGGGTAAGCAGCAGACCTACTGATCCCATTGCCAGTGCGGTCACCGTTAATTCTCGATCGAGTTCATAGGCTTCTGCCAGAACCAGCGTCGCGAAGGCTGGCGGCATTGCCGTTTGTAAAATAATCACCAGTTGGGTAGAACCCGTCAGCCCTAAAGCCGTCAGCCCCAATCCCAATATCAATGGCACGATCAGCATCTTAATGGTGAGACTGACCGATGCCAAACGGACACTTCGCCAGGATGTAATTTGGCTGAGCCGTATCCCCATCAGCAACAGCGAGAGCGCCAGCATTGTCCAGGCACAGATTTTCAATCCAATTTCTACATCGGTGGGTAAGGGAACCTGGCGAAACCCAAGACCCACCGCAAAACTCACTAAGCCTGGGTTCAACAGCATGACTCGCGCCAAGTGCCAGGGGTTTTGATCGCCCAAGCCAAAGCGGGCAGCTAATATGACACCCAGACTATAGGCACCCAGCACCGTACCAATGGTGTCGTAAAACAATGCCCAGGCAAAATATTGAGGTCCAATTAATAAAATCACGACTGGATACCCCAAATATCCTGTATTGCCGACCATGGATGCCAGCAAAAAACTGCCTTGAGACGATCGCGTGTCCAAAGTCGCAGTATTGGATTTTGTCAGGGTTTTCAGCCAACCGGGGCTATGATGCCATTGACGAACCGTTTGCAGCCGCCAGGGCTGACTCTGAATCCACAACCACCCTAATAACGCGCCCAAGAGAATCGCTGCCCAGGCGATCGCTGGCGCTAACCAAATTGCCCCGGATAGATCTGCCTGCCTGAGAAACGCCACAATACTAATGGGGACGCCCACCCAAAACAAAAACTTACCCAGGTAATAGGAAACAGCTTTGGGCAATCGATAGCCCAGAATAGCCCCTAAACCCACCCATAACACCAGGGGGATATAGAGTTTTAATAGATCGATGCCAAGATGGGTCACAAGACTAGTACACCAACTTAAAAGTTTTAGAAAGGGGTGGAGGGGGTTTTACCCCCTCTTGGGGGCGCAGCCCCCAAACCCCCATGTTGCAAAATTTCGTGTTTGCAACACTAGTGCTATGTCATATCAATGTGATTTGCAAGCGGATGCAGTATAAACCAAATTTGGTTTAATATTGGTGTGCTTGGCTCTACATCTGGGCGAAAGGTCAATTTTATTCTGCCATGGGGTTGTGACTGACGCCCGTTTGGCAGGGTCGGTCTGGTATAGTCAATGGGTTGCACACCGGGTAGTTTTCAAACAGGATCACTACCGCACACCGTTAAGATTAAGCTGATTTGAGTGCGGAGACTGAATGCAGAGTGGAGATTCGCCGGTGAGTAATCCAGGTCTTCCTAAAAAAAAATCCAAGCCTTCGATTTCCCCATCTGGTGATATTCCAGAGGCATTACGTGAAACCCCGGAGATCGAAAACCAGCCGCCTTTACCTCGTCCTCCTGTGCTGCGAATTAATGGGAATCGCTGGTTGTGGGCTGGGCTGGGATTTTTTATAGCACTGGGCTTTGGGATTTTACTCAATGGGCGATCGCCATCGTCTAGCAATCCGATTCCTGTCACTCTCAACCTAGCTTTCAGTTCGACTATTGAAACGGCGGAATCAACCTTAATCGGACAAAAAATTGTCCTCTCTGATGCTTTATTGGGGCACTTACCGTATGATGAAGCCCCAGCCAACACGCTGGCTCCTATTGCTGCCGATGGGAGTCTCAAACTTCGGCAAGCCGCAGCGGCGAAATTTCTAAATATGGTGGCGGCAGCCAAAGCTGAGGGCATTAACCTGGTACCGATTTCTGGATTTCGATCGATTAAAGATCAGGAATATCTATTTTTTGAGATGAAAGCGCAACGGGGGCAACAAGCCAGCGAACGGGCAGAAGTGACCGCACCCCCCGGCTATAGCGAACATCACACAGGCTATGCCGTTGATATTGGCGATGGCGATCGCCCCGATACCGATGTGTTACCCACATTTGAAACGACACCTGCGTTTCAATGGCTGCAACAAAACGCTGCCTATTTTAGCTTTGAATTATCGTTCCCTAAAGACAGTCCGCGTGGCATTAGTTACGAACCCTGGCACTGGCGCTTTGTGGGCGATCGCGATAGTCTAGAAACTTTCTACAAAGCTCGTACACTTGACGGGGTAAGCACACCTTGAATCAGATTTCGCTGAATTTAGTCGCGATCGCCATTTTTACCATGGTGATGTCTAGCTTGCTGGGGCCGTGGTTGCATCTCTCACCCTTTATTCCGGCGATCGCGACGTTTAGTATTCTGGCGATCGCGACGGCAGATAATCTGAGTTGGCAGGGGCGCGGCAGTACCCTGTTGCTCGATTGGTTGGCAAGCTTTTCTCCAGACCATCGCGAGCGGGTCATCCACCATGAAGCCGGACATTTTCTCACCGCCTATAAGTTAGGCATTCCCATTACGGGCTATACGCTGAGTGCCTGGGAAGCATTTCGCCAGGGGCAACCGGGTTTGGGTGGCGTTAGCTTTGATACGCAAAACCTGGATGCCGAAATAGAGACGGGAACCCTCTCGGCTCAGCTGGTCGATCAATACTGCACCGTTTGGATGGCAGGCATCGCGGCTGAAACCTTGATGTATGACAGTGCGGAAGGGGGCGCAGACGATCGCCGCACGATTCGGCTACTCTGGTCACAGCTAAAACGCCCGAGTGCCGAAGCAGAAATGAAAACCCGGTTGGCACAACTGCAAGCCAAAACCTTAATCGAAAACCACCGAGCCGCCTATGATGCTCTGGTTGCAGCCATGACCCAACGTGCCTCCGTGGCAGACTGCGGCAAAGCCATCGAAGAAAATAGCAATTAGCGATCGCTAAGGATCGCGGATTAAATATTCCTATGAGTTAAGTGCTCTGTAGAGGTGCACCGCTGTGCGCCCTTACTCAAGAATTACAGGTTAAATCCATGAGCCTGATTTAACCATCTCGATGGTTGCTATAAACCCCAATTTGTTTGAGAGAGCGACGGCTTTGCTGTCGCTCTCTCAAACAAAATTACAGGGTCATGGATTTGTGAGCCGGACAATTTAACCTAACGAATCCAAATCCAACGCTTTGGAGCCGCCCTTTTCTAATTGCGTCAAAATCTTACCCAACTGCGACCAGACCAAAATTCCAGTGAACGCGGTTAAGGGGCAAGCAAATGTATACGCCAGATTGGTGGGAAAGCCAAAAATTTCTAACCCGGATGACAAAAACGCGCAGATGCCACCCATAATGCCAATAAAGGGAACAAACAATTGCGGACCCCTTAACGTTGCCAGAGTGCGGGTAGACCGATTTTTTGACCAGTCTTTGACCGCTTGCTTGAGCGTTTCAGAAAAGGCAAATCCAGACGCAAGACTGGCTAATAAACCCGCGACAAGTAAGAAATAGGGTGGATCTAGAGGATAGTAATAGGGCACAAATGACTCCTTGGATCAATGAATCAATTAGAAATACAGCGCTTCGCGCCTGGATAGACGGCGGGTGTTAGAGAGCCGCGCGGAGCGGGACTTTCTCACAACACTTTGGACTTCACGCAATTGAGAATTGCTATGATTGCGAGTTCGCCTTTTTCAGAGAGCTAGATGAGCATCCATCTGAATATAAGAGGATTGGGTTTGCAGTCGCCTTTTAAGCAAACTGAAATGATTGAGAAATGTAAAGTTAATAAAGTCGATCTCATTTTCCCCTGTTTTGGTACCGAAAACAGAGGGAGATGTAAACTCTAGCCACGCGTATCTAAGTTGAACCCCATGATCATGCTTAGGATCCTCATAAAAATAACTTAAATAACTGTTTGGGGAGAGGGCGGCAAAGCCGCCCTCTCCCCAAACAGTTACGGGTTTTAGTTTTTTAAGCATGATTTTTAGCGTAGTGGTGTAACTTTAGCCTGCTGCTTGTACGGGCGAGGCAGTTAACCGATGACGCTGGGGTTACTTGTTGGTCTGAGTTTGAAAAATCGGCAACATTGCCATCGACGGAATCAACGTTGCTGCATTACTGGCAGAAAAACTGGTGAGCGCACCCAGAGCAACATTGAAAATCTGGGATGGCTTGATATCATCTTTGACCAGGTTCCACAATCGCTGAACCTCATCCGTATGAATGCGATCGCCTTCAATCATAGCTAACACCAATTGCCGCCGTAAAAACTGCCCTTCTTCAGACATCAAATATTGCAAACCCATCTGAGCCGTTGGTAGTAAGTCAAAGCTACTGTCAGACCGGGCGATCGCAATCAAGTTTTCCAGACGCTGCCATTGGAACTTACCATCTTTGATCAAAATTTCCAGTAAACGTCGCCGCAGTTCGGGTGATTCATCCGTCAATAGTCGCCGAGCCACGTAAGGATAAGCAATTTCGACGATCTTAAAAGCAGGATTAAGACTGAGTGCCAACCCTTCCTGAGTTACAAGAGAGCGAATGATCAAAGCAAACTTGGCAGGAACCCGAAACGGATAGTCATACATCAGTTCCGAAAACTGATCGGTAATGGTCTTAAAGTTGAAACTCCCGACACTTTCACCGATCGCATTCCCCAAAACCGACTCAAGCGCCGGAATAATCGGCGTAATATCCGTTTCCGGAGTGAGAAATCCTAATTTAACGAAATCCTTTGCCAGATCGTTATAGTCCCGGTTAATCAGATGAACAACGGCATCCACCAGACTCTCTTTGGTGTGCTGATCCAGTTGATCCATCATGCCAAAATCGATGTATGCCATCCGCCCATCTGTCAGCGCAAACAAATTGCCGGGATGCGGATCGGCATGGAAAAAGCCAAACTCTAGCAACTGACGTAAGCCTGAAGTAACGCCAATGCGGATCAGGGAATTGGTATCCAAACCCGCCGCTTGCACCTGGTCGGTATCGGTCAACTTAATGCCATTAATCCATTCCAGTGTCAGCACTCGATGGCTGCTAAATCGCCAATAAATCGAAGGCACCTTAACCGTCAGGTCAGACTGAAAATTTGCCGCAAACTTTTCTGCATTGCGCCCTTCGTTGAGGTAGTCCACTTCTTCAAACAGCTTGACCCCAAACTCATCGACAATTAGGGTTAAGTCATGACCTAAATTAAGCGGCAACCACTGTGCCAGCCAGCTGGCTGCCCAACGCATGAGATACAGATCGAGCGTTAAGATCGGCAATAAGTTAGGGCGTTGTACCTTAACCGCAACTTCTTCCCCATTCCGCAGAGTAGCTTTGTAGACCTGACCCAGACTGGCAGCCGCAACAGGTTCAGGAGAGATCGTCTTAAAAATCTCATCCAGTGATCGATCTAACTCTGACTCAATAATGCTAAAAGCCAGCGGGGTTGGAAACGGCGGCAGTTGATCTTGTAGCTTAACCAGTTCTTCTAGAAAATCTTTGCGAATCAGGTCAGGGCGTGTAGAGAGTGCCTGTCCGACTTTGATGAAGGTGGGACCCAAGCGCGTCAAGATTTGTCGGAGTTGAACGGCTCGTTTTGCTTTTTCGGTGTTTGTGCGGTTCAGCCAGTCATCCCACTTCAAGCCCACGACAAAACTGATAAATAGACTAACAATGCTGATCGCTCGCCACAGTGTTTTCCAGGGTCGCAATCTATAATACTGGGCGATCGCGTCTGAACTGTACCGTCGCACCTGACCCCATGCATATCCGCTCACGTTTCTATGCCTCGCTTACCGAGAATAATACTGAATGGACTAGACCATGCTACGAACAATGACCCATCACATCCGGGTGAGTCCACGCAGGTCGTGTATGCAACGAGTCCAGACTTCCCGGCTTTCTATCTTTCCCTTAACTATAGTATAGAAAACTACAAGCTTTTGGGGCTATCATCCAGATTAGATTAACTTTTGTGTCAGTAAAGTTACGGTAATTTCACCTTTGCGTTTGTCAAGATCCCCTGAAATTTCACATGTTGTCGGTTTTACATGGGGGGGAATCCACCCTGCGGGCAGCACCTGCAAGTAAAGCGATCGCATTTTCGTTAAGGATCGTGGATTTAATAAACTCGAAGATTTATTTTTGGAAGCGCGGCGGAGCCGCGCTTCCAAAAATAAATCTTCGGTTTTAATTAATTCGTGATCCTAAGCGCCAGGTTGACTACGTGAGAAGCAATCCAGGTAATCGCCACATTATTGGGAACATTGACCTGCAACGCTGAAATGGTTTTGATGCAAAGTTGCCTACTCAAGGTTCGCTTAGCTTGTTGAGCCGCCGCAATTGTGGTGACAGAGGGAGTGATGCCAGCCACACCAGCCACGCCATACACCCCCTTGTAATTGAGCAAGATCGTTTCATCCACCCGATTCGTCAACCCTGCCACCTGTGCTTCAAGTTGCTTGGGAATAAAGTCAGGTCGATTCTCCATCGAGGTTAGATCCCGATCGGTCAAGTTAAACTATGGGGAGGATGCCCATACCCTTGATTCCGTATGTTTCCCTTATGGGAAAAACTACGTCAACGTATCTATGGAAGCATACTCTCACCAGCAATCAGCTTGATAACGCCAATAGAAAAACGATAAGTCAGTATTTGGGGTGAAACAGGCAGATAGAATTTTTGAGGAATCTCTAAGCTCTGAAAATTGAAATCTTTAGTCTTCAAAACAAGATGTGGAACCGGATCGATTTGTGAAAGCAGCAGGATTCGGTAATAAATCTACACTTCCATTATTTCTAGCAGAGAGGGTATCTAAATTAACAACTTCAAAGAATCCAGGGTTTCCTTGTTGATTGTTATCCAAACGAATTCCAGCTGGGCTAGAGTTGTTAACTAAGAAGACGCATACATTGTTGGTATTGGCATTGGCAGTAATCTCTAGGTCAGAAGCACCTGCTGTGTCATTGCTAGACAATCTGTTTGCTTGAATATCGGTTACTAAGGTCGCTGAGTCATTAGCCGTTAGAGTAATTCCTTGATCCCCATTCCCTGAAATGACATTATTACTGATGCCCAAAGAGTTGTTACTAGCATCGGTGACATATTCTTGGAAGCTGACATTGTTAGCAACACCACGAATGCCAGCGCCACTGTTACCCGTAATTTGGTTATCGCTGATCGCCAATTCTTGAGCCGAAACTTCATTACTCGTAATCGAAATACCATCACCACCGTTGTTGAGAATCTGATTTCTGCGGATGAAGACTTCTTGAGCCGCTGTTGAAGTTCCATTGAGTACACCCGCCTGAACCCGAATTCCATCGCTACCATTATTACTAAGGTTGCTGTCTTCAACTGTAATTTCCTGGGAACCTAGGTTAGTCGCTTGAACTCGCAGTCCTTCATTCCCACTCCTGACAATTTCGCCGTTCCTAAATGCAACTTGCTGGTTGCCAAGACTATCAGCGGCAAGGGCGATTCCTTGCTCAGCACTATTGCGAATAGACGTATCGTCAATATTGACAATTTGCTGAGGATCTAAACTTTGCACTAGATTTCCTGATGCAACAATATTGATGCCGACTTGGTTGTTGACCAATTCTTGTCGCTGAATACTTACCTCTACGGCTCCACTGGTCGTATTCTGAATGAAAATACCCTGTCCAGAACTAGAGCCTCTCTGAGATCCCAAAATTGTGTTGTCAAACAGGACAATGCTACCTGTGACATTATTAAGAAAAATCCCACGATCGCCAGAGTTAGTAATTGTATTGTCGCGAATTTCAACATCGGTGACAGAGTTTGCAAAAACACCATTACCTACTGCATTTGCAATTCTAAAGCCAGATAAGATGCTGCGATCGCCCATCCTGACCAAGTCTGTAGCGGATGCGTCTTGAATTAACGGGAAGTTGCCATCATCAGAGAAAGGTAGGCTTACTAAGATGCCATCATTAAAGTTAATGACTGGGGAAAAAGGTAGCCTTGCAGGTAGCTCTGGAAAACCGAGAAAAGGCATTCCTGCTAACAACTGTTCGGGACCTTGAGATAAAACCCGAACTCGATCGGGAATCGTGAAAGCTGGAATTAAAGGATTGCTGCCTGCATCTACATAGACAATGTTGTTGCCATCAGAAAAGGTTGCATCCAATGCGTCTTGAACCGTGCCAAAGGGATGTTCAAAGGTGCCATTGCCATTGTGTTGTCCCAATGTGACATGAACAAACCGATACGGCTCTTCCTCTTCTGGGTTCATTAGGGGTTCCGTAGTTTCTTCAACAATCATCTCTGATTTTTCGTAGGTATCGACGGCAATACCAGGATTACGAACGATTGATTCGCCTAATCGGGCAACGACTTCTTCTTCACTGGTCAGCGGACCTCTGGGACGAACACGAGGCCAGGTTAGTCCAGCCGAAAAAACAATATTGGTACCAAAAATGTCATCTTCTTGTAACGCTACGCCCAGGTTAAGATTTTGGGTGGGTCTGGCTTCCATCCGTAGTCGCCATCCTAAAGTCGGATCGACCCCTGCGGCGTCGTAAAAATAGACTCCAGCAAAGGCACGTAAATCACCCTCATCCCATGCAGCGAGTTTAGCTCCAACTTCGGCATCTAATCCAAATAAGGCAGCTTCATAAATACGAGTTAATTGTTGCTCTCGACGGCTCGTCAACATTAAATAGTTATCCTGAAACCCTGTGGAAAGATCGAATCCAGTATCGACTCGGGTTTCATCAATTAATTCATTCGTATCTCCGATGGGGAGATATGCGTTCATCCGAAAGTCCCATACTCGCCCCAGACTCTCTAGCCCTAAACCCAACTGGTAAAAATTACTATTATCGGTTTCACGATTATCCAACCCGACATAGCCACCAAAAATGCGATCGCTATCTTGATCGTAATTTCGGTATCCCAATAATAGGCTACCGCCAACATTGCCATCGTTATCAAGTAAAAATCTGGGTTCCAAGAAAAGGATGTCATGACCAGGGGTTTGATCAAGCGGAATAAACCCTTGAAACTGGGTAATACCATCAAAGCCCCCACTCGAACTACTATGCCCAACTCCAATCCGTGGTGAGATGACTAAATCTATGGCAGAGCCAGTTGCAGTCTCGGATGCGGGTTCTGATTCATTGCTATCTGACTCTGGGGTTTGGGCAACCGCCGAAGAGCCAACGGCAATGCTTGCCATCATAAGAACTGTAAGGGGCAGAAAACTTAAACTTTTCATTAAAATACTCTACTTTCGGATATAAATCTTGACTCAAGGTTCCCTGTTTTTTATAGCAGTCATCATGCTGTCAAAAATCTTTGCGACTGCTGCGTTAAAGCTTGTAAGTAGTAGTAATTGTGTAATGATTTTTTGTTGCTTTGGCTTAGTCCACACAACAAAAAACCATTGATTTTTTAGGACTACCAACTCATATGCTTGCCGATTGACTAATACAAATTCCTTAAATTTTGGCTACCCATGGCGATAAGAAGTCTGCACTTTCTTGCCAAGAGGGCTAACACTCCCCTGAGACCGAGTTATCCATGGGAACACAGGAACTTCGTCGTAAGCCTCAGCCGAATGGTTTCACACGTCTTCTCTACTCTCATCATCTGTCTTAGATCCTAAGTAAATTGCTGTGAAAACACAATTTTCAAGGTTGGGCGTAATGAGCTAGGTACGTGTTGCGCACCCAACTCATCATGAGAGATTGGTATTAGAAGATGAAATGACGCTGGGTTAAGGTGTTCGCATTGACATCCTGGAGTAGGGCAAGCGTTTTACCGTCGGCTTTGATCAATGTGTCATCGCCCTTCTGCATAACTATCAAATCACTTACGGAGTTGATTCCGGCGACTTGCTTCAGGTTGATCCGATCCTTGACAATTTCAAAGTCCGTAATCACATCACCAAACTCTGCATTGGACTGATAGATAAACTGATCCCGTCCTTGACCACCCGTCAATCTGTCTTTGCCCAATCCACCAGAGATTAGATCATCGCCGCGATCGCCCCGAATCACATCATTACCTTTGTCACCGAATAGGCGATCGCGACCATCACCACCATTGAGGATGTCATTGCCAGTACCCCCATACAATCGGTCTTTACCCGAACCGCCACTTAAAATATCATCTCCAAAACCACCGCGCATCCAGTCATTGCCACTACCACCATTAAGGATGTCGTTGCCCGTACCGCCATCCATGTTGTCATCGTTACTACCACCATTGAGGATGTCATTATCCGCATCCCCACGCAGGGTATCTCGGCTACTACCACCATTAATAATGTCGTTACCACCCAAACCCTTCAAGATATCGATGTCACTGAAACCATTAAGGATGTCATCACCATCAGTTCCTGTCACGTCATCAGAACCTTGGGTGCCATTGTCACCAGTAGGGGGTTCTAAAAAGTCAGAGATATGATTCCCATCAAAATCTATAGCCGGAGGAATGGGAACGCCTCCACTACCAAACGTTCCATCATTGCCATCAATAATATCAACCAAACCATCGCCATCCGTATCTCCACCATCCACTCTGCCATCTTGGTTGAGATCGGGAAGTTGGCTGCCTTGTTCAATCAAGTCAACAATGCCGTCATTGTCGCTATCTAAATCACGATAGTTAGATTTACCATCTCCATCTTGGTCAGGTACCAGTAAGGGATATCCACCTTTAGTCGGATCAATACCATCTGCAATACCATTGTGATTGGCATCGATAAAAATACCCGTACCAATAATGCCATCCCCATCTAGATCACTACCGCCTGCTTCTACCACATCTGAAATACCATCGTTGTCACTGTCCAGATCTCGGAAGTCAGCTACCCCATCCCCATCTGTATCAACGAGGGTGTAGTTGGGTATGCCACCGTCAGGGCTAGTTTCAACTGCATTAGACAAGCCATTGCTGCCAAATGAACCCTCCAGTTTCCCGTCGCCATTGGTATCTTTTGCACCATGCCCCGCTTCAGTAACATCAGTGATGCCATCATTGTCACTATCGAGATCAAGGCGATCGGAAATGCCATCTCCATCTGTGTCGCGATTAGGGTTACCGTTGTTTTCAAGTAGGTCTGTGATGCCATCGTTATCATCATCTAAATCAATTGCATCAGGTACTCCGTCCCCATCCGTATCAGTAGTCAAACGGATTGTTACATCGACGGTAGCGCTTGAGGTATCACCATTAGCATCGGTAAGCGTGTAGGTAAAGCGATCAGTGCCAGAGTAGTTGGCGGTGGGAGTGTAGCGCAGCACATCATCGTAGGGATTGTTCGGTGTGCCATTGTTATCGATGGTGACAGTTCCATGATTTGCCGTGGAAACCGCAGTGATCTTGGCAGAACCATTGCTTTGGTCAATGTCATTTGCCAATACGTTGATTACGTTGTTAGTGCTGTCAGCGTCCACTGTAGTTGCATCATGTACCGCATCAGGATGAGAATCGACAGTCACATTGACAATGGCGGTGCTAGTATCGCCATCCGCATCAGTGATGGTGTAAGTGAAACTATCGGTGCCACTGAAGTTAGCTGTGGGGGTGTAGCGAATGAAATCATCGCTGGAGATGCCTGGTGTACCATTGTTGTCAATCGTGACGGTGCCGTGGCTAGCTGTAGAAACTGCTGTGATGCTAGCAGGAGCATTTCCTTGATCATCGTTAGTTAGTACGTCGATGATGTTAATGGTGCTGTCTTCTTCTACTGTGACGATGTCATTGATCGCACCAGGATTGGGATCAACATTCATCGTCACTGTGGCAGTACTCGTATCACCATCGCTATCGGTAATGGTGTAAGTAAAGGTATCAGTACCGTTGAAGTTAGCGACAGGGTTGTAGCTGAAGGTACCATCTGGATTAACCGTAACCGTTCCGCCATTGACACTAGTAGCATCAAAAGCTGTTACTGTCGTCGATCCATCACCGAGGTCATCGGCTCCATTGCTGTTATCACTTAAAACATTGCCTGTGACAGATTGATTTTGCTCACTCACAAAGGTGTCATTGCTTGCATCCGGATTAGCATTGACGTTGATGGTAACTGTAGCTGTGCTGATACCGCCATCGGCATCAGTGACAGTGTAAGTGAATGTATCAGTGCCGTTGAAATTAGCGATGGGATTGTAGCTGAAAGTGCCATCCAAATTAACAGTGACTGTTCCACCATTGGCACTGGTGTTATCGAAGGCTGTTACTGTGGTCGGTCCATTGCCTAGATCATCAGCACCATTACCGTTATTGTTAAAGACGTTCCCTATAACTGCTTGGTCTTCTTCTCCGGCAAAGGTGTCATTGACAACATCTGGATTGGCATTAACGGTGATGGTGACGGTGGCAGTATCGGTACCCCCATTGCCATCGCTGATGGTGTAGGTGATGGTATCGGTGCCATTGAAATTAGCTGTGGGGCTATAGTTCAGAGTGCCATCGCCATTAATGGTGACCGTGCCATTAGAGGCAGTCGCGGTTGTGACGGTTAGTGGGTTGCCATCGACATCGGTGTCATTGCCCAAGACATTGAGGT
>NZ_JBSLYH010000069.1:0-32012 GCF_055793305.1 Calyptranema fuscum S582
TATTCAAAAAATTCCGGGAATTCTCAAACCCTTGCTCTGCAAGGGTTTTGCTATCTGTAGGGATACTGTAAACGCAGCTTAATGGGTACTGAGGCTAAAAAAACTTTCAGAATTCCCTGAAACTGCCTCACTTTTGTATAGACGAGAACTGGAACTGCGGGAGAAATCACGCCGTGATGAGGCACACAAGTCTAATAACCTGACTCATTCGCTTGAATTTCCGACTCTGCCGTCCGAGTTCTAACCGGATATCGTTCTGAAGTAGCGATGCCCCAACGTCTTCCTGGAGGCAAAGCTTGCAGAGGGCATTCCAACATGGCGGATCGGAACAAGGGCGAATGGAGTAGACGAGTTTTTTGGTTTATGCAGAATAGGGTTAGGCAAGATAGAACCAGGCAGGTCTATATGGATAGATGCTGCGATGCCAGTCATCTGCTCGGTGGGCAAGACGAAGGAGGAATGTTATTCTTCTGAGGTTGACTCATTACATGTAATTGAGTCATGAGAGCGGAGTTGGTCGTTTGCCAGGTTTGGGGAAGTTGTGAATTTTCAGACAGTTATTGCTACGTTGCATCAGTTTTGGAGCGATCGCGGCTGTTTAATTGTTCAACCCTACGATACGGAAAAGGGGGCAGGAACAATGAGTCCGCATACGTTTTTACGCGCGATAGGACCTGAGCCTTGGTCAGTCGCGTACGCGGAACCCTGCCGCAGACCAACGGACGGTCGATACGGGGAAAATCCTAATCGCTATCAGCATTACTATCAGTTTCAAGTTCTGATTAAACCTTCACCCGACAACATCCAAGAGATCTATCTGGATTCTTTGAGAGCACTGGGTGTGCATCCAGAGAATCATGACATCCGGTTTGTGGAGGACAACTGGGAATCACCCACACTAGGAGCCTGGGGTGTAGGCTGGGAAGTCTGGCTGGACGGGATGGAAGTGACCCAATTTACTTATTTTCAGCAGTGTGGTGGAATTGACTGTCGTCCCGTTTCTATTGAGATTACGTATGGACTGGAACGGTTGACGATGTATTTGCAGGAAGTCAATGCATTTACTGAAATTCGGTGGAATGACACCGTTACCTATGGAAATGTGCATCTGCAAGGTGAAATTGAGCATTCGACCTATAACTTTGAGGCATCCAATCCTGAAATGCTTTTCACGTTGTTTGGATTGTATGAACAAGAAGCAAGTCAGTTGATTGGAAAAGACTTGGTTTTGCCTGCTTTAGATTATGTGTTGAAGTGTTCTCACACGTTTAATTTGCTTGATGCTAGAGGTGTGATTTCGGTAACAGAGCGCACTCGTTATATTGGTAGAATTCGAAATTTAGCTCGGCAAGTTGCTCAGCTGTATTTGAAGCAACGAGAAACGTTGGGATTTCCGCTGTTAGAGCTTGAAAAAGTTTAGAAGATAGCGTTTTTCTTACAAGCAATTGAAACCTATTCAAACATTAGGTTGAGCATCAGTCCTTAATAAAATCTATAGCAGCCGTCGAGATGGTTAAATCAAGAGGTTGTGTGAGAACCCGTGCTCCGCGCGGGTTCTCACACAACTTTCGTCCTAATCAATCCCTCGACTGCTATATTTTCGAATGGGGTTTTAAACATTTAATGAGAGGGTGGAGTGAGTCGCTTATCGACCCACTCCACCCTCTCAGCAAAAATGATTGGAACTGATTTCAGAATGTATTACTGACTGGTATGAATGCCTCGTTGACTCAGTTGATGGACAAAAAACTCTTCGAGGCTGGGGCGTGCCAGCTTCATCGAAATAATTTGCGCATTCATCAGACGTAGGCTGGTGAGAAAATCTGCGGGTTCGCCTTTGAGATGACCTTGCCAGTAACCATCGCGAAATTCTAGGTCAGGAATCCATTGTTTGAGAATTTCCTGGGTGCCGTCTTGCACTTTGACATGGTAAAGCTCGGCAGTACCCAACAATTCTTGGAGAGAGCCAACACAAATCAGTTCACCTTGAGCAAGAATGCCAATGCGATCGCAAATTTGTTCGACATCGGATAAAACGTGGCTATTAAAAAAAATAGTTTTTCCCTGAGCTTTAAGGGAAAGAATAATCTCTCGAATCTGGTAGCGACCGAGGGGATCAAGCCCTGACATCGGTTCGTCTAAAAACACCACATCCGGATCATTAATGAGCGCCTGTGCCATGCCAACCCGTTGCAACATGCCCTTAGAATATTGGCGTAATTGCTTTTTGCGGGCAGCCGATTGGGCTAAACCGACCCGATCGAGCAACTCTACAATACGCTGACGACGTATGCGGGGTGGAATTTGAAATAATCCAGCCACATAGTCTAGAAATTCCCATCCGGTTAGATAGTCATAAAAGTAAGGATTTTCAGGTAGATAGCCAATCTGTTCTTTAACCGTGCGATCGCCAAGGGGCTGACCCAATAATAGTCCTTTGCCATTCGTAGGTCGGATAATGCCTAATAACGCTTTAAGCAACGTTGTTTTGCCAGCACCGTTTTGCCCCAGTAACCCAAAGGTTTCTCCTTGAAATACGGTGAGTGATAAGTCCTTGAGGGTAACGATTTTTTGGTTCAGCCAAAATCCGGTGCGATAAACCTTGCTGAGGTTAGCCACTTGAACCACAGTAGAGCGATCGCGAGTAATAGATTCAGGAGGATTGGGAGAGACGGCATCCATATCTTTGAAGCAGTGGGAAAGAATGAGGGGGATTGTTAGCTGTTAGCTGTTAGCTGTTAGCTGAGCTAATTTATTCCCAATCTTGCCAGGTTTTATGTCAGGCTAGAACAAAGGTTAGTTTTAAAGCTGTCGTTGAGTGTAAGCTCTGCATTCGTCTTATGGATCGTTCAAAACTGATCGCTGTATTAACGGGGGCGATCGCCCTTTTCCTGGGGGTTGGGTATTTACTGATGGTGCAACTGCTCGATTTTCGCGGGGAAATGCTACCTGCACCAACTGATTTATCGCTGCTGATGGTACGAAATTGCGTACTGGGACTTGTTTCGTGAATCTATAGCAGTCCAAAATGAGTTGTAAGATAAGCGGGTTGTGAGAGGCGCACCCCTGCGGGGTGCGCCTCTCACAACCCATCCAGGATTGCTACAGCAGCACAGCGTTTGATGCAGAAACCTGTTTAAAAGCAGCTCTATCGTGACGTTACGTTTTTATTTGTCGTCAAATTGTTTAGTCAAGATTTAACACAATTATCTAATCTGGTGGTCTTGGGAACAGGTGCCTGGGGATCAGTGCTGGCAAAACTAGCGCTACATAATGGCTATCGGGTGCGATCGTGGTCGCGTCGTGGAAGTGATTCGCTGGCATCTGTGGTCAAGGATGCCCATGTTATCGTTTCGGCGATTTCTATGAGAGGTGTCCCAGAAATTGCCACGCAAATACAAACGATGGCTCTAGACCCACAGGTCATCTTCGTTAGTGCCACTAAAGGCTTAGATCCGGCAACAACTTGCACAGCTGCCCAAGTTTGGCAAACGGCATTGCCTAATAACCCGATCGCCGTTTTATCAGGTCCCAACCTATCAAAAGAAATTGACCAGGGGCTACCTGCCGCAACGGCGATCGCCAGCACCCAATCAGAAACAGCAAATGTAGTGCAACAGGTATTTGCCTCCGATCGCTTTCGTGTTTATACCAACACAGATCCTTTAGGAACGGAGTTGGGTGGGGCACTTAAAAATGTGATTGCGATCGCCGTTGGCGTTTGCGACGGGCTGCATCTGGGCACCAATGCTAAAGCTGGATTGATCACACGGGCTTTGGCAGAAATTATTCGCGTCGGCACTCGCTTGGGCGGACGTACAGAAACGTTTTACGGGCTGTCGGGCTTAGGCGATTTGTTAGCAACCTGCAACAGCCCGCTTAGCCGCAACTATCAAGTAGGCTACGAACTCGCGCAAGGTCATTCACTAGAACAGGTTTTGGCAAATCTAGAGGGTACGGCTGAAGGGGTCAATACAGCGAATGTACTGCATGCGATCGCAGAACGAGAAGGGATCTCGACCCCAGTTTCGCATCAAGTCTATCTCTTGCTCAACAACGAAATTACGCCCCAACAAGCGGTTGAAGCATTAATGGAACGCGATTTGAAGTCCGAACGTTAAGCCCACTATGGTCAAACAACTTCTGACACAACCCATTACCCCCGATACGTTTGCTGCCTACGGTCAGGTCATTTTTGCCTGCGAAGATGGCAAGTTTTATGACGCAAGCGATGCTCAATTGGAATTAAACCAGGGAATTCCTCGGTTTTATATCATGCGATTGCAAAATCGAGGCCAAACATTCTCAAAGCTAACGCGCCACGTGAACTGTACCCAATGTCTGGGGGCATTGGAGGGCAAAGAATGGTTGATAGCAGTAGCACCCCCATCCGCATCCGATCAACCGGACTTAGAGGCGATCGCGGCTTTTCGTATTCCGGGAAATTGTTTTATTAAACTGCATCTTGGCACCTGGCACGCCGGTCCTTTTTTTGAATCGGAATTCGTCGATTTTTATAATCTAGAACTGAGCGATACCAATATTACCGACCACACCACCTACGATTTCCTGAATGCTGAGGAAATAACATTTGCAATTCAGTAACTCCGCATCATTAAAGCCCGCTAGGCAGACAGGGCAGAGTTAAAAGGACTGTAACGGATCAACGACCCGACTGAGATCGTGCGAATAAGCGATCGCATCCAGGACGTAAACAATAGCGGCTTATTCGGATTAGCACCTTGAAGCTGTTATTACCTGAAAACCTTCAGTTTCGCAGGCAATAACAGCTTTAAAATCAGCAACTATTCACCACAATAGGCAATCAAATCGATTTCAACGTCACCCAACCCGGCAAGACCTGTGACACCGACCGTTGTGCGACCAGGCAACCGCCCCGATGCAAAATAAGACGAATAAATCGCGTTAACCGGATCGTAATAGCGAAAGTCGGTAATAAAAATTCGTGCCATCGTAACTCGCTCAAAGCTGGTGCCTGCATGAGTTAAAACCATCTTCAAATTTTCCATTACCTGTGTTGTTTGCGCCTCAATAGAGCCACAAGCAATTTCTCCAGTTTTTGGATCTTCGGCAAGTTGCCCAGTGACAAAGAGAAAATCTCCGGCTCGAACCGCATGAGAATAGGGAGCTACGGGCGGTAGAGTCCCTGGCAAGGTAATGTGCTCAAACATACGCTGAAAAACCCGATAAACTCCATCGAAAATAGGCATTGCTGAGATAGTGCATCAGCAATACCAGCAAAAGATATAACCTATTACAAAATGCTCTGCCGTAAAGTTAAATCGACTTCATTTATGGCAATTCTCAAACGCATGAAGTTCAAGGTGGTGTGAGAGCCGCGCGAAGCGTAGCTCTCACACCGCTGATTTTGGGGATGAAGGTGAACGTGTACCCTTTGGGCGCACGTTCACCTTCATCCCGCGATTAAGCAATGCTCTGCATCACACGTTGGGCTTAGATTAGTTTTTGAGGGTCTCGCTACGCGAGACCCTCAAAAATTTGCTTAGATGTGGAGGAAATAAACAGTTTTCTCGCTTATTCACTAACCCCAACGAGCTGACCATAGTAACCCGTCACAATCCGACTGCCATCTTTGAGAATATGAATCTCGATCTGATCGCTTGCCCAGGTAATTCGATCTTGGAAAGCAGGGTTCAATATATGAACACGCTGGTTACTAGACGCGACCGGCGAAGTTGGATCATGGATGGCTAAGGACTCGATGTAAGGGCCGTCGATTAAAATATCGAGTTCGTTCAATAAATCTTGGGCACCGGCTGGCGCGTATTCAGATTGCAGCCTTTCCAAGGTAAAGCCTGTAAAGGACATAACATTTAGACCAGCATCTTTAGCTTGATGTGCCAGTTTAGCGAGGGAGGGAGCTTGCCAAAAAGGTTCTCCTCCGGAAAATGTTACTCCTTCGTTGCGCGGATTACTCAAGATCTTGTGCAGCAAGTTTTCAACAGAAACTAGCTGATTAATTTCAAATGACCAGGAAGAAGGGTTGTAGCATCCAGAACAATGTTGCATACACCCCTGTACCCAGATGACAGCTCGACAACCAGGACCGTTGACTTCCGATTCATCTACATATCCCATGATATTTAGATAACCCGGCGGAACTTCTAGCAGATCGAGATAGGGATTATGTTTAGAATCTGTCATCTTACGTACCTCGACAGTCAGGGAACAATTCAATTTGGCGCTATCTAGTGTTGCAAACACCAAATTTTGCAACATAGGGGTTTGGGGGCGAAGCCCCCAAGAAGGGGTTCCACCCCTTCACCCCTTACAAAACTTTCGTTTTGCTGTACTAGTTTGTATAGCGCTGTGCGGGTTGATTTAGTACGGTGTTGTGGGGCGCGGAGCGCCCCACAACACCGTTTCTGTACTTAACGAACTTGCACATTGCTATAGATATGAATTTGAACGTAAAACCGAAGGTTTCATGTTCAAATTTATACCGAGATTCAACCGTACGGCTAAATCTCATGACTCACTGATAACCCAAAACTTTGAGGAACTTGTGAGGGAATCACACCGTGGTCAATCGGGCATCTTCAAACCTTTAAGTTGTGTTGCAGACTCACTTAAGCGTTTGCCCTGGATCAAAACCCCAAAATTACCCAATCCCAAAGGGTTCATCAGTGCGTGTAAGGCATCTCGTCGCCGTAAAATATCGTTGATCGATTGAGTGGCTGTCGTGTCGTATGTAGAGAGTTTTGCAAGGCGATCGCCCAAACCCAGTGCCATCAGAAATAAGCCCTGTTGGGTCAAGCCAAGCGGTTGTAAACCCAATTGTTCTCCCTGCCGTTCTAGCGCCGTAAAATCCACATGAGCCGTGATATCTTGCCGCCCCACATTGATGTATGGATCAGAATGATGGGCGTGCTGATAGTAACACTGCAACGTTCCCTGGCTGCGGGTTGGCGTGTAATAACGATGAGCAGGATAGCCGTAATCAATTGTCAACACATAGCCCTGTTGTAATCGGTCAGCAACCGTAGCCAACCAATCAAGCGCCGCTAAGTTAATTTCACTGCGATACCCGTCTGGATAAGCAGCATCTACATGAATGCCATTTAACTGAAAATATTGAGCGAGCTGAGGGGTTGAAGGGTCAGCCAAGACTTCCAAAAATTGTAGAGATTCGGCTGATACGGTGACGTAAATTTCTTGCAATTTTCCTGACTGCAACGCGAACTGATGCACTGGAAAGGCATCTACCAGTTCATTGGAAAAACAACAGCCAATTATGGATTCTGAAGGAATTTCTGACCACGTTTGCCACGTTAGATGATCGGCAAAGCGAGCAAAAGCGTCTAGCCGTTGCTGTTGTTCTGCCCGCAAAGCAGAAGACTTTTCAATCACAATGTAGTTAACAGCATCAAAACACTCGAAATGGTGGCGATGTAAATAACGCAATACATCATGCACCAGCAACCCCTGCCCTGCTCCCATTTCAACCAGGGTAAAGGGCTTGGGATAATCAAGCCGTTGCCACATTTCGACAAACTGTTCGGCTAGCAATTCTCCAAAATCTGCACTGAGATGGGGAGAAGTAAAAAAATCTCCTCCTGCACCAATGTTGACCTGATTAGTTGCGTAATAGCCATACTGAGGATGGTAGAGCACCCAGTCCATATACTCGGCAAAGCTAATCCGTTGTTCAGGTGCGTCAGCAATTTTTTGAGCAATAAACTGACAAAGCTGTAAGTTACTATCCTCTGTGCTGAGCGGCGATGCAGTTATGTTCACGACTAAAACAGCCAGCAAAAACGTCGGCTTTCATTGTGACACACTTGCGATCGCAGCCTGAGTTTAGAGCAACTATCAGGTTCGACACGGCTCAAGACACGGAAGACAGCGGAGTACCCAGGGTTTCAAAGGCGATCGCAAATTTTTCTTTGGGTCGTAGCTGCTGTAGAACTCTCAGATACGCCTCAGCTTCACTGCGGCGACGAAACCGAATTAAGATAGATTGCGATAAATCGGGCAATAGTTGGTGAATCACCCAGGGATTGAGTTGATCTTGATAATTCATAATTCTATGTGAGGTGAAGGTTGACAATAAAATCGAATGCAGAAATTACTAAGGATCACAAACTAAATGAAGCCCGGACGTTTATCTTTAGCAGCGCGGCGTCGCCGCGCTGCTAAAGATAAACGTCGGTTTCATTAAATCCACAATCTTAAAGATCACGAATAAATTAACCTGTCGTGCTATTTAACAAAGCGATGGCGGAGCCGCCGCTCTCTTAAACAGAATTGGGCTTTATTACATCTCTGATCTGGGGATCGTGGATTAAAAATCGATATTCCGTCTCCAGTAACCCAGCCATGCCGTGCAGTCGGAAACGAAGATATGGATTTTATGAATTCGTGATCTCTAATAACAGATGGATGATGACAAATGGATTAGTATCGATTGAAGCTGACGATTTGGAACGCTAAATCTAGCATCAATTACCCATCTGCCTACTATATATAGCAACGAATATGCCCTTCGTCCAGTTTGATACGAATCTTGACAAACCTAATGTGGATTGAGAGGGTTGAAATTCTTGTGTAGCGAGGCAGAGAATCTCCAGCGGCAAACCGGATTTAATATTATTGTTTTACTGAGAGAATTGAGTTTACATGGCAACTATCATAAGAAACTACACAATTAAGGAATAGCATCGTTCTCGCTACCCGATATGGCTTCATTCCCTAGTTCGCTGCAACAACCCGTCATCCTTGGTTTTGATCCAGGACGACAAAAATGTGGAGTAGCCGTCATGGGCATCGATCGCAATCTGTTTTATCACCAGGTTATTGCGGCACAAGATGCGATCGCCACAATTCAAACGCTCTGTCGAGACTATCCGATTTCAACCCTGGTTCTGGGAAACCAAACCTCTTCTAAGGAATGGAAGCAAAAGCTGCAAGATTCTTTGCAAGAGCCACCCCGAATTGTGATGGTAGACGAACGCTATAGCACGCTCGAAGCGCGCGATCGCTTTTGGCAAATGTATCCCCCAAAGGGGCTGAATCACCTGATCCCCAAAGGGTTGCGCACACCCAGTCGTCCCATTGACGACATTGTCGCGATCCTGTTGATCGAGCGATATTTAGCTCAGTTGACCCATTAGAATCCTTGCAAAATATGAAAACCACAACGTTTTTGGGAGAGTGCGGCTCCGCCGCACTCTCCCAAAAACGTTGTTCAAGTTATTTTTATGGGGATCTTTAGGGACAGGGGATCAAGGGGTTTCTTGAGTCCGATTCCAGGGAAATTTTTTCCGTTGTTTTGGAAATGGGATGCTGCGAGTGCTGTGGAAATCGTCCTGAACCTTATGGGTTAGACAGCGAGATGCTTGCCGAACAATCTGATTGAGCACGCGATCGCCCGTCGATTGAATTAACGAAAGTGGTAGCGCATGGATAAATCGGGGAAACTGAATCGCCACGTCTAAGTGGAGTTCCCATTCGACGCGAGTCATGCAGGATGGCAAATCTTTAAGATTTAAATCGGATGGGAACGTGTAAAGCGAGGAATCAATGTCTACTTCGACCAACTGAAGCGAAGCTTGGAAATCAACCTCATAGCCAGTTGACTCATATCCTGGAATCGGAATTGTCCGAATTCGGTAGACTCCTTGATCTTGAGGTAACAAATCGAGACCGATTTTGGGTTCAACCTCATAGCCAAATGAGCCAAATTGCCCAATGGTCAATGCATAGCCATTTTCACCAAGCGACTCAGCCTTCATGGGGTGAGCACAGCGATGAAACCATTCACGGTGAATATCTAGATACTCCGCCACTGTCTTGGCATCGGCAAACATGTCCATTGTGCTTGCATAATTGCCATGAAAACACGTCGGCTCACTGCTGTGACGGCTCATCTGATCAGCATTAGACGTGTCATGGAGCAAACCTGGCGTGGAGATACCTAGTAGGCTGTTTGAGTTTTCCAAGGGTTGGTGCTCAGCTGAATTTGCCTGCATAAACAACGCTTTCCCCGTCCTAATTCCTTCTTGTCACAATTGCTATGGATATGAACTCGGAATCGCTATCTAATACGAGAGCCTGGAAGATGTGCCGTAACGATCGGTTATTACTTCCCTTGCATAACCATAGCGAAATATTAAGTTACAAATCTACCACCTGGGCGATAAAACTTGATGGCATCAGCATAGCTTTGAGATTTCAAGCAGAGCCACGCTTAATTTACTGAGACCGAATTGCTTTCGGAAGGAGCTGGGACATAATCCTCGTTAATCTACGGAGAAGATGTGTAAAGCGATCCTTGTAGATGACTACATATCACTATGCCAACTTTCCCCATGGGTCGCCAATGATTTTTATTAAATGACGTGAATACTTTGCAACGAATAGAGTCCTGATGAATTTCTTGTAAGATTGCGAGATCTTCTCCCTCTTGTGATGGACAGATTAATATTCACCATACAGTATCTTTTCAAAGGCAATGTTTTCAAAGGCTATATTTCACAACCATTTTGCAGGGAGAGTTTTATGAAAGCGTTTGTAGTGGGTGCAACAGGTGAAACCGGACGTCGGATTGTTCAAGAATTGGTGCGTCGGAATATTCCAACTCGTGCCATGGTGAGAAATTTAGAAAAAGGCAAAGAAGTTTTGCCTACAGCAGTAGAACTGGTGGTAGGAGATGTCTCAAATCCTCAGAGTTTGAGGGAGGCGATCGCTGATAGCACCGTCCTTTTAAGTGCCACGGGTGCTGCTCCCAGTTTTGACCCAACAGGTCCCTATACGGTGGACTACATCGGCACTAAAAATCTGGTCGATGTCGCCAAAGAAACGGGGATTGAACATTTCGTCATGGTGTCTTCACTCTGTGTTTCCAGAATCTTCCACCCGCTCAATTTATTCTGGTTGATTTTGCTTTGGAAAAAGCAAGCAGAAGAGTACCTGCAAAAAAGTGGGGTACCGTACACGATTGTTCGCCCGGGCGGTTTGAAAAACGATGATAATAGCGATGTTATTGTGATGTCGGGGGCAGATACCTTATTTGAAGGCAGCATTCCGAGAGCGAAAGTTGCTCAGGTTTGTGTAGAAGCATTACTCGAATCTGGTGCTAGAAATAAAGTTGTAGAAATTGTGGCAAGACCAGAGGCTTTAACTCAAGAGTTTTCAGACTTATTTGCTAGCATCTCTTAAGGATCGTGGATTGAATAAAACCGAAGATTTATTGTTGGAAACGCGGCTCCGCCGCGCTTCCAACAATAAACGTCCGAGTTTTAATTAATTTGTGATCCTAAGTCATGTTCAACCCTAAATCCCTAGCCTGGTGATCCCATTGTCATCTGACATCAAGGAAAAATCGACACTCACGGATAGCAAACCATCGGAGACGGGTTCGCTACGTCATCTGGTTTTATCGAGTTGTTTTGCGGTTATTACTGGATTGGCACTGTGGGAATTGTATCAATCGGGTTCTGGGAGCTTCTTCATTTCCGATCCCTCCTGGGACACTACGCCTGCCCCTTTAGTCATGAAAGGGGGTGACCCCTATATCCGGGCACTCATGCGTACCATTTCTGCCAGTGAGGCAAATGATCCCCGTCCGTATTCCATGCTGTATGGCGGGGAGCATGTCCAGGATCTCAGTCAACATCCCGATATCTGCATCCCCATTAGTGTGGGTCCTAATTTGGGAGATTGCACCACTGCTGCCGGACGATATCAATTTTTAACCAGCACCTGGTTTGACAAAGCCAGAGAATACCATCCCGAACGATCGAGGTTGCGCTTCTGGGGAGAGGCTTACAGTTTTGCTCCAGAATATCAAGATGAGGTGGTCTATGCCTGGTTAAGTGATACCAATGCCTGGGGCGTCGATATTTCTCAATTGTTGCGGCAAGGGCAGCTATCTGAAGTTTTATGGATGCTTTCGCCAACATGGACTAGTCTGGGCTATGGAATTGAGACGAATTCCATGTCAAGCTCGTTACCAGACATTTATCAACAGGTTTTGCAGGAAGAATTAGGTTCAGCCCCATAAAACAGAGGTGTAATGGCAGAGAGACTTTGCATCTCCGCTATTACACCCTCAATAGAACAGCCAATGTCATGAAAAGCGGCTCGGCGAGCCACTTTTCATTAATTAACATCCTGGGTTTGAGCAACCAGCGCTACACTGCGGTCGAAAGCCCCATTAAATTTGAGGCTAAAGCGTTTGGCTATAGGTTTTCCAGGCATCCAGAGCCGTCGGGTTGGAATCAGCCGATCGCTTGAGTAAAACAACCCCATCCTGAAAGTCAATCAGACCATAGAGCTTTCGCTGCAATAGACGAGCGATCGCCCTCTGACTTTGTTCGAGCTGTTGTTTTTCCCACGGATAGGCGATCGCATAGTGCTGAAATTGCCACAGATCGACCACGGCATAATCCATTGAGATCACCTGACGGGCATCATCCTGCAACCGCAGGTCAGGAAAGCGTAATACCTGCCGCCGACCCGACACATGGGGCACGATGAAACTACTGGCAGAGAGACTTGCATCCTCTGGAATCTGCTTCAGCAAGGTTTGAACAGCCTGAACATGCTGCCATTGCCGAGGAACTGAGGTGTAAACCCAGGGTTGAAACGAATCTGGGATGACAAACGACAAAGCTCGATTGGGATTCGCCGTTAGCATCAGGCACAGTGCCAGGATCAAGCAACCGATCCACACGCGTCGAAACCGTGGCGTCAACCGGGTTTTATGATGCGCCCACCAGAGAATGGCACCATAAAACAATCCTGGTACAACTGTGATGGCAAAGCGACGGTCGATCGCCAATGCCGAAGGATTTTGCTGCAATAAATTTTTTAATAGCGGAAACCCGGCTAACACCCAGGCGCTGGGCGATACGGCTGGAACAAATGCCAGAGGCAACCACTGCGCCAACACATACATCAAGGTTCGTCCCAGTGGGCTGAAAATTTCCACCACCAATCTCCAGGGGTTGCGCAGAATTGCCCAGAGAATTTCTAGACTGGAGGCTTCCTGATTGCCGACAAACTGCCCAAATTCTTCGATCGCAAATCTCCCTTGAATATCATCGGAAAATCGGGGCATGACCCAGTTCGTCACGATCAAGATATATGCCAAACTGAGGCTGCACAATGCCAGACCCAGACGGCGATCGCCCCGAATGATGGCTAGATAACAGCCAATGCCAAACAAAATAATTCCAGCATCTTCTCGCACCCCCAGCGTCGCCAGTGCCAGCACCCCAAACCAAACCCATCGTCGCTGTTCCATTGCCAACAGCAACCCGAAAATAAAGAGCGGGATCTGACAAAAATCATGAAAATTTGCCAGGGTGGGTCCAATAACCGCATTCGCCCCATAGAAACTAGCCGTGATCAGCACCGACAGTTGGGGCGGATGGTAGTGCCGGGCCAAGGCATAGAGCACCAATCCCGCCGCCGTCACCAGGGTCACTTGCAACAGAGATAACCCCGGTACCGAAGGCAACAGTGCATAGAAAGGAAGCCATAGCAGCAATGCCGGTGTAAAGTGCTGCCCCAACCGTTGATAGACTACATCGGGAATAGCGCGATCGCGCAGCACTACAACCGATTCGGTAGACGACAGAGAACTTTCAAACCATCGTCCGTGCAAACTATTCCAAAAGACCTGATTGAAAATACCCTGGTCAAAGGTCGCATAGGACGGATAAAACCCGTAATAACGCCACCACACCAGAGCCAGACACACTATCCAAAAAATAGCGGCGATGCCAATCACCCAACGCAACCCCGGACGCTTTTGCCAGCTCAACATGCCATTCCCCCCTTCTGGGGTTATGCTACCGGATAACCGGCTGTTGCGATCGCCCATGACAGGTCACATCAACACTAGACGGTGCAGATGGACGCCATAACATTCACATTGAGAGAGCCACGCGAAGCGTGTGTGACTGTAACTATAAGTTGTCCACTTCTGAAACCACAAGTTGTCCAATGAGATAGCTGTAATCCTGACTTTTCTGTTAAGTTACAGAATGTAAACCAGAGGTCTTGAAACCATAAGTTGTCTAAAAGTTAAAACTAATAGGGATAAGTTGTCCAAAAGTTAGAAACTTTCTTATTGAAGTGTGCGATCGTTTACTTACTTCAGCTTCAGTAATTTGCGATTTGCCTCTTGCGACAGCATTACCCATATTCTCATCATTCACTGATTTTGCTTTCAGTCCCGTAGACCGGGATTTGGGGTTTGCGACCTCTGGACGGTATACTCCCACTGAAGGAATCTAAGGTTTCAGTCCCGTAGACCGGGATTTGGGGTTTGCGACAAGTGCCAGCACCCGCAGATGCCGATCCGCTAAGCTCGTTTCAGTCCCGTAGACCGGGATTTGGGGTTTGCGACGCGGCAAGTATCAGGCAACCCAGGTAAAACACAGTCTGTTTCAGTCCCGTAGACCGGGATTTGGGGTTTGCGACTCGAATGCCATTGGCGATCGATCGCACGATATTTGGTTTCAGTCCCGTAGACCGGGATTTGGGGTTTGCGACAATTGAGGCTGCCAGCGATCGCCAACACCTGCACGTGTTTCAGTCCCGTAGACCGGGATTTGGGGTTTGCGACTGGGGCAGCGCAGCCGACGCAACCCAGCATTAGCAGGTTTCAGTCCCGTAGACCGGGATTTGGGGTTTGCGACTGATGCTTTAGACTGGCTTGCTCAACTGATGGGCTAGTTTCAGTCCCGTAGACCGGGATTTGGGGTTTGCGACTTTACAGTCCGCCTAACGAGCCTATGATTCTTGCTCGTTTCAGTCCCGTAGACCGGGATTTGGGGTTTGCGACTACGGGCATTTTTATTGGCTATACCCGCGTCAGTGAGGTTTCAGTCCCGTAGACCGGGATTTGGGGTTTGCGACGTTCCAGGTTGTTCCCACTGATGTTACTTGGGATGAACTATCCGATGAGTTTCAGTCCCGTAGACCGGGATTTGGGGTTTGCGACCAACAATCAGCCGAAGATGGGGAACAGCCATAAATAGTTTCAGTCCCGTAGACCGGGATTTGGGGTTTGCGACCCAGCTTGATACACGCAATCCCGTAACTACTGCTGTAGAGTTTCAGTCCCGTAGACCGGGATTTGGGGTTTGCGACCAGTGATAATGTAATGCACCTCTAGATTGAAGTTCCCAAAGTTTCAGTCCCGTAGACCGGGATTTGGGGTTTGCGACTCTTCCTGAGAGCGTTTTGGTAAAACCCATAGATATGTAAAGTTTCAGTCCCGTAGACCGGGATTTGGGGTTTGCAACCGAGAATATGCAAGCGGTCAGATATTCGGCTTCTGGAGTTTCAGTCCCGTAGACCGGGATTTGGGGTTTGCGACACCAGACGCTTCGCTCGATCGCGCTCTCCTGGGTATGTTTCAGTCCCGTAGACCGGGATTTGGGGTTTGCGACCCAAGCCGCGCGTATTTCCGATGGCGTGATACTCGTTTCAGTCCCGTAGACCGGGATTTGGGGTTTGCGACCGCTTAGATTGCGAAGTACGAACCGTACCGTTGGTTGGTTTCAGTCCCGTAGACCGGGATTTGGGGTTTGCGACCGGGTATTGGCTGAACTGTCGCAGAGGGGGAGAGGTTTCAGTCCCGTAGACCGGGATTTGGGGTTTGCGACCGTAATCATCATGTGATAAGCAAACAGCCCGAAGGAGTTTCAGTCCCGTAGACCGGGATTTGGGGTTTGCGACCGTTCGTCCATGCCGACTGAGTCCCGTTAACCAAGGTTTCAGTCCCGTAGACCAGGATTTGGGGTTTGCGACCTCTAGATATTCGCCCATACCATCCAACGACGGTTTCAGGTTTCAGTCCCGTAGACCGGGATTTGGGGTTTGCGACCCTGGGTATCACCTACATATGGTGTTTGTCGGAAGAGTTTCAGTCCCGTAGACCGGGATTTGGGGTTTGCGACAACGATTGTTGGGATATCCAAAACGACTCATTGATGTTTCAGTCCCGTAGACCGGGATTTGGGGTTTGCGACCTGCCAATTGCACCAGCACTTGATCCGGGCAGTTACTTGGTAGGTTTCAGTCCCGTAGACCGGGATTTGGGGTTTGCGACAACTTGTTCCGACCCCTTACTCATGTACTTTCCCAAAGTTTCAGTCCCGTAGACCGGGATTTGGGGTTTGCGACCCCATTCTCATCCTTGAAATAAGGAGTGCCCAAGGGACCATAGGGTTTCAGTCCCGTAGACCGGGATTTGGGGTTTGCGACCGAACGCGGAAACGATTAGCGAAAGGTTTGAAGAAGTTTCAGTCCCGTAGACCGGGATTTGGGGTTTGCGACCTTCAGGAAAGCCCGAAGCTAGACACGTTCTTTTCTCCAGTTTCAGTCCCGTAGACCGGGATTTGGGGTTTGCGACTTGGCTGGTTGATTCTTTCTGATTCTTTCTGATTCTTTCGTTTCAGTCCCGTAGACCGGGATTTGGGGTTTGCGACGGGTATTGGTAGCAACCAGACAGTGATAATGTAATGGTTTCAGTCCCGTAGACCGGGATTTGGGGTTTGCGACCTGGGGAAAATTGGGAACTAGTTCGCTACGGATGATCTGAATGTTTCAGTCCCGTAGACCGGGATTTGGGGTTTGCGACCCGCTCCTTCAAAGAAGTGATCATCCATTCCCGGTGTGTTCGGTTTCAGTCCCGTAGACCGGGATTTGGGGTTTGCGACCAATAGAAGTATATAGGGATAGGTACCGCTTACGGCGTTTCAGTCCCGTAGACCGGGATTTGGGGTTTGCGACCTCCCCTTGGTTAGCGGATAGCATCACTAACCGGATCGTTTCAGTCCCGTAGACCGGGATTTGGGGTTTGCGACTAACCTGTGAATCATTTGAACATGATCTAAAGATAAGTTTCAGTCCCGTAGACCGGGATTTGGGGTTTGCGACCCTACAATACCGGGGGTGAAGCGGGTACTGACTTCCGACGTTTCAGTCCCGTAGACCGGGATTTGGGGTTTGCGACACGGGGGCTACCTACTCGCTAACCATTGCAGGGTTGTTTCAGTCCCGTAGACCGGGATTTGGGGTTTGCGACCCTTGAGGATATTTGCACCATCCATTGATGAATCTCTAGATGGTTTCAGTCCCGTAGACCGGGATTTGGGGTTTGCGACAAAGCAACCAATTGCTTAAAAGTGGATGATCGTGCCGTTTCAGTCCCGTAGACCGGGATTTGGGGTTTGCGACTTCTGTAGTTTTCAAACGTCCGTAACGTCCGTTATGTTTCAGTCCCGTAGACCGGGATTTGGGGTTTGCGACCTGGTGCGATTAGAGAACCTGTGAAGGGAGGATTTGACTAGTTTCAGTCCCGTAGACCGGGATTTGGGGTTTGCGACTCGAGCGGTTCATCTTTCAGGGGGCAGAGGATCGGGTCGTTTCAGTCCCGTAGACCGGGATTTGGGGTTTGCGACAACAGGTTGATCAATGACTCAGGATGTTCCTTAATGTTTCAGTCCCGTAGACCGGGATTTGGGGTTTGCGACTGGGGAGAATCGGAGCCGAATACTTGGCTCACGATGTTTCAGTCCCGTAGACCGGGATTTGGGGTTTGCGACTTAACTCTAAGCTACCCTCTACTACCCGGCATAAGATGTTTCAGTCCCGTAGACCGGGATTTGGGGTTTGCGACTTAACTCTAAGCTACCCTCTACTACCCGGCATAAGATGTTTCAGTCCCGTAGACCGGGATTTGGGGTTTGCGACAGCTAACCGAGGGGTAACACCTACAGCAGTAGATACGTTTCAGTCCCGTAGACCGGGATTTGGGGTTTGCGACCTAGCTCTAGATTAGTTAAGCCCTCTATCCTCAAGGGTTTCAGTCCCGTAGACCGGGATTTGGGGTTTGCGACTAACGCTAGCACTAACCCCGGTGTATTGTCTGAGTTGTTTCAGTCCCGTAGACCGGGATTTGGGGTTTGCGACCTAGGATCTTCCTTAACCAAAGGTAGAGTGTTAAGTTTCAGTCCCGTAGACCGGGATTTGGGGTTTGCGACCTGGGGAGAAGCGGAGCCGAATACTTTTTTCTCGATGTTTCAGTCCCGTAGACCGGGATTTGGGGTTTGCGACCGCAGACATGAACCCAAATTTAGTATCAAAAGCGTAAGTTTCAGTCCCGTAGACCGGGATTTGGGGTTTGCGACAAGCAACCAATTACTGAGAAGCGGATGATCGTGTCGTTTCAGTCCCGTAGACCGGGATTTGGGGTTTGCGACCGTAGATATAAGCATGATTTCTTAGGGCTGAAAGCATGTTTCAGTCCCGTAGACCGGGATTTGGGGTTTGCGACTCGGTTCGGTTTTCACTCCTTTTCACCCCTATTACTGTTTCAGTCCCGTAGACCGGGATTTGGGGTTTGCGACCTTGTAAAACTTTGATGGCTAGCTTAGGAGGGAATGATTGTTTCAGTCCCGTAGACCGGGATTTGGGGTTTGCGACATGATTGCTAGGGTTTTCGCGTTTCTGACGCAACCTATGTTTCAGTCCCGTAGACCGGGATTTGGGGTTTGCGACCAGTGGAAACCCAGACTCAGCCATTGCTCTCAGCAAGTTTCAGTCCCGTAGACCGGGATTTGGGGTTTGCGACAATAACACATGGTTATCAATTGGTAACCATTTTAGTGTTTCAGTCCCGTAGACCGGGATTTGGGGTTTGCGACCTGGCAGCCAGCATCTCATCAAAAACACATCCAAGTTTCAGTCCCGTAGACCGGGATTTGGGGTTTGCGACCTGTAGCGGTTGTTGTCCAGAGCGGGTTTAGTCCGAGTTTCAGTCCCGTAGACCGGGATTTGGGGTTTGCGACCACCATCGGCAAACTCGCCGACGTCTGCATCTGAAAGTTTCAGTCCCGTAGACCGGGATTTGGGGTTTGCGACCACTGCCATGTCGGTAACAGCTTGCAGGAACGGATGTTTCAGTCCCGTAGACCGGGATTTGGGGTTTGCGACACCTCTGGTTCGATAATAGTAAGCCAGGTGTCCCCGTAGGTTTCAGTCCCGTAGACCGGGATTTGGGGTTTGCGACGATAGTGATCAGGGTCTTTCTCCAGTCCACACCAAGCCGGTTTCAGTCCCGTAGACCGGGATTTGGGGTTTGCGACTGGAGTGTGCCATTTCAACCCGCCAAAGTCAAACGTGTTTCAGTCCCGTAGACCGGGATTTGGGGTTTGCGACAATTGCGAGTAGTGCGACTGATTCAGGGAGCTGCAGTTTCAGTCCCGTAGACCGGGATTTGGGGTTTGCGACGACAAAAGTCAGTAGTTGGCGATCGCCGGAGGATCGTTTCAGTCCCGTAGACCGGGATTTGGGGTTTGCGACCCTATACAGTCATCGTAGAAGGAAATAAAACAGGAGTTTCAGTCCCGTAGACCGGGATTTGGGGTTTGCGACCCCCAAGCGGGATACACGTTCAAGATATTTGAGAGGTTTCAGTCCCGTAGACCGGGATTTGGGGTTTGCGACACCATACTCCACTGGCGTTGGGTGCGTCCCAGCATGTTTCAGTCCCGTAGACCGGGATTTGGGGTTTGCGACAGTTTGCCCTACCACGCTAATGCCGCGCTGCTAGATCTGTTTCAGTCCCGTAGACCGGGATTTGGGGTTTGCGACTTTAGTGGGCAAGCGATCGCCATTCTCCCCCTTCAAAGTTTCAGTCCCGTAGACCGGGATTTGGGGTTTGCGACGATAAGGGGAATTTCAGCAAACGGGATAACCCGACGTTTCAGTCCCGTAGACCGGGATTTGGGGTTTGCGACCACCAACTGACGACGCACAGGCGGAGGCATAGCGATGTTTCAGTCCCGTAGACCGGGATTTGGGGTTTGCGACAGCAAAGTCACGCGCAAACAGTTGTAAGCTACTCTCGTTTCAGTCCCGTAGACCGGGATTTGGGGTTTGCGACAGCATTGGGCTGAGCCGAGCGGTCGAAAAGTTTGATGTTTCAGTCCCGTAGACCGGGATTTGGGGTTTGCGACATACGCCGCAAGACTTACAGGGTTGCACCTTGGCAGGTTTCAGTCCCGTAGACCGGGATTTGGGGTTTGCGACATGTCAGCCGGAAAGTTATCGGCAAGCTTCGAAGGTTTCAGTCCCGTAGACCGGGATTTGGGGTTTGCGACATCAGCATGGGCAGGCTGCTGTGAAATAATAGCGGGTTTCAGTCCCGTAGACCGGGATTTGGGGTTTGCGACTTAGGAGTCTTAGAAAACTCACGCACATTCAAAAATAGTTTCAGTCCCGTAGACCGGGATTTGGGGTTTGCGACCGATCGCGTTAACTCGTCAAGATTGTGTATAGTCGGTTGTTTCAGTCCCGTAGACCGGGATTTGGGGTTTGCGACCGCGTGGCTTGGAAAGCCGACTGTGAGAGGTTTCTGAGTACCATTTTGGCAAACCCCAGTTGAGATGCCAAAATCAACCGCCAAGAACCCTAATATAGCCCTTTTCCTTGTGCCTGCAAAAACTAGAAAGTATTGATTTTTCAAGGTTCTGGCTCTTTTGGCAAATCCCCCAGGGATTTTGACCTCGCTTCGGTCTGCCAAAAAATTATGCCCTGACTACAGGATAATCGATTCGTCCTGACGTGGCTTCTGTGACCCGTAAGTTAGCGTCCGCTTCACTGATCCTGCATCCAGTACATAAATCCTTACCGAATCCTCATCAGGCTTGATCAGCTTCTCTAGCTGGATTTGGAGCTTGGCAAACTGGACTGCCGTGAGAAAGCACTCGAAGACGCTGTACTGCGTCCACTTACCGTAGCCAGAGAGCATTTTATGTAGCCTGGTGCGACGTTTGTTAGCCGCCTTCGTATCAGCCAGGTCATAGATGATGAGGTAGAACAGCGTACTCATCGCAAGATCAAGGGTTTGTAAGGAACACCCTCCTGAAGGTGACGGCTGAGTAGTCGAGCCTGAAGTTCGATCGCCCGTCGATACGAGCAACGGTACTCAAAAACGGGATGTTTGAACTCATCCTTCAGCTTGCTGTCGAAGGCTTGTAGGAAATTTTTACGTGCCGTGTCGGTGAGGCTGTAAGCCCCCAGGCTTTCGGCAAAGTCTTGCGGTTTAAGCTGCTGTTTATTGAGCATGGACAACACAACGTTATCGGCTACGAGTGGTCGAAACTCTTCCATCAAGTCAAGTACCAGTGAGGGCTGACCATGATGGACTTCGTGCAGATAACCGATATAGGGATCTAACCCAGCGACATGAACCGCTGCTGTGACCTGCGATCGCAATAAACCGTAGGCAAAGCTCAACAGCGAGTTGACTGGATCAGTCGGGGGACGGCGATTGCGCCCAGTAAACGTCCACGGGGCATTTAGCATCTTAGGCCAGTAGGCAAAATATTCCCGCGCGGCACTGCCTTCCATACCTCGCACTTGATCGAGAGTAAGCTGTTCCTGCACTGCCTTCTTCCGCAACTTCAACGGATTCTCAGCTTGCCCGTGGCGGTAGAGGACAGCGTACTGGTTGTGAATTTTGGCAGTGACGATCGCCTTCACTAGCGCCAAGCGACGATCTGCATCGTGATACAGCGCATATTGAGCGAGCCGCAACGCCCCGTTGCGAGAATGACCGGGCAACGCACTGCCCAGATATTTGCCAAAACTGGATAGGTAATGGATGGGCATACCCAATTCCAAAGCGTAGACAAAGGCATCGCCAGTGACTTGGGGGTTGCCCATCAACACCACTTGCTCCACTGTTTGAGCCGGAATTGCTTGTTTTTTCCAGGAACCGTCCGGTTGTTTGAGCGAAACCGTAAACGCTTCGTAGGTCTTATTGAGAATGGCATCCGGTTGAGTGATGTAGAGGGTGGACATAGGTTTTAATGACTAAGCCTGAATACTTGCTAAGTGCTTGACTTCAAGCGGTAAACAGATGGGCTGAAGGCTGCAAGCCTGACACTTTTTCGGCTGGTCAATCGGGGCAGGCATCGGTTGATGAGAGGCTTGATGCGCCGCCGCAATCGCCGCTTCAGTTAAATGTCGTAACTCAGCAGTAAAGGGGACTCTTTGGCGACGGCGATTGGCATGGTAGAAAATCTCTCCGTAGGCGATCGTCCTTCCAGTACGTTCTTCCAGACAGAGACCTGCGGCACAAAGTTGAAAGTGGTCACTGAGATGCCTGCCCATCTGACCTTTCTTGTACTCAATGGGAATCAGGTGTCCATCCCGCTCTTCAACCGCATCGATGATACCGGAGACCAAGAGGCGATCGCTCCACACCCACTGATGGCGATGAATCCAGGTATCACCTTCCTGGATAGTGCCTTCTTCATCGATATTGCGATGCAGATGACGACCTAGAAGTATGTGTTCGTTGTCCGCCATTTCACCCAACACATATTCCAGGTAAAAACGACGTGGGCAATATTCCCAGGCATTCAGGTATGCCAGGGGTAAATAGTCTTCCATAATGCAGATTAATTTTTTCTTGTCTGTCGTCGTACCATGCCCATGCCCATCGGTGTTTTGCGTCCGACACCGGCAAAGAGGGCAAAATCTGCCAGCGTATTAATCTGCTGAATCGTTGATGGCTCAACGTCTCCTAAGATTTGAAAGGTGATGTTTCCCACACAGCCAATGAATTTACTGCGGCTGTCGATCGCAATTTCAGTTCGCAGATCAAAAAAGCTGGGATAAATGGGTTCAACCAATGTTTTGGCAAAGGGGACGGAGCTGTATTGATTCCATCGCTTGAGCAGGCTTTGAAAGACAAGCTCTTTGGTCGGTAAGGCACAGTCATAATTTGTAACTCGGAAGGTAGTAGGTGTGCAGAATGTCAGGTGAATCTGGCGATCGCTGTCTGACGCTTGCTCGTGAAGCTGAGCATAGGTTGAAAAATTTGCCCAGGGCTGAGTGGCTTGCGGCGTACCTAAAATATTGACAACCTGTAAATCTGCTGCCCCCAGATGCCAGGATGTTTGAGTGTTTAGGTTTAACCAAAGGTGCGTTAACCGACTGAACAATGTCTCATCTAGCAGAGAAATGCGCCACCAACAGGGTGTTCCAGCAGGGATAGAGTGATCGTGCTGCCACTGAAGGGCGTTTCCTTTGCGGCTGCCCACTTGCAAAGGACTGATGGTAAAAGCTTTGTTTGACTGCTGCTGGTGTAAAGCGGTCGCCAAGGCTGGGTCAATGGATTGCACCAGATCAAGAAATAAGGCATGAAGATGACGACCGCTCAGATGTGCTTGGGGAATGGGCGATCGGGGAAGCAGGTTGAGAACAAGGCTATAGGGCATGGTTTTCAATCCAATGATTTGACATATGAAATCATTGCAATATGCTTCCCTCCATCGCGCTTAGCGACTTCATACTTCAGTTTGACCTCAGCACCATCGCTCCATTTAGCTGAAAAGATCTTAGGAAGTTCTACAAAGCCAAGGTTGGGATCGTAAGGATACTCGGGTAAAGAAGCATCAAAGATAAATTCACTTAACTCAGGGCTAATTTGGATGATGATATCTTTGTCATACGCCGATCCCCACCCAATTGGGCTTTCACGCCAACGTGTATTCTCCTTGTCGTATCTTCTTTCAAAAGCATAGGTATGAGCATACGGCTGCCTGTTCTTGTCTGCTAACCGAGAAATGGGGACTGAAATGCTGTGGTATTCCTTTTCAGATACCATCAATCTAAGTTCAACAGAAGGCTCCCAACTTCGTGTGGGAATGAGCCCACGTTCATGAGTCGGCTGACAGGTCAGATCCGCAGCATAAACATAGTCATGCAACATAGAGAAGAGTTCAACAACGCGATAATCATCAATGTGTGGGTCATGGGAAATGCAATCAGCGATCGCTTGAGTATCAAATTGCTCTAGTTCCCTAAGCTTTTTCTTGTAATTTTCTTCTGCATCCTTTCCTAGGCTATTGGCAAATTTAGGGATATGCTCACCAACTACAATTACCTTGGCATCTCTTACATCTCCTCGACGATTACAGCGCCCAGCTCTCTGAATCAGATTTTCGGGAGGACAGATCTGCGAGATGAGAACTTCTGCGTTGAGATCACAACCTACTTCGATCGCACTAGTGGTTACCAAGATATACGGTTCTTTGTTGTCATCCCTTTGCTTGATCGCTTTATAAAGCTCTGGACGCAACTGATCGGCAATTCGACCATGATAGAGGAACAGAAACCGCTCAGATTTATCTTCTTTGAGACAAAGTCTCTGCTTCAATTGCTGGTAAACAGCTGCCGCATCTCTCACTGTTTCTACAACTGCCAAAATACGACGATTAGGTTTGGTTTGCCATTCTTGCAGAATAAGTCGTGTGATCTGATTTTGAAACTCTGCCAAGTTTTCCTCTCCATTGATCTTGATATTCTCAAGCCAGGAAAAGCTCCGCTTAGGCTGTTTTGATAGCTGTTTCGTATAATCGATGACCTGAAGATAATCAAAATACTCTTCAAGCTGTGGTGGCATTGTTGCAGTCATTAAGACGAGAGAGCGACCTGCTTCGTAAAGCGATCGCACAAGGCTCTGAAAGTTGGTGAAAGAAATATCATCATAACTATGCGCTTCATCAAAACAAATTAGTGTATTTTCACGATGGATACGGTGAGGGAAGATAAAGGACTTCTGCTTATCGCCAAAAGAAAAATAGCGATAGAGGAATTTATCCAGTGTTGTAAGGATAATATTGCCTTTGTAGAGATGTCGCCTTGGCCTAACTTTTGGTTTTTTCGCCTTCCCATTAATGTAAAGCCAGCGATCCATTTCCGCGCCAGTATCTATCACTAGGGAAATTTCACGCTCTCGATTTTGCTCTAAGTTTGAAAAGCTTTCCAGATAACCATGAATTCGTTCGCGCTGATCCTCTAACAAACTACGAGTAGGCAATACCAAGAGCAAGCGATAGTCGTTGCTAAGAGCCGGAAATACAATCGCTTCAGTCTTTCCTGTTCCAGTTGGAGCCTTCAACAGAATTGCTGGATGGGGATTGCGCTCTCGACATAAAGCTTCTGCTAATTTTGCCTGCATAGGATTAGGTGTAAAGCCACAAACATTCTTATAGATGCTCTGGCTATCAAGTTGGCGCTGAAAATCCTTGGGTAACTGTCTAATAAAAATCCTATGCTTTTCAGACCGAAAATTTGTGGGTTGCTGTTGCCACCACTGTTCAACATCTTCCTGCAACTTCTTAGTTAAGGAAGAATCATCATTTTGAGTCGCTTTAGATAAAGCTTGCCTGACAACATCAGGAAATGGCATTAACCAAGTAGACAAAGTAAGCTCTACATCATCATCTCTATCAAAAATCCAGGGATCGAGAAAAAAGATCCCTTCGTCTGACTTAGTGATCGTGAAATCCATAAAGGCACGAGACTCTGCCTGCTCTTTGTCTTCGTAAAAGCGGCAAGCTATTTCCGCTTCAATTTGGTCACACATCTCTAAAATATAGAGTTCACGGGCATAAGCCAATGGTTCAGCCTCTAGAAGATATTTATAATTCTCAGCTTCTCCTTGACGAGGATCTCCATCCTCTAACTTATTGAGTAAAGTCTTTAAAGTGTAGGTATCTCTGCAAATATCATGAACAGAATAATCATGATGACCTTTTGCAAGAGACTCTACCCAAGGTTGCTCAGGATCATTGGCCAAAAAGCGATGACCTCTAAAAGAATACCCAAATTCAAATTTCCCATTGGGCTGAACCTTAACGCTGATTCCAAAGCGTTGGGGTTTTCCAATATCATGCAATCCTGCTGCTTTTGAAACTCGCATTAAGGATTTATTTACATCAGCTTTAGAGAAATCATCGCGTTTCCAATAATGAACCAGTTTCCGCACATTGGAGACGTGATTGCCGAGGGGTTGAAACAGAATATGGTCAGGAACTATGAGAGCATCTTGTCTTGGAAAGAAGACTCGACCAAAATCAAAAGTTTTTTTAGAGGTTTTGGGCATAGGTTTCACCTCTCAGCAAATGGATGAGAGACACAGGAATGAAAATTTCTTCGTTATCGGTGTAGTAGTCAAGCATAGGCGGATTGCCCATATCTTTTGGGAAATAACCTGCAATAAAAGGAATGAAACCATCCACGCTAGTTGGTTGTCCACCCCAAAAGCCATCTTGGTCAGATTGCGTCAACGCGTCAGGAAGCCAATTGTAACGATAGAGGTTATAGATATCACAACCACCAACAAATTGATTGCTTTGGATAAGAGCATCCATTGGGGCAATCGTAGATGGATAGGCGGCGATCGCTCGTTGCCCTAACTGAAGTACCTCTGAAACTTTTGTAAGAACTGCATAGCCTTCTTTACCGATATAGCAACCGTAAGATTCTAAGCTTTGAATTTGCTCCAAGCGCTCAGCCGACTCTGCTACAACATAGCCAACCAACTCTTCTGTAATGAGATATTCCCAGGTATGAAGTTGGAAATTAGCTTTATTCCCATCCAAATAGAGCTTTGAGAAATCATTATGGGTGAACTCGCGCATTCCTTTGCGATAAGTTCGATGTATTCCTCCCCATGTACTGCGGCTTTGGTAAGCGCCCAACGTAATGTAATGGTGAGGCAGAAGATAAGTTGGTGGATTATCTTTATTGATCTTGGTTTCAGGTATGCCCAATCCTGCACTCATCATACTTAGCCGTCGTAAAAAACCTGAAAGACTTGTGGGTGGGACAAATGGATAGGTAGCAATATTGAGAATTGAACCGGGCAGAATGCGAAAGGTCAATGCTGCTGTCGGCTGAATCGTGAGTTCAACACAATACATAATCAGTCCGCCTGCAAGACAGTATCTACAAAATTGCTGGAATACTCCTGTAATTTGTGCAAAGCATTTTGCCCAGTCCATCGCGCAAAATGTTTCGCCTTAAAATTGGGTTGTGTTCCAGAGTATTCTGTTTCGTCCTCAGTCGTATTCACATCATTGGCAGCGTGGACAAAATCATCAATTGCCTTTTTTGGATCGGTAGTGGACGGAGAAATCACAGGTCGATTTCCTCTAGGAACGAGATAGCGATCGACTACGAGCAAAGGCATTTGATTTTTGTCTTCTGCAATCGCAATTCCCTTAGGATTTCCAGAACCTATACGAGGCAACGCATCCAAAAATGCATAGGCAACAGACGAAAATTCTTGATCAGTCACACTGAGAGCGTGGTTAGATACTGGATAGAGGATACCTGGTTGGTTATATTGCCGTTTGAACGGTATTGGGGTCTCATCTTTTCCAGTTTCGGGGCTAGCTAATCGCGAAGGATGCATGGCACGCTGTTTTTCGACTGGATAAATGTCTTGCACTGCTACCCCACCGCCATGAGTAACCCGGCCGATCAAAGTTTTCTTTCCAGCCAGCAACCCACCGTAAGAACTGCAAATAGGGCATGTTGGCTTAGCACAAGTTGCAGGAATACCACACTCTAGCTTGTCACCCATGAGCGAGCCGCTTTTGTGAGGTGCCCAAATCAAGCACCGTCGCTCTACGCCTCTCCGTTTAGTAGGAGAGATATAGCATTTTTCCAATGACAGACCATCTTTTGTAGATAGTTTGACAACCTCAACAAGATTGACATTCACCTGCACTTCATGACCCAGATAAAGTTCTTGGGAGCCTTCTAAAATTGCGTAGATGTCAAAATGAAGCCGAGGATTTTTAGCATTTGTTGCAGGGAGTCCCGTCGCCATTATTACTTATCTCCTGTAGATTTCAGTTTGCGAACCAATTCGGGAAAACGTGTGTAAAGTGAAAGCCTGACTTGGTAGGTTAACTCTTTCCAATCCTTGTCCTGTGAGTAGTCTTTTTTCTCTGCGAAGTGGGTATAAGCGTTCAATACATCGTCAGCATAAAGATTCAGCCAGACCTTACCATCCTCACTTCGTTCTTCACGATCTGAAACGCCCATTTCCTTTAGCAGATCTTTCGTTTGGGTATAAACAAACTGATTGTCAGAATTGCACCAAAGTCTCGCTTGCACACTAGTTTTTGTTTCGTCTCCAAGCGTTGCGTAATAGCAGAACGCAACTGCATCATCTACCTTTTCAATCAACTTACTCACTTCTCTCTCAGCTGTCTCTTTATCCATTGCCTTTTTAGCCGTATTTTCCAAAGAGCTAGCAAAGGCAAAAGTTAAACCAGTTAGAGCAGCTACATGACGATAAAGCCGTGCTCGTTTCGCCAATTGAGTATCTGAATCCATAGAATCTCCTCGCAATTTCAAATCTGCTCGTATTGCCTGCCAATACAGATAACGTATCTTTTCCAACTCCAAAGCATTGGATATGCTAGCGGCTTTAGTAATCACATAGTCAGCCAAATAGGGCAAATCTTGCTGAACGTAACGGATGGCATCACCCAGCGTTAAATTAAAGTCTTTCCCCGCAATAATGATTGACTGACCATAGCTTTCCATGAATCCTTTGATAAAGATTAAATGCCTGCTTGCTAAATGAGTTGGCTCACCACCTTGCACCATGAGAGAAAATCGAAAATTCGAGAGGACTTCCACGGGAAAAATAGAGGCAACTTTTGCTAATGCATATTGAACCTGTCCTAGTTTTTGCGCTGCCGAATCTCCTTTCTGGCTTTTATCTGAAGCCAATACAATATACTTACCCGCACTAAGATGTAGCTCTTTACTAGTTAACATCTTCAGATAGTCTTTGAGCCTTAACCGAGCGCTATCTTCAGTAGTAATCGGCTCCAGCTTTAAGACAATACTTTCATAGTCAGCTTTAACGGCGAAGCAAAGGCTAGAGCTGCACAAGAAGCACAAATATGAGGTCTGCCTTCACCAGAAGCAGATTGACGACGTTGTTCAGGACTCTCAAAAATCAATCTACGAACTTGCCACTTAGCAGTTTTAGGATCGAGAGACACGCCGCAAGAATAGCAGAATTCTTTACTGTCATCTCCAGGAGATCGCACTTGAAAAATAGGTTTTTCAGTCAAAAGCGGTGTCGGCAGAGTATCAAACTGATCGTCAGTCATTTCTAGCAGACGATACATTTCCAACACGCACTTAGCAAAAATATCGCCTTTCACGCCAGCAATTTGATCAGTTGATGTTTTATCGAAGTTCAAAGAAATCGCGAAGATTTCTTTGAACTTCTCCGGATTCTGTTTGAAATCTCTATCAACTAAATCTAAGGGATTTCCACATGACTGGCTAAGAAGCTCAAACTTGATAGAGGCTAGTTTTTGATCAGTAGCATTTTTTGCTCCTAAAACCTTAGTGAAAGGCTTGTGGAATTTCTCTCGATACTTTTGAGACTCTTTTCGTTGATCAGCACATGCATCTTGAAGCTGCTTCTCTTTTAAATCCCGCTCTTTTTTGGATAAATCGGGATTTTCAAGCTCTGATTCCCATTTATCAATTTTTTTCTGCCGATCATCTTGGCGTTTTTTCGTCTCGCGCCAGACTGCAAAATACCAAGCGGCTAAAATATTTGCTTGCTCCCTATTAAGAATGGGTACTTCCAATATACTAAAGCCCCGCTCTGCGAGCGTTATGGATTTGAGCATTGAAATAAAGGTTTGAGCCAGTCCCGGTAGCTTGTGCTTTTGAAGCCCATAAACTGAAAAGACTACTTTTTCTATAAAATGCTTCCAAAGTTGCTCAAAGTCTAAACTTGAACGATCAGACTGCTTAGGGATAAAGACTTGAACATGGCGATCGCTCTCATCCAACACCACGATCTGATAAACTTTCTGTAAGTATTCCAAGAAACGATCAATGGTACTTTCAATCGCCAACCTTGCCTGCAACTCACCTGGTAGCGGCGATTTGAACAAAATTTTAGTCTGTCCAATGATCTGTCCTTGATAACTAACCTGTGTACCCTGAAAATCAAGTTTTTGGGAAAAATCTTTGGTATTGCCGGGTTGAGCAAGGTTGAGTGCTCGTTTCAGATCAGGTTTATCAAAGGCTTCAACTAAAGTCAGTACCAACGCAAAAACGTCTGGTTTTTCCTTCAGTTTTGCAATTAATGATTTCGAGAAGTTTTCTGGCAAAGCTTTTTGAGCTAAGGCACTCACTAAAACTTTAAGTTCGCTGATTTGTTTAGCAGTAATACTCATAGCGGTATTAAGTAAAGCTTTTAGATTTGCTAGGAGTGACTAATTTTTAACAGAAGCCTCGACTGGACGTAATAGTCGATACTCAAACTGGTTCTTATCAACCCTGCGTTTCTCAATGCGATCGCCCCTCTGCTTCACCACATGAATCGTGGCTGAGAAACGATGACCAACTTTTTGCACCAGTTCTTCGGTTGAGTGCCAATTGCCATCAGATAACACGAGCATCAGCCTTTCGATGGTCGTCATGGCGATACTGTCTCCATGCCCAAATGATTCTGTAGAAGTTTTAACCATGGGTTAAGTCCCTATCCCTGCACAGGATTTAGCAAAACTCAAGATTTCTTTGCGTCTTGACATATCCCTAAATAGTGTCCGTAAATAGTTGCATAAGGCGATCATGACACCGAAAATAGGAGATGACAAGATCAAATACAGAGAAAGTGTCCGTATAATCTCATGAGCCGTAAAGGTCAGTCGATTACACTCTCGGTTTCAGAACAAGACAAAGCGCAGCTTGAAGCGCTTGCCCTCGAATTTGGCATGACTTGGGGCGATCGCCCTAACGTTTCCAGGCTGGTCGAGGCGATCGCGCGTCGCCAGCTAGTGATTGCCCCCAACCACGATTGGAAACAGGAGCGGATCAGTGCACTGAATCGCGCCCGAACGGCTTTAATCGATGCAGGTGAAATTCAAATGGCAGTAGCGATCGCCCAGATCCTTTTAGAACGCAGTGAGTTGACCATTCCGCTCAGAACTGAGCTAGAACAGTTCATTGCGGCTCCCGTCTTGCCCTGGCGGCTTGAAGTTGAACGGTATATTCAGCGCCAACAACCGTTTCAACTGTCCTACCAAGATGCCGCAGAACGAATCTGGACATTTACGATTCGTTATGCCGAGATCGTGACGCACGAAGACCGTCAATATATTGACTGTTGGTGCGAAGAAACGGAAGGAAATCAGGATATACCAGAACTAGAGCATAACTGGTGTTTTCGGATTGATCGGATTGCCGATGCTGCCATTACGCCGATCGTCGGTCAGTGGCTTTCTGGATTATCAACCATTGCTGTTGAACTGCATTTATTTAGAGGACTTGCCTTTGCTTACCGCAGCAAAACTACGAAAGATGAGGTAAATGAATGGTTGGCTGATCCCCCTCAAGTACGACGAGTCGTGCGGCAAAGTTCAAGTACATTCTGGTTGATTCGAGAAGTCCTACGATATGGGAAAGACTGTGAAGTAATGGCACCCGAGCCACTACGCCATAAGATCAAGCAGGAAGTTGTGGCTCTTTACAATCAATACAATGATGTGCAGCGCTAATGAACGCAAACACAAATGAGATTTAGCAGCGAATTTTGTAGAGATTATCATCCAAGAAGACTATCTGTTCTGGTTCCGGCAGCGAATTTTGCAGTATGGCTCAAACGTTCAGATTCTGGAACCAAGATGGTTGGCACAGCAGCTTGCCCAAGAATTGCAGCAGGCAAGGGCAGTGTATGAGGTAGAAAAGCTATGAAGGGAATGGCGATCGGTTTTTGAAGGACACTCCGATCGAACAAACATTGGTCGCCCATTTCACCCCAGAATCAAGGCTTTTTCAATCTTTCTGCCCGCTTTGCCTATCTGTTCTGCGATCGCCAACGTGCCACCCACAAGCCCCACAATGGTAGCGATCGTGGTGATGATAGGTTCCCGTTCCATTGCACATTCAGTCTCCCAGGTGCCTGTAAGCTCAGGAAGTGCCAGGAGTTCTTCAGTGGCAGCGATCGTGTCAGCTCCCTGTATTTCTAGCAAGATGTCTGTCATATCTTTTCCCAAATTGGTTCATCCCGATTTTAGAAGACGGGTGCAAGAACCTAGTTAAAGGTAGCAAAAGATTTTTCACTGTCAGAGACTAATCCGCCGCAAGTAATA
>NZ_JBSLYH010000070.1:0-30951 GCF_055793305.1 Calyptranema fuscum S582
CCTTCACCCCTCCACCTCCCCACCCCCCGCAGGCATTGCCGCATTCACCAACGTCAGCAAGGGACCTGCTTGTTCCTGCCCATTGGTCGCCAAATCGCTATGGCAAAGATAAATCCGCTCTCCTGCCCGGTTGAGTAAATCTGTAATTTGCCGTTTGAGGCGGTGTTGATCCGCCAGTAAGGTATCCGCCGTTGTCCAGGGACGCCCCGACCATTCTCGCAAAAACAACGGTGCGCCAAAGAGTGCGCCACCCCCCGTCAGCCATAAGGGCGATCCGGCATCCAGCCAGAACTGCCAGCGATGGGTGCGGCGATAGGCTCGATATTGAAAAATCGTTGCCAGCGTCACGGTTGCACTGGTGGGCGCAAGCGGACGCGCCGGATACGGATCGGCAGTAATCGTGCCATTGCGCAGTAGTTGGATGAATTGAGCAACGGTGGTCGCTGGGTTAGAGGAAGGAACGCTGACCCCAATTCCTGCCTCACTCTGGCGTAAACGAGCATCGACATCCCAATAATGTTGAGCTGTTTCCATCAATTCTCGCAAGACTGCCAGTTGGTCGGAAGGTAGATGACTGCCGCCAAATAAAAATCGTTGAATTGCCCGGTCCAAGAGCGCCACAGGGTTCGGAATCAAGTGTTGCTGCTGTTGTTGCTGCTGTATTTCAATCCATTGGATCAGTTCTCCATAGACGTAGGTAGCTCGATGACCCAACCGATCCCAGCGGGGAAACTGAGTAGCCGGTAAGAGGTGGGGATGATCGGGATCGGGGACAAAACAGTGATCGGTGATCAGTCCGGCTCTGACGGGATCAATTCTGACAAGGTCAATGCCAATCGGTTCTGTCCCCATCAACGGTGGCTGACTGAGAACAACCAGCATTTCCGAAACCGACTCTCGATCCATCAGCGCACCCAAACCCGGATAAATAAAGCTGATCAAGGTGAGCAAGGCACGGATCATCGGAGAACTGGCAAGCGGTTGCTGATCGTTGAGCGACTCCACCAGAACGCCTTTTTCTGCTAACAGTGCCCTCAGGGTATAACGGGCGATTGCATCTAAACCGGGTGCAATTACGGCAACCTCTTGGGGCAAAACGAACCCAGCATGGATCGCAGCGGCGATCGCCTCTACCGTTTGCTGCAACAGCTGTGCTCGTGACGTGGTTTGGATCACCTGGATGGCATCCGGCAGGTGGGGCAAAAAGCCAGGAGCGCTGACCCACTCCACGATCGCGTCTGCCTGTGCCGCGCCGACGGAATCCTGAACGGGTGCTAACCCTTGCACCTGACAGCGTTCTGCCAGGGTTTCCAGGTAATTAGGATCGGCACCCAACCCCCAACGAATCGCACCATCGGGATTGTAGGTAAACGCTGCCGGAATCGACTGATCTAAAAAAAAGCTAAAGAGTGAGTGGGCGATCGCTGGATATTCATCCACATCATCGGCAAAGATGGCTCGGTAGCGCTGGCAGAGTTGTTGCTGATAGGCAGGGTCGGGTAAGAGATACCGCCAGTAGAGTTCGGTGACAATGCCGTAGGTCAAAAATCCCCGGTCTAAACACCACTGCCGCCAACGCAGCACCACGTCGCCGATGCATTGCCACAATTCGGGAGCAAACTCCTGTCCGGCAAAGCCATCTGCCAAAATCAACGGGATGTCTTCTATGGGAATGCCAGCAGATGCCGCCAACTGCAACATATCCAGCGATCGCCGCACCATGTAATAGTCGGTGACACCTTCTTGCACCAACCTGCCCGACTCCAGTTCCGGTTGCCATAGGCGAGTGGCTAGCTCCTGCTCAGTTTCGGGACGCAACCGCAAGGGAAATTGGGCTTTGAGTTGAAGGTGTTGGGTCAGGAGCGGCCAAAACAACATCACCTCATCTTGAAAAAAGCCTAAGGGTGTTGTTGAGTCAAACGGATATTGCCCCTGCGTTGCGGCAGCTAAACGGTCTGCTAATTCAATGCGGTTGTCACCATTGGCAGCAAACACGAGAGCCGTAGCCAGGGATGGCGGACGCAACTGAGGTGAGGCATCAGCTTGCATCCAGGTCGAAAATTGCTGGATCAACTGAGCTGTCTTGCCACTGCGAGTTGAACCCACGATCCAAACAGAATTGGAAGACACCGGGCACCTTGAGATGAATTTGATATGATCCTAATCCATAAGCCATCTGTTAAATCTGGCAGATAGCCCACACCTCACTCCGGCTCAACCGAGACTGCTCTGAATGGGTTGCTGATCTTCTATGTTCCTCAGGTGCATGGATTGAATAAAAACCCAATTCTGGTTGAGAGAGCGACGGCGCAGCCGTCGCTCTCTCAACCAGAATTACACGTCAATTCAGTTGTGATCCTTAGTTTCACGATGGATCGTGAGATTTTGGCGACTGGATATTTCCCGATCGCGCGAAACCTTTGGGGTGAACGGCTACACACCCAAAACACAGCCTCTACTGCTCCCAATCAGGGTAGATTTTCTTGTCTCAAAGGACTATGTTTTTGCCCACTTCAATATGCTTAACTGTCAACAGATTAAAGATTTGGTAGCCCTAAAAAAGTAATGATTTTTTGTAGCGCGGGCGTCGCCCGCGCTACAAAAAATCATTATATGAATATCACTACCAAAGATTTAATCTACCGAAACCAGGTCGCCGCAAGAGAACATGAGAAATCCTACCTTTCGGGCACTTAAAGCCTATCTACAAGCTGCTAATACTTGGCTTTTAAAAACACCTGAACGCTCATTAGATGAAGCCTACGAAGCCGCGATCGCCATTAAAACCATCGAAGACAATCACTTTGATGGTAATCGAATCGACTCCGGCTATGGCAACTATGGAGAGAGTGTCCAGACCTATTTTCAACAAGACCTGAAGAAATATCTCAACATCATTAAAGTCAGGCTGATTGAGTTTAGAGCCAGTAAATCCGTTGTACAACTGTCTACTCGCCCCATCACCGAAATTCAGCTCAACGAAGACTCTACAGAACTGAGCAATATTAATGTCATTGATAAATCATCAGCTACGTTAAGAAAACTGCGGTTTATCGACGAAGTCGTTGCCAAATACAATCTCGAAAAACCGGAAGCCTCTTCCGTCATTGTTGTCTCAGAATCCTCACCTGCGAACGGCAGACGCGCTATTGAGCGTTCTCAAAAATCCGACCAATCTACGTTACCAAACCCTATCTTGAGCCAAAATAAACCATCCCGCAACAATCTTTCTAGAGCCGATTCCAGCAGCGATGATATTGAATCTATCGTTGATAAAACAGGCGTTCTCCCCCGATCCATTCTTAAAACCGTTGATCGAATTAAACGCGAACTCGATCCCAATGCAGAGGAAGAAGTGGTCGAGAGTTTTCGTAACTCTAAAGCCCGGACAATTATTGCCTTACGCTTGGTTTTACTGCTCATTATCGTGCCACTTTTAACCCAACAGATTGCCAAAATCACATTTGTTGGGCCCATTGTTGAGCATTTTCGACCCGCTGAAGAAAGCGAAGTCTTCCTCAATTCTGAAATGGAAGAAGAGGCACTGGATGAATTGCAACGATATGCCGAACGATTAGAGTTTCAATCTTTAATTGGTTCGGAAAATCCTCTTACTGAAGCAGAGAAAAAAGAACGTCTGGCGGAAAAAGCAAAAGAGCTGAAATCAGAATTTGCTGAAATGAGCAATGATGCCATCAAAAATGTTTTTTCAGATATCTGTTCTGTGATTGCGTTCGCGGTTTTAATCGTATTTAGTAAGCGAGAAATTGCCGTTTTAAAATCATTTATTGATGAACTCATCTATGGTTTGAGTGATAGCGCCAAAGCCTTTATTATTATTCTATTAACCGACACTTTCGTAGGCTTCCACTCTCCCCATGGTTGGGAAGTTTTGTTAGAAGGAATTTCTAAACATTTAGGACTGCCTGCCAATCGAGATTTTATCTTCTTATTTATTGCAACGTTTCCCGTGATTCTAGATACGATTTTCAAATACTGGATTTTCCGTTATCTCAACCGCATTTCACCGTCCGCTGTGGCAACGTATCGCAATATGAACGAATAGTTCAGGAGACTGACAAATCTCTGTAAGGGCAGGTTTAGCAAGTCTCTGATCGGTTTGTCGTCGGCATTTCGGCGAAACCTGCCCCTACGATGGAATGCGCTTTCTGGTACTTTTGTCAGTCAATCAGGGGCTCCTTACGTCTTCAAGTTCGTTAACGTTCATAGTGTTTCACCGTTGGGATGCTAAGTTATGGTTCCACTCAGGGTCGGTATTGTGGGTACGGGATATGCGGCTCGGACGAGAGCCGAAATCCTGGTGGCAGATGTGCGATCGCAACTCATCGCGATTACCGGACGCACACCGGAACGTGCCAGCGAACTGGGTCAGACGCTTGGAATTGAAGCTTTACCAGATTGGTCAACGTTAATCAGCCGCGACGATCTGGATCTGGTGTTTATCTGTACGGTCAACCGCGATCACGGGGCGATCGCCCGTGCGGCACTCCATGCGGGCAAGCATGTGGTGATCGAATATCCCCTGTCCCTCGACCTGGCAGAAGCAGACGAATTAATTAACCTGGCAAAAGCGAAAAATTTGCTCTTGCATGTTGAGCATATTGAGATTCTCAGTGGCATTCATATTGCTATTCAAGAATCGCTGGCAGAAATTGGGCAGCCGTTTTATCTGCGATCGTCTAATATGGTGCCCCAGCACCCCGCACCCCAAAAATGGACGTATGATGCCGAGCAATTTGGGTTTCCTTTAATGGGAGCCCTTGCCCGGATTCATCGCCTGACCCATCTGTTTGGCTCGGTCAAAACCGTCAGTAGCCAACTGCGCTATAGTCCCAATGAAAAAGTGCCCGGTTTTTATCAATCGTGCCTCTGCACGGCGCAACTACACTTTTTCAGTGGTCTGGTGGCAGACGTTATCTATGCCAAAGGTGATGCTGTCTGGCAAGCAGAACGAACACTGGCAATTCATGGCAGCAGTGGAGCGTTGTTATTGGAAGGAGAAGAGGGTGTCTTAGTCCGCCTCGATAGCACGACGCCTCTCACTATTGCTGGTCGGCGGGGTCTCTTTGCCAAAGATACGGCGATGGTATTGGATCATTTGATTACCGAGGCTCCTCTATATGTCACCCCGGCTTCGAGTCTCTATGCTTTGCGGGTAGCAGATGCCGCTCAACGGTCGGCAGCAACCGGCGAAACGATCACGGTGTAGAAGGGGCGATCGCCTATCGTGACCCGTACCGGATCAGTTCGTACCCCTCAGCACAAACAACCCCATTCCGCAAGGATCTTAGGGCTTTTTGCGGTGTCGTCGATACCAGGTTGCCCCTGCCACCAACAACGCAATCAGCGAGAGAGCCGCAATCAACGGCAACACATCACCCGTTTGTATAGCGCGTACCCCAGAACTGCCCAACATGACAAAGGGCAAGATTCCGGGAATCGTGCCCAGCGTCGTTCCCCAAAAATAATCTTTAAAACTAATCGACGTTAGTCCGGCAACAAAGTTGACCAGACCATAGGGGATGATCGGCAATAACCGAATGGCAAACATATAAAACAGCCCACCCTGGCGAATCTCAGCATCCATGGCTTGCCAGCGTCGGGCTAGGCGTTGGGCAACCCATTTGCGCCCAATCGTGCGAGTAAAGGCAAACGCAATCACGGCTGCCACGATCGCCGCAATACTCGTCCACAAGGTGCCAAACCACAAGCCGAACATGGCACCCCCTGCCAGATTCAGAGCCGTAGAAGGCAAGATTAAAACTGTGGCGATCGCATAAACAACGATATATAAAATGGGTGCCCAGATGCCAACCTGCTTTAACTGAGCTTGCAGCTGCGCCGGGTCAATGCCGCCCAGCCAATAAACAGCCAGTGCGATCGCCACAATACACATCAGCACCAGCGCCAGCATCCCATTTTTAATTGTCATGACGCATCTTGCTGTTCTAATCGCAGACCGAAAAAGTTTCTAGCTGACCCTGCACAAAGTAATAAGCATCTGAGCAATAGGCTAAGGTGCTGATATTAAAATCGGCAGGCAATCCCTGGTCATCGGTTAAGATAGCACGCCAAAGGGCGATCGCGGGTTTTTCGGTATAGGTTTCCCGATCTCTCGCTTGTAGAGGGCTATAGTCTCGCAGGGCTAACCCCCCTTCACCTTTGGGTTTCATCTCCATGGAGGTATAAATCATTGGACTGGGTGCAGCCGCTGGCAGGGTGGGATAGGTGCGTAACACCAGCGGCTCAAAGGTGTCATTTCCTTTGTTTAGCGAAAACTGTGCCCGAAATTTCTTGGTTTCATCATTCACCAGCAACAGGGCATAGTCGCGATCGCCATCGTCATCAAAGTCAGCCGTAAAAATACTGCATGTGAAAGCTGACGGACTATTCGCTTGCTTAAACTCTTGCACCTCTGGGATAAAGTCAGATTCTTTCGCCAGCCGGAACTGTTCCATCGACGGTTCGACGGCTTTGGGTAACGACCCAGAACATTGGACATCAGGCATGGGGGTGGGGACAGCTGCGATCGGGGACGCGATCGGAGAATTGGATGGAGAACTGGACGGGACAGAACTCAATTGTAGGGGCTGTTGGGCAGCCAGCAAGCTACAGCTAGATAGCAAAAAAGGCAATCCCAACCAGAGAGTCAACTTCAGCATGGTGTTCCCGAACTTTATGAAGGATCAGCGATTGAGTAAAACTGAAGGGTTACAGAGGGACGCGGGGCAGTGCCATACGTCCTTTGATAAACACCTGGGTTTATTTCAGTTGAAAGACTGAGGATCAAAAATTAATTAAAACTCGGACGTTTATTTTTGTCAGTGTGGCTCTGCCGCGCTGACAAAAATATATCGTTGGGTTTATTAAATCCACCACCCTAAGACAGATTCATCACACGACTGGCACACATACCAAAACCTATTGTAAGAACCAATCCTGGCACTGCACACTTGATTTTGGGTTTAGTACAGCACAACAAAAGTTTTGCAAGGAGTGAAGGGGGGGGCACCCTTTTGGGGAGGCTATGCCCCACCCTCCACGGTGCAAAAATTAGTGTCCGTAAAACTAAGGATCTTCATAAAAATAACTTGAATACCTTGTTTGGGAGAGGGCGGCGGAGCCGCCCTCTCCCAAACAGTACGGGTTTTAATTGTGTCAGAATCCTGAGCATCCAAAGAGTTAAGACTCCGATTCACTCGTCCAGAGTTCCTGAAAAGAGGACAAAACGTTTTATCCGCTACACAAAATCTTTTTACGAATGATCCAGATGGCGATGAGAATCTCAGAAAAATTACGGGAACTCTGATCTCGAAGAGTTTTTTAATATTCCTCACTGAACGCTCTTACTCAAAGGACATCATTCACCTTATGAAACTCAGATCACTCACCACCCTTTTGACCGCTGGGGCGATCGCCCTTGGCACCTCCCTTTTACCTGAACAACCTGCACAAGCCCAATCCACTACCTTTTTCTGTGGGGCAAGCCAGGGCGTACCCGTGACCTATGCCAACACGCCCAGAGGCAACGTCCCGATTATTCGTTGGCGCTCCAATTACTTTAGTGATTCTGGCTATACCCCCGAACGCCGCTGTGATGAAGTCTCCGGTCGGTTTCAGACTTATTACAATAGTGGCTCGCTTAATTTCATCACCACAGGCATGATGAATGGGCAGCCTGTTGTTTGCGTCAGTGCAACCAACGGGGGTGGATGTCAGGGGTTATTGCTGACGCTCCGTCCAAATGACAACGCTAGTCAAGTTGTCCAACAACTTTTTGATATTCGTGCAGGTGCAGCTGGTCCGATTAACCAGAGTGCTAACCGAGTTTATATCGATGTCAATCAACTTTTAGAAACGGGAGACGTTGAAGCAGGTAGTGCGCCTGCGGCTCCAACCGAGTCTACGACTCCTGCTGCCCAACCTGAACCGCAACCCAGCACTCAACCGGGTGGTTCGGTCTGGTAATCCTGGCGATTGATAGAGGGGAGAGCAACGATGAAGCGATCGCTAATCTTGCCGGTTATCTGGGCAGGTTGGATTGGAGTCCTGATACCGGCGCAGAGCCTTGCTGAACTGCCGCCTGTCGATGAACCTGTATCACTGACTCAGGTCCAACCCTCTCCCCTCTCGCTTGAAGAATTACGCCAAATTGCCCAGTCCATTACCGTACAGATCCTCCTAGAAGAAGGCAAGTGGGGCTCAGGGATTTTGATCGCCTCCCAAGGACAAACCTACACGGTACTGACCAACCAGCATGTTTTGATCGCAGGCAATCGGTATCGGGTGCAAACCGCAGATGGGCAGATCTACGAAGCAACCCCCGTTGTCGATCGCAGACTGACCAGCCAAGACTTGGGATTGTTGCAATTTCACAGTGCCACCGTGCTTTCTACTGCTGCTATAGCAACCACACAACCTGAACTGGGCGATCGCATTTATGCGGCGGGTTATCCGATTGACGGTGATCCATCTCAGCCACTAGGTTTCGCATTTTTATCCGGAGAAGTTGCACTGATCACCCCCCAAATGATGCAGGGAGGATATCAACTTGGCTGTACCGTGGCGATCGCCAAAGGTATGAGCGGGGGATCTCTATTGAATGCTAACGGCGAAGTTGTAGGCGTCAACGGAATGCATCAATATCCCCTTTGGGGCAATCCCTATACCTATGCCGATGGCACTCTACCTGCGGTTGCTTTACGTGAGCAAATGACCCATTACAGCTGGGCAATTCCTATTCATCTCTTCCTGTCTCTGACACATTCTGCCGCTCCCAGCCCTCTCGCGTTTCCGACTGCTCAGCCATCTCCCCTTCCTAGTCCCGCACGTCCAATTCCTTCATCTCAGCCTGACCTGCTTTGGTAAGAAAGGTTTTACCCAAACCGTACGATATCTTAGACAGCTTATTATCCAGGAGACTAAATTATGCGATTTTCAGATGGAGTTCCTGCCCTGCTGGCGGGTACGGCTGCGATCAGTGCCTTAGCAATGGTTATTCCCCAACCTGCGATCGCCTTGACGGGTGAAGAAGTTAACGACATTGCCCGCGAAGTCACCGTTTTAATTAACACCGGCAACCCCGGATCAGGCGTCATCATTGCTCAGGATGATGAAACTTACTACGTCCTGACCGCCAAACATGTTGTTGCGGCGGAAGATGAATACCAGGTTGTAACTGCCGATCGTCAAGCCCATGCTGTTGACTACAGCAACATCCGACAGCTACCAGGCGTAGATTTAGCCCTTGTTGAATTTAATAGCGATCGCTCTTACGAAGTAGCAACATTAGCTAATTCTGATCATGCCAGCGAAGGACGAACCGTCTTTGTCTCGGGTTGGCCCTATCCTGGTCGAGAAATTCAAGAACGTATTCGCCAATTTACGACGGGGCAAGTTTCCGGTAGACCCGAAACAGCGCTGGCGGATGGCTATCAACTGGTCTATACCAATGTCACTCGGGTGGGTATGAGTGGAGGTCCTGTTTTTGATACCAGTGGTCGAGTGGTTGGCATTCATGGTCGGGCTGAAGGCGAAGTCATCACCGATGGTGAGATGGAGCGACTAGAACAAGCTGGAGCCAGTAGCTTAGCCGCCAATGCCAGTCGCGTAGGTTTTAACCTGGGGATTCCCATCAACACCTTCTTATCGCAAGCCGCCCAAAATGGCATTTACTTGAGCTTACAGGTCGAAAATTCGCCACCTGCCGATCTATCCTCTCCCTATGTTGCCAGCGGTCAGACCGATGATCGCGATCGCATCGACAACATTAATAACACCCTCGACACCATCAACAATGGCGTCAACGTCATTCGCAATATTTTCCGCTTCTAACTTGCGGTAACTGGTTTTATTCACCCGGCGATCGCCCCTTGCATCTGGGACTCTGAATGTGGTCGCCCCTCTTTCCCATGCAATTTTTAGGAAAATCCCTATGCGTCGAATTCGTTATTGGGCGATCGCATTGCTTAGCTTTGTGTTCATCCTCTGTGGATCATTAATCAAGAAAGCGATCGCCCTTTCTCTCTGCGGCATTTTAAGTTTTGAAAGTTTTTGTAGTGCCGGATTAGTAGAACAAGGAAGGGCGATCGCTATTCAACCTTCTGAAGTGCAAGGGGCGATCGCCCAAGACATCTTTCGCAACGACGGTGCCGGTTCTTCTCCTCTCAATACTGATATTTTTACTAATCCTAATACCGCTATCCCTAATCCTAACAACCAAATTCGAGGTACTTCTTCTAACACAAACTTTTCCGTAGTTAGTAATTTTCGAGAAATTGAGAACGGACTCTATGAAACTGAATTAATAAGTTCCGAAGGTTGCCGAATCATTCGTCAGATTAGGGACTCCGGAATCTCGACTTTCTACGAATCTGTCCGATACATTGTTCCGAACAGTAATGTGTGTGGTGGAAAGTCGTACGCTTTCAACTTCTCCCCAAACGGGAGAGAAATTAATGGAACAACTAGTTTAGGAGAGGAATTTTCAATCGAGATTATCAACTCAACGTTAGTTAGACAAAATTTTACAGACATTCAGGGAATTGAATGGAGATTTGAGTTTCAGCCTACTGTTCAAACTAGCAATACAGAACGTTCTGAGCCTTATATTGTCACGTTACCTTCTGGAGTAGAGTCTAAAGCTAACGTTCGACAAACAACAAAACAAGTAGTAGAGGATATGCATTGTAATCTTTGCAGTTCAGTAGAAAATATACTTGGTATAGTTGATTCTGCTAGTAATTATGATGGAAATGTGAATCGGGCCGTTAGCCAGTCAGAAGGTTTGGTTGTCACTAGTGCTGTAGCGAGAGCTACTAGAGGGTCTATTGCTTCACCAGACTTATTAACTGAACCACTTATTGGAAAGGGATGGGAATATGTGGAAAGCAGTATCACTGGACCTATTCGTCAAGCTTTAACTGAAGCAGTAGCTTATGGTCTAGATTGTGCAAGTGCCTGTCCTGGTCGTGATGCTGGGGAAGAGGTTGCTAGAGAACTAGCTAATCCTCCCGAAACAAACCCATCAATTCAAGCCCCTGTTTGTGGTTCTAATCTTTGGGGTGGAGTTTCAACGGTTTGTAGATCCACATACGGAAATAATGGAAATACTGATACGCTAACAACTGCTCGTCCTCAATCTCAGCGCAGTGGACAGCTTTCGAAGGGGACGAGTTATGGTGATCCACATTTGATTACGTTTGATGGGTATCGGTATAGCTTCCAAACGCTGGGGGAGTATGTGCTGACAAAATCGATGGGGGGAGATTTTGAGGTGCAGACACGGCAGTCGCAGGTGCCAGGGCGACAGATGTCGTTAAATACAGCGGCGGCGATGAGGGTTGGCAATGACCGGGTTGCTTTTTACTCGCAGTTCTTCCCAGATGCCGATACCAGCACACCGCTGCGGGTCAATGGTAGACCTGTAACCATCGATGGTGAACTATCTTTACCAGGAGGGGGAACCATTCAACAATCTGGCGGAGATTATGTTGTTCAGTGGTCTAGTGGTGAGCGGGTTGTGATCCACATGATCTCTATGAGTGGATTGCAATACATGAACGTTACCCCAGAGGTTTTAAATTCACCTGCGGGACAATTCACTGGATTGTTGGGAGATTTGGACGGTAACCCCAGTAACGATTTACGGACTCGGAGTGGACAAGTTGTACCCTCTCAATCAACTTACGGCGAAGTACGGCAAATGGTGACAAGTCTAATACCCATTCCGGGTGTGATTCCCCTCAACCAACTTGAGTCAGTTGCGTTCGAGCAGATCTACAAAGATTTTGGTAATAGCTGGCGAGTCAGTTCGGCAGAGTCCTTGTTTGATTATGCTGCTGGGCAAGGACCTGCAACCTTTGCTGATCCAAACTTCCCCAACTCCTATAGAACGCTGAATATGCTGACTCCCCAGCAAGTTCAAGAAGCTGAAGCGGTTTGTGTAGAAGCAGGAGTGGAGCCAGAACTGATGGAAGGTTGTATTTTTGATGTTGCCTTTGCAGAAGACACTAGTTTTGCAGAAGCGGCAGCGAATGCATTGTTTGATGAAGTGGGCGATCGCGTCGTTGATGAAATTCGCAATCGGGTTCCTGTTCCTGTTCCAATCCGTTTACCGTTCTAAAAACTAAGTTAATTGAGACAACAGCGATCGCCCTCTCAGAGGGCGATCGCTGTTGTGTGGAGTAGTTAATGGGTTGCGGGGGTGGAGAGTGAGGCTGCCAGTTCTTTGGGGGTCATCCGTTCGTAGGGTTCAAAGGGTTGGTGAATCCAGGGATTGTCGGGTAGGTAGGTGACGTAATAATCGGGGGCAATGACAGAGCATTCTTTGTACCACAACACAGCGGTGCGGATGTCTTCGACATAAAAGCCATATTTGCGATCGAGCCAGGTCAGGGTTTTTTTCAACGTCACACCAGAATCGACCAGGTCATCGACCAGCAAAACATGGCTACCCAGGTTAGCGGTGGTCATAGTCAGATCGTGGGAAAAGGTGACCGATCCGCGTACCTGGTTATTAACACCGCCATAGGATGAGGTCGAAAGGATGGCTAACGGTTTGTCGTAAATGCGAGACAAAATATCGCCTACGCGCAACCCTCCTTTGGCGAGGCAAATAATCTGATTAAATTCCCAATTGGATTCGTAAATTTGGACGGCAAGTTGTTCGATGGTGCGGTGATAATCTGACCAGGATACATAGAGATCGGACATGGCTTCGGAGAATGCTACTGAGGATTGAGAAGCATCATATAGCAGTCCGATTTGATTTGTGAAATGGTTTATGGCAGGTGAGCAGTGCCACCTTTCTAAACCATTCAGGCTGGTGTTGACAAACTGCCACAGCAAAATGATCCAAGTGGCGATCGCCAGCCCATGATAAGGTTTGTGATTAGTCTTTGGGCGCAGTCAACTATGAATCCCTCTTCTCCCGCTCCTCCAGAAGTCAAAGCCGAAAAACTAAGCCTCAGTACCAAGCTGGCGTATGGAGCCGGAGATTTGGGTCCTGCCATTACTGCCAATATCCAGGTGATCTTTCAGCTGATCTTTTTTACCAATGTGGCAGGTATTCCGGCGAGTTTGGCAGGCAGTATTTTGTTGATTGGGAAGGTGTGGGATGCGATCAATGATCCGATCATCGGCATTTTGAGCGATCGCACGCAGTCGCGTTGGGGGCGGCGTTATCCCTGGATGATATTTGGAGCCATTCCGTTTGGCATTACTTTCTTCTTAATGTGGATCGTGCCCCACTTCAGCGATGACCCCAGCACTAATCAAACAGGTTTGTTTTGGTACTACGTCCTGACTGCCATTTTGTTCAATAGTTTCTACACGATGGTCAATTTGCCCTATACGGCACTGACCCCAGAAATGACCCAAGACTATGACGAGCGCACCAGCCTCAATAGTTTTCGGTTTTCGTTTTCGATTGGGGGCAGCATTGCCTCGTTGTTATTGGCATTTGGCATCTTCAGTCTGGTCAAAGCTAATCCCACCCAGCAATATTTGGTGTTGGGATTGGTCTGTACGGTGATTGCAGTGTTGCCGATTTACTGGTGTGTTGTGGGTACCTGGAAACGAACGATGACGGGGAAAGGGCGATCGCCTGCTTCCAGCACCGAGGACATACCAGAGACGCCTGCTCAGTCATCCGAGCCGACCGATGCATCCGAATCGCTGCCCTATTTTCAGCAATTGCGCATTGTTTTTAGCAACCGTCCCTTTTTATTCGTCATTGGCATTTATCTGTTCTCCTGGTTGGCGCTGCAAAATACGGTTTCCATCATTCCTTACTACATCGTCAATTGGATGGGGCAGAGCAATAGCACGTTCACGCTCGTGATTATGGCGGTTCAGGTGACAGCGTTGACGATGCTGTTTATTTGGAGCAAAGCCTCCGAACGGTTTGGTAAACGCGCCGTGTATTTTATGGGCATGAGCCTGTGGATTGTGGCTGAATTTGGGCTGTTTTTCTTGCAACCGGGGCAAACGGGGTTGATGTATTTCCTGGCAGTACTTGCCGGATTTGGCGTGTCCACGGCTTACCTGATTCCCTGGTCGATGCTGCCCGATGTGATTGAACTGGATGAATTGCAGACAGGACAACGGCGTGAAGGAGTGTTCTATGCCTTTATGGTACTTTTGCAAAAAATTGGGTTAGCCCTGGGGTTGTTTCTGGTTGGGCAGGTGCTGGATGCTGCCGGTTTTGTTGAATCGCAGGGTAATGCGGTGGTGAGTCAGCCAGAGTCGGCACTGCTTGCCATTCGTGTTTTAATTGGTCCGATTCCTGCCGGTGTGTTGTTGTGTGGGTTGGTGCTGGCATATTTCTATCCCATTACCCGCGAAAAACATGCCGAAACCTTATTGTTATTAGAAGAAAAGCGCAGGGAAAGACGTGGAGAGTTGGGTTAAACGCTGGGTCAATGCGCCGCTAGGGGTGCGGTTGGTTGCGTTTTTATTAACACTGGCGGTGTTGTGGTTGCCATTTTTGGGCTTGGGCTATGGCTTGATTGCCGACGCTAATATGCGCAGCATTGTTACGATGGCTGCCCTGTTTATCGAGTTTCTGCTGCTGTTGTGGGTGTGGGGGCGATGGGTCTATGGGCGATCGCATCCGTTGCAGCATTATGGACTGGGGTTGGATCGGCGCAATGGTCGAGATCTGGTGCAGGGGCTGAGCATTGGTGGCTTGAGTTTATTGGGATTGTTCGTATTAGAAGGAATCTTGGGCTGGCTCAAGTGGAATCCCTGGACAGTGCAGTTGCTTCCGGTCGGTTTAACGGGATTGCTGGTCGCGTTGGGGGTCGGTCTGGGTGAAGAATTGATTTTTCGCGGCTGGTTGCTGGATGAATTACAACGAGACTGCCGGCTGTCAGTGGCACTCTGGACAGATAGTGTAGCGTTTGCGGTTTTACATTTTATTCGTCCTCTCCCCGAAATTTTGCATACGTCGCCGCAGTTTATTGGGCTAGTGCTATTGGGGTTGACGCTGGTCTGGGCAAAGCGGGGCAGGGGCGATCGCCTGGGGTTACCGATTGGGCTTCATGCCGGACTGATCTGGGGATTTTATTGGATCAATGTGGGCAATTTAATTACCTATACCCACCGGGTTCCCGAATGGCTGACAGGTATCGACGACAATCCTTTAGCCGGGGGGATGGGGCTGGTGTTTTTAGGTGCGATCGCCTATTGGGCGAAGCGATCAGCAGGTACATCTCAAATTAGTTCAGTCGATGATCACCATGAAGCATAAAACCTCTGAATCTTGTGCCGCCCGCGCAGCGGGCGGCACAAGATTAGAGTCGCAATGAGAGTTGTCGCCGCACGGCAAAGCCAATCAATCGCAGTGGCACACTCGACGTTTTAATAATCTTTGTTCGTAAAAAACGACCCTGGGCAAGCCGAGCAATTCCTTTTGCCCGTGCCACCAGCCTTGCTTTGAAAAAGGTCAACCAACTGGGGGTAGCCTCAGCCGCATACGCCGGTAAAAACGCTAACTTGCCATACAACACATCAGCCCGATGAATGCCACTCATGCCATTGAGTCGATGTTCGGGATTAGACAGTCCCCCATGCTCGCCATAGTTGCGAAAGGGAATGTAATTCTTAAAATTGCGCTGACGCAGAAATGTATCGACTTCAGAGTCGAACGTTACATACCCCGTCCCCTGTTTTTGGGTGGTTTCTTCTACCAAACCCACCAGTGCCGCTGCACTTTGGGGAGTGAGGATATAGGCAACCAACCCGGTCGAAAAACCTTCTGCAAAGCCTTCTGCATTGACGCTATAGATCTGGGGGGCGCAGGTATAGAGCCAGGAGATACCCGTATCTGGATAATGGGGCGCAAATGGCAAGGGCAATTGCCCTAACCCAATGACCGGAACAAAATCGGCTTCTACAATTAATGTCGGTTTGCTGGCGGCAGCCGCTGTTTTCCACCCCTGGCTGTGATTTAACAAACAACGGTAGCTAGACGAAAAGGTCTGGTAATCGGGGTTGTCTGCTTGACGCAACACCGTACACGGCAACCCTTCACGCTGAAAGGCGGTTTCCAGTGCTCGTGTATCTTCTTTGTACGCAATAATCAACACGCCACTGAGGTGATCAATCAGGCGATCGCCAGAGGTCGTTTGGGGGATAGGAGGAGTCATCGTATCCATGCCTTACGGGATCAAGTCCATAAACGATTGGGTGCAGCTATATCAGCGTATCCGCCCCTAATGTGGCATGTTGTCTAAAGAATTAACAACTCTATTGATTTAAGGTTTACCGAAACAAAACATACGCACCCAAACTATATAGCAACCGTCGAAACGGTTAAATCAAAAGGTTGTGTGAGAACCCGCGCGGAGCGCGGGTTCTCACACAACCTTTGTCCTAATAAACCCTTCGACTGCTATACGTAGGGGCGCAGCATTTGGACAGTGATTTTCGGGGTACATCAAGGTTTTTCTCCCCAATGCTATGCCCCTGCACATCGAGAGAGCGACGGCGGAGCCGTCGCTCTCTTGATGAGTTACCGATTTATGGTTTGAAGAATTTTTGTCGCAGGCGATCGACAAAAAGATCAATTTCTGGCAATTTCAACTGCATGGCAAACAGGGCAAACACTCCCAAGCCAACGGCACTGGCGATCGCTAACTCTATCAATTGCACAACAAATCCTTCGGTTCCCAGCAGCCGTTCACAGCCTTGCAACGTGCCCCAACAGCCAACACCCGCAATAAAGCTGCTGATGAATAAACCCAAAATCGGCATTGCCCAATTGCGCCAGGGTAGACCGCCAATCTTTCGATCTAACGCAATCAGCAACGCCACCATCGAAATCAAATTGACCCCTACCGTCGCCATCACCAGACCGGGTGCGCCAAACGGCTTGATGAAGATGAAATCCAACAGGGCATTGAGAAAAATATTGACCACGCTGATGCGGAAGGGGGTATCTCCATCGCCTAAGGCATAGAAAACCCGCACCAGGACATCGCGCCCCAGGTAAACAAACATCCCGACGGCATAGGCAATCAAAACCGAGGTCACCAGTTGCGAAGCATCTTCGTTAAAGGCAAAGCGTTCATACACCACCCGCACAATCGGCAATGCCAACGGAATCATGATGGCACTCATCGGCAACATGGTGAGCGCTGTCAGAATTAAGCCTTGCCGAATTCTGGCTTTCAGCTCGGGCCAATTCTCTGGATCTGCCAGTCGAGAAAAAATTGGCAGCAGGGGCACCAAAATCACATTGGAAATAATGCCCAGCGGAGTTTGAATTAATAGATTGGCATAGCCCAAGGCGGCGGCAGCCTGGGGCAAATAGGAGGCAAAAAACAAGTCTGTATAGACGTTGATCTGCATCATGCCGGACGATAACGTTGCCGGCCCCATAATGCGAATAATCTCAGGTACTCCCGGTTGACGAAAATTAAACCGGAGTCGCAGGGTGCCTAGCCCCGATCGCCACTGTGCCGGGATTTGCACCAACCATTGCAAAACGGCTCCCGCTAATGTGCCCCATGCCAGCACCAGTCCACCCACCAGGGCATATTGAGGCTGGGTCATTTTGTCGCCCAGTTGGATGGCTAACACGCCCAATCCTAATAACAACGTCACACTGGAAAACAAGGGACTGATCGAGGGCAACCAATACTGATCTGCTGCATTCAGGGTGCCAAAGCCGACCCCAATCAACCCTGCCAACAGTGCCATCGGAGCCATGATTTGCAGTTGTTGAATGGCGATCGCCCGAATTTCTAAACCTTCTGGCGTTTCACCCAATCCGGGTGCCACCACATTAATTAACGATCCGGCAAAGACAAAAATCAGGATCGTGACAATCAGTAAAACGCCCCCGACCAGGGTCGTGATGGTTTCAACCAGGGGAGCCGTTTCTTCCTGTTTCCGCTTTGATAAGACACTGACGATCGCACTGTGAAAGGGCCCGTTGATACCGCCCAATAAGATCAGTAAGAAACCGGGAATGACGTAGGCATAGTTATAGGCATCGGCGGCAGCCCCAACCCCAAAGGCAGCCGCGATCGCTTGTTGGCGAAGCAACCCAAATACTTTACTAATCAGAGTGGCGATCGCCACGATCCCGGCGATGCCCGCAAGAGAACGAGATGGTTTCTTCAACTTATCAGGCTCAGACAAAGCAGGTAAACAGCAAATCGACTTCACCCATTTAACCCTGAATCTGTCAGCTTTGGGTGCGATGCTGGCTAAGACACATCCAAGAATTCCTATGGCGGTATAGAATTAAAGCCTCTCCAGATCCATGCAGGGTTTGCTCCATGACTGACTGGTTTTACCCCTACCCGACTCTCTATGCCGGAACTTTGATCAGACGCTATAAACGCTTTTTTGCTGACGTTGAACTAACTACTGGAGAGGTAATTACAGCGCATTGTCCCAATACGGGGCCGATGACAGGGGTCTACATTCCGGGCAATCGGGTGATGGTCTCTCGCAGCGATAATCCTAAGCGATCGCTGCCCTATACCTGGGAACTGATCGAAGTCAACACAGTCCGTCCCACCTGGGTTGGGGTCAACACAGCCCTCCCGAATCAGGTGGTTAAATCCGTGCTGATGGCAAATTTGTTGCCCGAACTGGGAGCGTATACTCATATCCAATCAGAGGTGCGGTATGGTCAAGACCAGAAAAGCCGCATTGATTTTTTGCTAACCGGGGTTGATCTCGCAACCGAGACAGGGCAATGTCCGATTTATATAGAAGTCAAAAACACCACCTGGACTCAAGGATCACTGGCACTGTTTCCCGACACCGTAACCACACGCGGACAAAAACATTTAAGAGAACTGACTGCCTTGCTGCCTCACGCCAGAGCTGTGATGCTTTACTTCATCAATCGCGACGATTGTCCTTACTTTGCTCCCGGTGATAGTGCTGATCCTATCTATGGCAAGTTGCTAAGAGAGGCGATCGCCCTGGGTCTGGAAGTGTTGCCCTGTCGCTTTGCCATCGACCCCACAGGAATCAGATATTTGGGGTTAGCCGAGCTACGGATTTAAGTTATGTCCAACGCAGACAGGGCAGCAGCAAACTTAATTAATCAATTCTCATTCCCAATTGACTTATCATCAGTTGCAGACGAGTGTGTTTGTGGATGTTGTATGGGAGACTCTAAGCGGAGAAAAGAAACCTTAGGTGAAGACTATGGTAAAGAACCGAATATTCTTCCCTGGATTCCAATTAAAAAAGGACAGGCAGAACGGTTCGTGAACTGGAGCACGTTTGGCGCGTGGGCTGGCATTGGTGTGCTGGTTGCCTACTGGGTCACAGTGCGGTTCATCGGTCCGACGCTGGGTTGGTGGGAAGTTAATTAAGGCAACGACCGCTTTCTAAGCCCAAAGATGGATGTTGAGCAGCACGGCAACGCCGTGCTGCTCAACATCCATCTTTGGGTAAATGTCACTGCAATAAGCAAAAACTAGCCCCCTAAATCCTCCAAATCTGGGGGACTTCCGATCCGGCTCCCCCAGATTTGGGGATTTAGGGGGCGGTTCGGATAGTTAAGTCAGTGCCATTCATCGTTGGGTTTATTAATTTGACTTAGCTGTAGAGCGCTGATTGAGATTACGGTATCCTAAGTCTCCTGCCAAGACTCAAGACATAGCCTAAAATAAATGTACTGTGAGCTGATCCCCAACGCACACTGCACATCTTAAAGGTCTGACTGCATGGGAGAGTATTCGGGAACGTTGCGCCGACAGGTACTGAGCTGGTTGGAATCCAATGTCCCTCAATCTCGGATTGAGCATATCTTACGGGTCGAAGAGATGGCGATCGCCCTCGCCAAAGTCCACTGTGAGGATGTCAATCAAGCCGCTCAAGCGGGGTTAATGCACGATCTAGCAAAGTATTTTAAATCTCATCGGTTGCTAGAAATAGCACAGGCAGAAGGGGTATCGCTTGACCCCGTTGAAGTTGCCAATCCGCATCTGCTCCATGCAGGTGCCAGTGCGGTCGTTGCCAGAGATGAATTTGGTGTGACAGACGAAACGATCTTGGCAGCGATCGCCGACCATACATTGGGTAGACCCGGCATGGGTGCCCTCAGTTGCATTGTGTTTTTAGCAGACAGCTTAGAACCCGGACGCGGTGACACCCCCGAGTTAAACCAACTGCGTCAGATCAGCTATACCGATTTGCAGCAAGCGGTGTGGATGACCTCTGAGTATTCGTTTCAATATTTAATAAACACCCAACGCTTGATCCATCCGCGCACGATCCTGACGCGCAACTGGTTCCTACAGGCAGATAAGCGATCGCGATCGCGCCCTTACCATCAGCCCCAGGCTAAAAATTCTGCCCTATCTGCTTAACCTCGCAGTGTTCACGGAACCTCAACGTTGATATCTATCATGCCGTTGCCCCCGATTATCAGCATTTTCCCCACAGGCGTCATCATCGATGGAGACGAGACAAATCGCGTCTCTAGCTCAATTCATTACCGTTGATCCGATCGCTCACTTACAAATGGAGGAATCCAATTTCAGAATGGCTGATTTCTTTAAAACCCGGACTGCTTCTACTGCATCTACCGTCACCTCTAAGGTGACATCGTCAGATCGACGCGCAACTGATAGTTCTACCCTGGCGCACATTATTGCCGAAGCTGCCGACGATCGCAAAGCTGCCGATATCTTACTCCTCAAGGTTTCCGGCGTTTCTTATCTGGCAGATTACTTCGTCATTGCGACAGGGTTCTCGAATGTGCAAACTCAAGCGATCGCCCGTTCTATCGAAGACCAGGTTGCCGAAACTTGCGATCGCCAGCCCCTACGGGTAGAAGGAAAAACCGACGGCAGATGGGTTGTGTTGGACTATGGTGAAGTCATTGCCCACATTTTTACCCCACAAGAACGGGAGTTTTATAATCTAGAAGCCTTTTGGGGTCATGCCGAAAAGATTAACTTTTCTGCACCAAAACCTCAGTAATCGTGCCGACGAGAGCATTCATCACCTCAACGGCGATCGCACCGGCTTGTTTATTCTGTCAATGTCCTCAGCCATGAAACCATCTGCACCTGTTTGCCCGGTGCCCACCGAACAACAGCCCCTCAATGAATATCAACAGCTCAGTGAGTCATGGTTTTATCGTTGGGCAACCCTTGACCTGGGTAAATTTTTAAAGCCCATTGTCATCCTGTGGTTCCTCGGTTGGTTGGTTGCGGCACCCGTTGCCATCCTCAGTTTTCCGTTTCACAAATATCCTGGTCACTTTCTCTTGAGTGGTGCTTTAGGGGCAGCGATACCGCCAACGTTAGCACTGTTGCAGCTCTGGCTGGGCTGGGTCTATGTGCGCGATCGCCTGTCTAAGGCAGAGATTTTTTATGAAGAGTCCGGTTGGTATGATGGGCAAACCTGGGAAAAGCCGGACGAAGTGTTACAACGCGATCGCCTCATCGTCACCTACCAAATCCAGCCCTTGCTCAACAGACTGCATCAAACCTTTGGCATTTTGGTTGCAATGTTTCTCACAGGCATTGTGACCTGGAATTTTATTTAAGGTTGTAGATTCAATAAAACCACAGGTTTATGTGTGGGAGCGCTGGGTTGTATAGCATCTGTGATCCTGAATCAGGTAGATCCATGCTGTTGTCCTGGTGCGTTGTCAACGTTCAGAGGTAGGGTGACAGGTGGATGGGAGACCTCGGAGGTTTCGAAAACCTCCGAGGTCTTAGGGAGCGCGAGAGGTCTTAAGGCGCGATCAGAGACCCGTGACCCCAAAATTTGATGGGAACTCCCCACGTTGCAAAAGTTAGTGTTTGTCCTATCCAGGCTTAAAAAAGGATTCCTTTACCGCCACTATTGCCGTCAGCCAATATAGTATTGAGGGGCTGTTAAGTTTTGAATGGTTAATCTTTAGGATCACACATTAATTAAAATCCGGACGTTTATTTTTGGAAGCGCGGCGGAGCCGCGCTTCCAAAAATAAATCTTCGGTTTTATTAAATCCACGATTCTGAGCAACGAACCTTTCAATCAACAATCGTCCATACGGTGTCTTAAGCCAGGAGTATGTCACAGTCGCAGCCATGACAAGGGGAAAAAGAACGCAAGCCGCAGAGTTAGAAGTCCGACTACTGCGTGAAGGAATTGTTGAATCCAAGCACTACGTTCAGGCAACCGTCGCAGATGAACGAGGACGTGTTTTATCGGTTGCAGGCAACGCCGAAACCTCCGCGTTTGTCCGCTCAGCCCTAAAACCTTTTCAGGCTCTAGCGGTGACTAATACAGGCACCATAGAGCGCTTTAGTTTAACCGACAAAGATTTAGCCATTATTTGCAGCTCTCACCAGGGCAGTGTAGAGCAAGTTCGGCAAGCATTTAACATTTTGTGGCGTTGCGATGTTGACCCATCCGCCTTACAATGCCCCATCCCGGAAGGTAAAACCAGCCCTCTGCAATACAACTGTTCTGGCAAACATGCCGGGATGTTAGCCGTTTGCCAGCAACGCAACTGGTCGATCAATAACTATCTTCAGCGCAACCATCCCGTGCAAAAGCTAATTTTGCAAAAAGTAGCCGAGTTGCTGGGGATGCCTGCCGAAGAATTTATTTGCGCCCACGATGACTGCGGTGCCCCCACCTATTTCATGCAATTGGGGCAAATGGCAACGTTGTATGCCAAGCTTGCCTCTGGCGACAATTTAGATATGGAACGGATCATTCGGGCAATGACCCATCATCCGGTTTTAATTGCAGGGGATGGTGAGTTTGATACAGAACTGATGCGCCTGACCAACGGTCAACTGGTCAGCAAATCTGGTTCAGAAGGCATCCAATGCATTGCCAAGGTGGGCGAAGGTCTGGGGCTAGCCATCAAAGCGATCGATGGCTCTAAACGCGCTAAATATGCCGTTGCTATTCAACTTTTGAAACAGATGGGTTGGATTACCCCAGCCACCTCTGAGACATTGGGCGAAACCTACATGACACTGGGCAAGTTCAAGCGGTTAGAAGTGCTGGGTGAATTATCGTTACTCTAAACGGTCGAAGGGAAGGGCGATCGCTCTTTCCTTAGTTCTCTCCTGAAGTTAGATGCGTAGCGAAAATAGGTAGTCCTAAAAAAGTAATGATTTTTTGTGGCGCGGGCAACGCCCGCGCCACAAAAAATCATTACATGAATACCACTACCCGAAAATAAACGTCTGAGTTTCATACCTGCCGTAATTTTGGTACTTTGTCAGCGTTAAATTTTAGGGTTACGGGTCTCTGATTCTGTTTCCTAAGATCCCCGAGATTTTAAAACCTCGGAGGTCTAATACTCGGTCATCCCTTATCTACAGCGCTTCGCGCTGGGATATGTTTAGATTTTTTGTTGTGTGCCGCGCGGAGCGCGGCACACAACAAAAAATCTGTAGCTTAAGCAATTGAAAATGGCTGTAAGTGTTGACAAAGCACTGGCACAAGCCAAATCGAGTGCCATATTTGCCTGCTTACCAGTCCGTAAAAATCCAGGTTAAAAAATAGTTTGCCACTTTAGCCATTAATCGCTATACTTGGAAAGCGAACACAACGCGGGGTAGAGCAGTCTGGTAGCTCGTCGGGCTCATAACCCGAAGGTCAGTGGTTCAAATCCGCTCCCCGCCACCAAATGGTTAATTAGCTAAAAATCCTCGTTTCTATGACAGAAACGAGGATTTTTGCTTTAGACGGCTCAAGAAATCCTCGTGATTAAATTGGAGGTTGTGTGAGAGCCGCACGGAGCGCGGCTCTCACACAACAACTTTTACTTCACGCAAGCGAGAATTGCTATAGTAGCTGTGACTCTCTGAATGGAGTTAATCTTGTAAGGTGTTTAGGATAGCGATGCATTATGGCTAGAACTCCCAGCGAATACGCCGTTCACCTCATGATCGAGGGAGGACATCGGGAAGAAGTCCGTTTCCCGACCATTCAAGAATTTCAAAAGTGGTATAGCAGCGAACTGGTGCCCAAATCAGCGTCTGATGAGTTCATCAGCGTCCCCATCAAAAATATTCAAGGCGAATATATGGTGGTGCGTCCCTCAAAAATCCTGGCAATCCGCGTAGAACCCGTCTTCTATGGCAGCGTTGAGCGGGATTTTTAGCTAATCGCTAACAGCTATCAGCTAATCGCTAACAGCTATCAGCTAATAGCTAACAGCTAACAGCTATCAGCCAGTATTACTGTTTATAGAGTTGGGTTGACTCCAGATGGGTCGAGCGATCGTCATATCGTTTTATTTAGGTTTAGCCACTGCTTTGACGGTTGCATCTGTACCCGTTAGGGCGCAGGTGCCATCGGTGCCGTTGCCATTAGTCAACCCAGCGATCACCGATACTGCTTCCCAATCCCAGCCGTTGTTAGGGTTAGACGAACACATTTGGGGCAGTGGCGATCGCCCAGGCGATCGCCAGACCTTGATTGCGGCGATCGATCACTCGTTGAGATATCTCAATACAGCCGCCGCAGAGACAGCATATCGACACTATCCGGTTGCCGGATTTACTCGCGATCGCGTGCGTCGTAGCTTACAGCGGTTTCGTCAGTTAGTGTTAACTAGCCCGAACCCTGAGGCATTGCAAACCGCCGTGGCTGAAGAGTTTGATTTTTATCAGTCTGTGGGGCGAGATGGTCTGGGCACGGTCGATTTTACCGGCTATTTTGAACCAACCTATGTGGCAAGCCGGGTGCAAACGGCTGAGTTTCGCTTTCCCATCTATCGCCTACCCCCCAACCTGGGACGCTGGGCAACTCCTCATCCTACGCGAACTCAACTTGAAGGCATTGATGGCTTACAAGGTGCCGGAGGGCCCCTACGCGGACTGGAGATTGCCTGGTTGCGCGATCGCCTCGAAGCCTTCTTAATTCAAGTGCAGGGCTCTGCTCGGCTGCAACTGACGGATGGCAGCACTCTTACCATTGGCTACGCCGGACGCACCGACTATCCCTACATCAGCATCGGTCGGCAACTCGTCAATGACGGCAAAATTTTAGAAGCAGACCTCAGCTTACCGGCTGTCATTCAATATTTTCAACACTATCCTGCCGATTTAGACCAATATTTGCCGCGCAATAACCGCTTTGTGTTTTTCCGCGAAACTAACGGTGCTCCACCCACCGGAAGCTTGGGTGTGCCCGTGTCGGCAGAGCGATCGATCGCAACTGACAAATCGGTGCTGCCACCGGGCGCGCTGGCGCTAATCATGACCCAAATGCCCGTGCCTACTGCCACCGGCTCCCTGGAACAACAACCCGTCAGCCGTTATGTGCTCGATCAAGATACGGGGGGTGCCATCCGTGGTGCCGGACGGGTCGATATTTTTATGGGCAGCGGTCAAGCCGCAGGCGATCGCGCTGGACTGATCAATACGCCTGGACAACTCTACTATTTACTGCTCAGAGAATAGTTTTATAGCAGCCGCAGGGCTGTTTAGGATAGGCGCGCTGCCTAGGTTACAGCGTATTTAGGACAGCTATAGCAGAGCTTAAACCTGCCAATCTACTGCTTTTGAGCCAGACTAAATCAAGGCTATCTCCCCTCAATGACGGACAACGCGCCTGGGAAAACCCTTTACTGTTTCTATATAGAGGGTTTACAGAAAGAGCCAATTCACAAGATTGGTACTCATGCAGATTGATCTCCTATTTACTAACAGTTGTCCTCGAGGTGTTTTCCATGAAAAATAAATTGTTTGCTTGCTTAGGTACTGGCGCTCTCGCCTTGAGCCTTGCCATTTTGCCGTCTACGCTTTCCGCATCTGCCCAGACCACCACTGACCCCGTTGCGCCCGACACAGTGACCACTGACGATAACTATGGTGACGACGGGTTCGACCTAGGTTGGTTGGGTCTTCTTGGCTTGATTGGTCTGGCAGGTCTAAAAGGGCGCGATCGCGACCATGACACCAGAACAGGCTACACGACTCCCGCATCTACAACTTCCGCTAACAACCCTCGCTACTGAAGCAGGAGTCGTGGCGCTCTAATGCTTCAAAAAACAGAAGGGGTCGCTAACTGGCGACCCCTCGTTGTTTTTTATGAGAACTATGGCTGTAACGGTATCCGGTTGGGTGAAGGACGGAGGGTGGGGGGTAGAACTCCTACGTAGGGGGCGGTGCCTCCTGCACTTGAGAAGACTGGAGGATTGACAGGATTGCTCTGACTAATGCCTCTGGATCGACAGGTTTTGCAATATGACGTTGAAACCCAGCCTCGATTGCCCGTTGTTGTTCTGCCATATCGGAAATTAGCAGGTTGAACCGATGAGAAACGTCAATTTGGTTTTCGGTCGTACGATAAGGACGAGTCCGCAGGAACTACCCGTAGCCCGACACCCTAGTACACCCAATTAAAAGGTTTGAAGGGGGTGGAGAGAGGTGAAATTTCCTCGCGAGAGCGCACCTCCAACCTCCTAATGTTGCAAGATTCAGGGGGTGCACTACCCGTAAACGAGTTCTCTCACCGCTGATGATCGAATAAGTTTGCGGTAAACTAGTATGTAACGGATTGTTAAAGTTTGTAGGGCGTGTATAGGGGTTTCATGGCAGACCAACTGGTTCGGGCAACTGCGGCAGATGGGGGAATTCGTGCCGTAGGCGTGATCACCACACGTTTGACCGAAGAAGCAAGACATCGACACAACCTCTCCTATGTGGCTACAGCCGCTTTAGGACGAACCATGTCAGCCGGATTACTCCTCGCTTCCAGCATGAAGCGGGCAGAATCGAGGGTGAATATTCGGGTCAAAGGCAACGGTCCGCTCGGCGGTATTTTGGTGGATGCCGGGTTAGATGGCACCGTCAGAGGGTATGTAGATAACCCTGCGATCGAGCTGCCACCCAGCAGCAAGGGTAAATTAGACGTCGGAGCGGCTGTTGGTAGCGAAGGCTATCTGTATGTAGTTCGTGATGTGGGCTATGGCTATCCCTACTCCAGCACTGTAGAACTAGTGTCTGGTGAGATAGGCGATGATGTTGCCCATTACCTGCTGAATTCCGAACAAACCCCCTCTGCTTTGATGGTGGGTGTGTTCGTCGGTGCTTCTGGTGTAACGGCATCTGGGGGATTGCTGATTCAGATTTTGCCCAAAGCCGCCCGAGATGAAGCGTTAGTAGAAAAATTGGAATCGCGGATTGCCTCTTTAGTGGGCTTCACCCCCCTGTTGCAAGCCGGAAAATCGTTACCCCAGATCTTTGAAGAACTGCTGGGCGATATGAACCTCAGTATCTTTCCAGAAACGCAAATGTTGCGGTTTCACTGTGGTTGCTCCTTCGATCGCGTTTTAGGAGCACTCAAAATTTTGGGCGAACAAGAACTGCGTACTATGATCACCCAAGATGAAGGGGCTGAGGCAACCTGCCACTTTTGCAACGAAATCTATCAAGCCAATAGCCAACATCTAGAGCAACTCATCGTTGAACTGCAATCTGAATCGTCGTCGTAAGACTTTTTTCTCTCACCTTTCACGACGGATATAGCAATTCTCAAATGAGTGAAGTACACGTTATCGTTTGAGAGCTGCGCGGAGCGAGGCTTTCACACAGACTTGTAGCACGCTTGTGGTGATCGAGGGGCGATCGCCCACACCTTGCCCAACAACCAAATTATCCAGCCATCGGCATTGACGTGTATTCCCTTGGGGACGCAACGTAAGTGCCGATTGCTGTATTAATACCAATCTTTTATGAAGTTGCGCCAAACTAAAACCCCCTGTAGTCCCCCTTGCCAAGGGGGGCGGCGACAGCCGGGGGTTGAATAATGCGCAGCTTCACATTAAATCGGTATAACCTACCATCGCCCCGATTCTGAGTGTGTAGCGCTACAGGCACTGGAGGAAACCTCCAGTCCATAAAAAAGCATTGGATTAAATTAAAACTTATACGGAACGGTTTGGATTTCGCTTGAATTAGATAGTATTTTTTCCAGTTCCACCCGGAGACATCAGGAGTGGAACGATTTGACATCCAATGTCCGGAGACACTCCCAATGGCAACCCGCATCTGGAAATTCCTCACGACCGACATCAAAGATTTGCTCTCGACAGACACGGTTGCAGGTACGGTCGAGGTTGCCGAAGCCACCTTTGGGTTAGCTGCAACGCTGAAACAACAAGACATTCAGCAACTTGCCCCAATCATCCGTCAGGGGGCATCGTTGTTAGATATACTCAACTCGCCCTTAGCAGAACTGGCAGAATCGACCCTACCCTTCGTCAAAATTGCCACCAGCCTACTAAAGTTTTATCTAGACAAAACAAAAACTGAACCGACCCTGGCGCAGTCGGTTGCATTGGTTAGCCAAGCTGCCTATTTAGAAAGTTTTCGTCTCGTCTTGCAATTGCCCAGAGTCCAGCAGTGGCTTGTTCAAGTGGGTAACCAACCCGCCTCTGAGCTAGTCCAGCAGCAATTTAGACGATTGGGTGATCTGGAGCTGGATGATCAATCTGCTCGCCTTGCGTTGCTGTCGTTTCATGAATCAAAACTGGCTCATGCCTTTAATGAAGCTCTATCTGCTCGTTTGGAGCAATTGGGTCTACCCGCCAGCAATGCCAGACAAATTGCCGAACAGGTTGCCCTCGAAACCAATAAACAGCTGCTTCCTGCCCTGGCGAATGCTGGAGAATCCGTCAAGCGCCTGGTCGCATGGTACCAGGTCGGTGGACGCGAGGTTTTAGAAAAATATGACAGCATCGATACCTATTTGCGTGAACACATCCAACCCCGCCCTTTAGAGCCGGTGTTTAGCGAAACGTTTAGTTTTCGAGATATCTACGTGCCGCTGAAAGCTCAACCACTCAATTCTGAAGGTATTGCACCCGCTCACCCTGCCCCGATTGACCTGGAAACCTGGGCAAAAACAGTACTCAACGATGCCAGTAAATGCGATCGCGTTCTGTTTATTCAGGCAGGGCCGGGTCGAGGCAAAAGCGTATTTTGTCGGATGTTTGCCGACTGGGTACGGCAGCACGAACATCCCCGATGGACGCCTATTTTGATTCGTCTACGCGATATTGAAGCGATCGCCCATGATTTTGAAGAAACCTTGAGAAAAGCAGTCGATCGCGACTTTGCCAAAAATGATCCCGGTTGGCTAAGCGATCGCACGATCCGCTATTTATTTTTGCTTGATGGCTTTGATGAATTGCTGATGGAAGGTAGAACCAGCGGTGGTTTAGAAGACTTTTTACGGCAAGTCGGTAGATTTCAAGAAAGCTGCGCCCAAAATTCTGAAAAAGGGCATCGGGTCTTGATCACAGGTCGATCCCTTTCACTCCATAGCATCGAACGGCTGATGCCACCCAATCTGGAGCGCGTCGAGATTTTGCCCATGGACGACGAACTTCAGGAGCGCTGGCTAACGCAATGGGGCAAGCTGATCGGCAACAACCCTATTTTTCTGAAAAAAATTCTGTATGACCAACGCCTGCCCGATCAGGTGCGAGAACTATCACGGGAACCCCTGCTGCTCTACTTACTGGCTGCCATGCATCGTGCCCGCGAATTGCGCCTGGAAATGTTTGACGGAGCCAACGCTGCCGCTGCCAAAGTTTTGATTTATCAGCGCACCATCGATTGGGTGCTGACCAAACAACGCGATACCCTACTCAACCGCAGATTAACCGAACTAGAACTGGATGGCTTGCACCGCATTTTGGCAGAAGCCGGACTCTGTGTGATTCAAGCCGGAGGCGAATCTGCCCCGATTGCCATGTTAGAAGAACGGCTCAAACATGACGATAATGCTAAAAAACTATTAGCTGAAGCAGGCGATCGCCTGCAAGAAAGTCCGTTACGAAATGCCCTTGCCGCGTTCTATATGCAACCCGGCAAAAAAGGCACAGGCACCATTGAATTTGTCCATAAAAGCTTTACTGAATTTCTCTGTGCCGAACGCTTAAAAGAAGCTCTCGAAGATTGGTCAAAACCAGGAGATAAACGGAGAGAATTTTATGTCACCACAGAGCAAATGGATTGGGAGATTTACGATCTCTTAGGTTACAACACGCCTCTTAGACCGGAAATCGTACAATATCTCATGGTTTTATTAGAAAAAAGTGTACAATTTCATCCTATTTTTTTGTTTCGACGGTTAGAACATTTCTACCTTCGCTGGTGTAATGGAGACTTTATAGATGCTCCCCCAGAAAACTTACCTCAACGAAAAATGCGTCTGATGAAGGAACAAATTTCTGATCAACATCTTGGACAAAGACATCGAGATGTTGCTGCGGGCTTAAATGTGATGATTGTGCTGTTAGAACTCCATCGTTATGGACAAGCAAACGAACATTTGAAAAGAGAAATCTATTTTCATCCTTGTGGAAAACGAAACAACCAGGAATTTGATAGAAAGAGACTTCTGCGGATTGCAAATTATTGTAATTGCTTAAATACTGATGCATTCAATATCATTATTAGTCCTTATTTAAATAAGATTGATTTGAGTGATGCAGATCTTAATCATCTAAATTTAAGTGGTGTTAATCTCAGCGAATCTAATCTTAAAAATACATCTCTAGAATATGCAAATCTCAGTGCAGCAAACCTACAGGGAAGCAACCTCGAACAAGCAGGTTTGAATAATGCAGACCTGAGTTATGGAGATTTTCGGAAAGCAAAATTGATCGGTACTTCTTTGGTTGAAGCCAGGTTAGTCAATTCGACGCTTCGTGATGCAGAACTGCGAGATGCAGATTTAATGGATGCTAATCTTTTTGCCGTAGATTTAGAGAACGCAAATCTTACTAATGCTGACCTCAGTGGAGCAATATTAAGTGGAAATCTCAGAGGTTCAAACTTCAGTGACGTTAATCTTCAAAACCTTCGTCCTGATCCGGGCAATGATTGGAGAACCGTAAAAGGTTTAGCAACAGCAAGAAATATACCAGAAGAATTGAAAAAACAAGTTGGGCTGCAATAGGCGGATTTAGATCCT
>NZ_JBSLYH010000071.1:0-30385 GCF_055793305.1 Calyptranema fuscum S582
TCCCTGGTGTGTCGATTGATTCTTAGACGATGTAAACCGAGGGTGGGGGTTGAGGCGGATCGCCCCCAATGACCAACACTTGCTGCACCGCTTGAGGAGACAGCCAGTAAAAACGCACATTGTCTTCTTCGACTTTTACCCGCCGCTGGACATGGTGATATAGCTGCTTCATTTCAGCTTGAGACAAAAAACATTCAAACACACTTTTTTGTACCCGCCGACCATATCCTTCCAGAAACGCAGCCAGCTTAGTGCGCCGTTTGTTATCAGGGATATCGTAAGTAACGATTACCAGCATTAGACCGATCGCAAAAACGCTTCATAGGGAATATCTTTTAGCAACGCTGCTTTATATCGCTGCACCTGAAGATGCATCGCCCGACGATAAGATACAGCTTCCTGCAAATCAGGATGTTTTACTGATTGGGTAATTGCCTGTTCAAACTTTTGAATAAACAGCCGTCGGGCTGACGCTGCCAGATAAACGCCGCCTTCTGACGTGGGCCATGTAAAATCGGTAGGCTGAAATGTTTTGCTATTAACCAGCTTTACCACCAGGCTATCCACAATGGAAGAACGAAACTCTTCCATTAAATCCAGCACCAGCGCAGGCATCTTTCGTTCTGTTCCATGCAGATTGCCAACATAGGGATTTAACCCCTCCGCCAAAATCAAACTCATCATGTTGTTAAACAGGAGAGTGTAGCCAAAGCTCAACAATGAATTAACGGGATCTTTGGGAGGTCGCCGATTGCGTTCTCGAAAACTAAACCCCGGATTGACCAACAATTGTCCCAGGGCGGGAAAATATCGGGCTGCCGTAATGCCCTCATATCCCCGCAATTGATCTAACGATGTGACTGAACTTAAAGACTCAATATCTCGCTGAATCCCCTGAATTGCCTGAGCAACGGCTTCTAGCTTCCGTTTGCGGTTTAGCCGTAATAGCAATTGCTTAGAGTTCATCAACTTACCCCAGACGATCGCCCTCGCTGTACAAAGTTGAAAGGGAGCTTCTGCCTGACGCAAAAATTGATAGCGTTCTGCCGCCAAATCTTCAAATTCAGCACTCCACAAATGCCCCTTATACTCTCCCGTCTGGCTTAAAAAGATGACCGGAATCTGCTGGTTCAAACACAGCCCAATCACTGCCGTACTGACCTGCACCTGCCCAAAAATCAAAATCCGTTCTACCTCTCGAATCGGCACCTCCAGGGAGTCTCCTTTGGGAGGGCTGAGCCGGAACCGTCCCTCATCCTTGTTCACACAGGTTCCCTGCTCTACTACATACAAACTCGACATACCATTGCTCCATTCCCGTTCAGGGGATTCAATTTTGACCGACGTATCTGATCGCACCCCATACCCCAACACCACAAACAGCGGGGGTGGAATGGGCTGTTGTGCTGCCTTCAATGCCTCTACTAGCGCCTGTTGCATCATGGTTTCCTCCACTTTGCCGCGATCGATATGCACTAACCGCACCTCCGACCCCTGCCGAGATTCCGGCTTAATCTGTCTGCGTCGGGGAGTAGGTGGCACCACCACATTTCCCGCAAAGGTATGACCCAAAAATCGAAACCCCTGCTTAAATGTGGTAATTCCTGTTTTCTCGGGGTGCAATTCCAGCCCCATCCCAGTCAGCAATGCGTTCAGGGTTGCCCGTGCCTCCTGTAACCGTTCCTGACTGCGAGCCAGCACTACAAAATCGTCTGCATAGCGAACTAACTTCCAGCCCGGTTGCGCCATCGACTCATCCAGGTCATCCAGATATACATTCGCCAGCATGGGTGAAATCGGCGACCCCTGGGGAATACCTGCCGTGGGCAACACAATTCCTGCGGGGGTTAGCTTGCCTATGGTAATCCAGGCTTTGACCAGCGCCATTACCCAGGGCAGATTTACCCGCTCCTTTAGCTCTGCCAATAATCGGGAATGCTGGATGCGATCGAAATAGCACACAATATCGGCTTCCAGCACCCAGGTATAGCCGCGATCGCGCCATATCTCCACCTGCGCTGCTGCCTGCCGATGGGAGCGCCCCGGACGGTAAGCAAAACTAGATGGCTCAAATTGCGGCTCAACCAGCGAATATAGCACTTGCAATAGCGCCTGTTGCACCAAGCGATCGCGGACGGTGGGCACTCCTAACTCACGCCAGCCTCCCGATCGCTTGGGAATCCAAATTTGGCGTAGGGGCATCGGACGGTAACAGTCTTCTGCGATTGCTTCTCGCAACGCCAAGAGGGCATCTGCCTTGTAAGAGCCAAAGCCTGTAATGGTTTCCCCATCCACTCCGGCACAGCCACGGTTATTGGCTACCACATCCCAGGCTTGCTCAAAGTTAGATAGGGAAAGAAAGCGATCGCGAAGTAATGGCAACATACCAACCTAGCCTCTGCTTGAATGGTTTGGCTCCCCCAAAATTGGGGGTTAGGGGGCTACTTTCGCACAGGACGCAACCGATAAGATACCTGCACCGCCATAATCTGCCCCGGATTCACCTGGCTGATGTATTGCAAGGGTCGTTCGGGTCGCGTGCAAGCCAGCAGCATTCCTGCCGTCATTCCTTTAGTTGCACCTGTGTAGTCTGCAATCACCTCTGACTCTGCCAGACCCAGGCTTTCTGCATCCGCATAAATAGAATTCACCAATTGCTGAATGTAATTGGGGTCATCCATCAAAGCATCTGGCACTACCAGGCTAAACCTCTCCCCTGGCATCTCTGGATTCTCTATTTCATAGGCTCCGTAGTGCAGTCGCAGGGTTTGAGTGGCTCCTTCTGCTGTCAACTGCTCTGCCAAATCCAGTGCAAAGGGCAGCGATTGTTGCGTACAGATCAGCCAGCAATCTTGTAAATGGGGCACCTGTCCCTCGTTCCAGTGAAATCTGATTGCCTCCTCAGCAGGAGAATGGTTTTTCGGACTCATCGCCACAATCAAGCCGGGATAGGTGCGTTGCAGGGGTACAACATTCGCTTGAGGCACTTCCACTGCTGCAAACAGGGGCGATCGCCGTAACTGACCCAGCAACCAACGAGAGAGATCTGTTCCATAGGTTAACCCCAGCAACAGCAACAGCAACCCCACCGTTAGCACAACCCGAAACCAGGCTTGTTGAATCCCCCAATGGTTTTCTATCCAGGTTCCCAACGCATCCCAAACGAGATAAGACACCCCATCCGACACAACGGTAAATAGCAGGGTGCCTACTAAAAAGAACGCCAAAAAATTCTTGGTGGGATCGGCGATCGCCCGAACAATCCAACTCGGTTTTGTCATGCAGTCTTCTCCTTTGGTTGCGTTGTTTCAGGTAATCGACTTAAGTCATCATATGGTTCCCCCAGAATTGGGGGGCAAGGGGGCAATCGTACCGCTATCAGCTATGCCCGTTTTTCAGTAGGGACAAAGAATTGCTTAAATCTAGCCCGTTCTGGCTGATTCTCAACTACGGTAGGTTGAACGCGATGGGGCGATCGCAATGCCCCTGACTCTATTCAAAACGACTCTGGAAGCATCCCTTTCCAGAGTGCTGCTACAGTAGCTCCATCACGCTTGTACCTCCTCTTCCTCAGCTATGCCCCTACCTGTGTATACGGCTATGACCTTTGCCCCTGTGCAGGGGTTCATCGAAAAGTCTCGAAAATTAAAAGATCTCTACGGCAGTTCCTTTATCCTGTCGTATTTGTCCGAGCATCTTTGCACAGCTGCTCAACGCCACCTAACTGGCTCTAACGCTTTGACATGGCCTGCCGATCCGGTCGTTTCCCCTGCCCTGATTGATGTCACCCAGGGAGTGCCCAACCAGATTCTCATCCGCGGCGAATTTCCCTACTCAGAAGCTCACAATGCCTTCTCTGCCGCCTGGACGCGCATCGTCGAAACCTGTCGCCTCTGGATTGAAACCCAGATTCCCCAAACCCCAACGGGCGATCGCTGGGAATACGAATACTGGCATCGCTCCTGGCAAGCCTGGACAAACCATGCCTGGGAATTCTTTTGGGCAACGGGAGCCAGCGGCGACGAAGCAAAAGTAGCCCTGAGCGATCGCAAGTTTTCCCGCGGCTGGGTTGGGGTTAACTGGATGGGTGAAAGCTCCTCGCTTTCAGGGATTGACAGTCGGGCATGGCCCCACCTGGGCAAACACAAGCCCTACACCCGCCCTCAGCGCGAGGAAGATGCAGAAGTGCGAGCCTTCTACGGTCAGCTTAGTACCCTGCTGGGAGAAGCAACCATTACCCCGCGTGAATTTCTTAGCATCCCCGAACTGGTAAAGCGATTGGTCACGGTACGAGAGATTGTTGATTTCCATAAAGACTTACGAATTCACGGTAAAGACATACCGCTATCATTCCGAGATCTCAACCGTCTGCTAAATCGACCCGATGATAGAGCTGAACAGTTTGACGAGGATACCAAGCGTGAAGAGAATAAGCGCTGGACAGGCTGGTTTCAGGGAGATGGCGATCGGGCAGGCGACTATCTGCGCGACCAAGAGGATGATGGACTTCATCAATTCAGCCACGATTTGCGAATGTGGGGGCGCAACCTGTGGAAACACCTTCCTAGACAGGAGTTCAACCCATCATTTCCCAAAAACCTCGATCGCGATGGACGCATTATCTATGCAGGTGGTGATGATTTCTTAGGGGTTCTTTACCGTCAGCACCCTTATCCAGAAATGACCTCGCTGGAATGTTTGCGATGGTTTGAATCCTTCAAATCAAAGGTTTGGAAGGAAAACGGCCATCCCATCACCGTCAGTGTTGGCTTTGTCTGGGCGGCACCCAACGTCCCTCAGCGCGATGTGTTGCAACAGTGCCGTGAAGCCGAACAGTCTGCCAAACGTGCCGGACGCGATCGCATTGCCTTTCGCATCCTGTTCAACAGTGGCAATTATCTAGAATGGGTTTGCCCCTGGTGGTTGCTAGAAGGTGACTTCTCCGTCCTTCCAAGTGACCTATCTGTAAAATTTCCTGAAACTGGATTACTCGCTTCCTACTGCGATCGCCGGGACATCCAGGGACATGAAAATACCCCCAACTGGACTCACATTTACAACGATGTTGCCACACTGGAAGCCCGCCATGCCTTCCAATCTACTAGCGTCGCCCTGGGACTGATCGAAATCTACTTTGGCAACGCTTACCGCCAACTGCTAGAAAACCCAAAAAACTGGTGGAATCGAGATGCAGAGAACACGAATCTGCGGGAGTTCAGTGGCATTCTGGGCGATCGGGCTTCTTTCAAAACGAGCGATCGCATCGAACCCGCCTTTAACGAATGGGTAATTAATCTCGCCAAAGTTGGCTTTCACCTGACCCAACCCCTCCACGAACTCATACCAGTCGTCATACCAGCCGCCTGAAGCATGTCTAAAAACTCAAACGCTCCCTTTCAGTACCTGATTGCGATCCATCCCCTCGGTCTCCTCTATGGCAGCGCTGGCCCCTTCCTCTCACCCGAAAATCTGGTCGGACGGGCAGGAAACAGTTTTCCTCCCAGTGCCGCTACTCTATCAGGTATCTTTGCTGCCTGCTACGGCAATGATGAGGTTCAGAATCTTCAACTGGCGGGTCCCTTCTGGTCTCAGACGGACACCCTTGCCAGCAACAACGACCAGGATTTTTTCGTTCCCACGCCATTCATCTATCTAGTGGAAAAGGGGGAAGAGGCGATCGCCCAAACGCTCTCCTGGCAACCCCAAGTCGATAACCCAAAGCAATGGGGATGGCGCAATCAAAACGGCGAACTCCCCATCGGCAAGTTCGATTCCCAAACCTGGCTTTCCCTCCGCCAGTGGGACAATCCCAAATCCATCCAACGGTCACCCTGGAAGTTTTTGCCCCACCTGCATCCTCGGTTGGATCTAGATCAACGCCGAGTAGCAGTTCCTCCCCAAAACCAAGAAACCGATCTGGGTGATGAACCCGATACCCAGGGCAGCCTGTTCCTGGAAAATGCAGTGCAAATGCCGCCCGATGCTTGCCTGGTATATCTGTCTAATCGGTGTTTACAGGACGGGTGGTATCGCTTTGGAGGCGAGGGGCACATGGTTGAAGTGACCTGTCACGAATTAGCGAAAACTGTCAGCGATCGCCTCACTCCTACCTCCCTAGGACACTCCTTTGCCTTGATTACTCCGGGGGTGTGGGGTTCTAATCGGTTTTCCTTGCGTTATCCCGATGAATGGCGATCGGACATCTACCACAATGCCCAAACCGGACAGGAATCAATCCTGACAGACAAACCCATTCCCTTCCGCTATCGCATGGGAGGAAAAGGAGCAGTCAAACGCCTTTCACGAGGGCGTTACGCCGTTCCCGCTGGCACCGTCTATGTTATGCGTAACCCCCAACTTCCCTGGAATGAGTGGTCTGCCGATCTCTTTCCCAGAGAAGGTCCCTACCTGAACCGCTGGGGTTGTGGTCTGGCACTTGCTCTACCTAATGCCGTGTCATCCCAGGCTCAGGCAGCCTGAGTTGTTGCTTTTTCAGCTTTATCCAATCAACTTCAACTTATCCAATTGACTATGTATCAAAAAGCCTACGGTATCATCGAAACCCTGGCTCCCCTTCATGTGGGAGCAACTGCTGGAGAAGAAAGCGGCAATCTGAATCTGATCTTCCGAGATCAGTTTACGCAAACTGGAATTATTCCTGGAAGTTCCATTCGAGGACGGTTTCGTTCTGAGATGCGGCGTGACGTGGAGGGAAGTGAAAACGAATGGTATGGCGCACCAGCAGAGAAAGGAGAATCAGACTCAACAACAGAATCGATCGTGAAATTTGAGTATGCTTCTCTATTGTGGCTACCCGTTTTTTGCCCCGGACAACCCATTGTATGGGTTAGTTCTCCAAAACTGTTGAAACGTTATCAGCGCATTGTGGGCAGCGAACTCAAAGATGCCCAAATTCCTGAAAAATATACGGGGTCATCAACGCTCAAGCCACTCAACGTAGAAGGTAAAAAAAAGCTTTTCTTTAACTTTGGTTTCTTAGAACTGAAAGAAACTACCAATTTGAAAGCATGGTTTCCCAATAGCGAAGAATTACCTTCGGTCATTGTTGGCGATGATGAGATTGGCATGATTCACGATATGGCACTGTATCGTCAAAGCCGAGTGCGGCTGAAAGATGACGAAAAGCGGGTAGACGGGGGTGGGTTCTTCAACACTGAAGCGCTGCCAGAGGGAACGATTATGGTCTTCCCGATCGCCATTCGAGAGACTAATTCTAAAACTCCCTGGAAACCCTTTGGCCAAGAGGAGCAGAGCGGTGAAATTTACCTGGGTGGATTGGAATCGATTGGGTTTGGTAATTGTCAAATTACGCTAAAAGGTGAAGGAGTAGCCGCATGACTTGGAAGCTGTACGAGATCGATCGAATTGCTCAAGAGTTGGTGTTGGAATTCCGAGATCGGGATGTATTGGGTGAAAGCCATAAGATGCGAGCTACCACCGCTTATGGATTAGAGCGTTTCTGGGGAGAGCATTTACGATTAGACCAGACAAATAAAAAGAAGCCAAATCAAGAAGAACAGCATAAGTCAGATTTTTGGAAGGCAACCTGGAATGCTTTACATGAAATCATGACAGAAGCAGAAGTCGCTGTTCCAAATGATCCTGTTAATCCTGGTAAAACTTCAGACATTAAGGATATGGCAGCCAAACTTTGGGACGAGAAAAAATTCCCAATTGAACATCGTAAAGTCGCTCTAGCTGTACTGGCGCAGCTTTGTGACAGCCTAGTCTGGTGGACACAGCGGTACAAGAAATAAGTGGTGAGAGGTAAGTTGTTATGCCAAATCAGGACTATGTGCCGTTGATGTTTCAGGCACAGGTGGAAGGGCGATCGCAAATTCAGCGATTAATTCCTAGTCAGAAGGCTGACCAGCAAGCTTATGACTGGGCGCAGCAATGGCAAAAAGGCTGTGATGAAAACAATACGCCCCAGTTTGCATCGCACATTCAGACTCGTAAATGTCGATTCACCTGGCGCATGGTCACAAACAGCGGTCAGGATGCTGGAGTGATTCGCCCCGTGATTGGAGAACGGGGGTGGGCTTATTTCCCTGGCTCCAGTATGAAGGGCACATTTTTGAGAGCCTGTAGGCAGCTTTGTCCTGCGGATGAAGTTCTGTTGTTCTGTGGTGGCAAAGACAAAGACGGGGAATTGCATCCTGGTGTGTTGCGCTTTCATGGAGGATACCCTGACGATGCTGAGTGGCTAGATGATTCACTAGTGGATATTGTGCATCCTCAAGAAGATTGGCAATTAAAAGGACAGAAAAATAACGGTGCATTCATCCAAATTTCTTTGCATCAACCGACCTTTGTGTTTGGAATTTCAAGTTCAAAAACGTTGCCCTCTGAGCAATGGGAGTTGGTCTGGAAGGTATGGCAAACTGCCTTAGAACAAGGTATTGGATCGCGAGTGAGTGCAGGCTACGGTCAGATTGCAACTCACAGTGGCAATAAATTGGTAGGGTTTGGTTTGTCTGGTGAAGGACAAGCGTCCAAATTAATCAACGGACAGGGAGAATTTCGCCCCAATATATTTAAAGCAGCTCTGCGAGGGCACACTCGACGCTTGTTTAACGGCATTACCAATGAAACGACGACAGACCAAATCACAAAGCTACTATGGGGTGGTATTGGGCGCGGAGAAGATGCCACTGTGGGTCTGCTAGGCATTTCATTTAATGCGCCCGATTTAGAATTGGACGAATGGCGATCGCTTATACAGCGAAGTAACATAGCCCCAACCTATGAAACTGGAGATGCTGTTTTAGATGTATTACTCATGAAGTCTGACTTGACATCTGAACAACAGGATGAGTTAAAACAATTCATCATTCGCCTGATGAAATTTGCCATGCTTTTAGGAGGATTCGGCAAATCTTGGCGACGGGCTTATCATCCTCGCTTTTTCCCAGACTATAAACGTCAACTGATTGGTTGCCATTGGGAATTCACAAAGCGATCGCATCCCTTGTACATTCCCTTCGGAGAAGACTTAGCTGCAATCACGAAATTTTTGGATAGTTTTCACGACAAAGCAAAAGAACTTTCCTGGCTACAAAAACTCAAGCCTCAAGAAAACCTAACGCCGGGAATTCGGGATGCTTGGCACCAGGACAATGTGCAAGTTTGGGGACGATTGGCAGAGGATGAAGAAGACAGCCTTGCGATCGATTGGCTACATCAACCCTATAAACAGGGGCTATTAATTAAGCAATCTGAACTTACCGGAAAAATGGGTCAAATTGGTCGGCTATGGCATCGAATGTATCCTCGATTCCGTAGAACTCAAAATAGTGATGGCAAAACAATCTGGAAACCTACAACACAATACGCAGAATTGCTAACAATGTTTCCAAACGTTTCAGGTAACGAGCAGGAACAAGAAAAAGTAAGAAGCTTCCTCAAATTTCTGAATCAAGAAACTGACTTTAAGCAACTCTGGTAGAGGGACTATGGTTAACCTAAGCAGGTGGGTCGCCCCACCTGCTTAGGTTAACCAATCCCGGAAAGTCGATTGGCGATCGCCTATTCCTAGCCTTTTTTCTCCACTTTTCATCCTTCACCCTTCGTCCTTCATCTCTTTCTTCAGAAATTGGATTAACAGGAACCATCCAGAGTCTTTACAGGAGAGGCGATCGCTTACAACCGTATCCGTTCAATCTCATCGAGACTGATAGTGTCATCCCGTCGGTCATACAACGCCGTGGTTCGACCATCCTCATGGGCAGCAATCTTCTGCGCATTATCCCGACTGCCCCCATTCCGTAGATAATTAGTGATTCCTGACGCCCGAAAGGTATGATTGCAAGCATCTGTATTCACCCCTGCATCCTTTGCCCGCCGCTTGATCATCGCCCAGGCTTCCTGACGCTGAAGCCCTCGCTCTGTTAGCTTGCGCGTCCGTCCTACCGTCGTCCGAAACAGAGGCGTACCCTTCGCCTCCCACAGACCCGCCGCATCTAAATAGAGATCGAGATATTCTTCCGCCTTATGATGCATCGGTACTTCATGATACTTGCCACCCTTTTCGTGCAGCCGCAACCAATAGCGCTTGCCCTTGGTAAAGTAGTCGTCCACCTTCATGCCCAACACCGCACCAATGCGAGCAAAGCTAAAAAACATCGTAGCCATCAGAGCGCGATCGCGTAACCCTACCACATGAGACACATCAATCGCAGCCAATAACTCCCGCATCTCTTCATCCGAAAGCACAGGTGTTTTACCCTGCTTGATGCGATACTTCAGCCCCTTCACCTCCGCTGCCGGATTACTTTGAAGAATGCCGCCCGACACCATCCAAGCCAACATCGACCGAATCGCCGCCAAATGCTGATTGATAGTAGGAGCAGAACCGGGATGACGTTCTAGATAAGCCGCGATCGCCAGGGGACTGATATCCGCAAATTGCAACCCCCGCTCATCACACCAATCCAAAAATTGCCTGACCGCTAACGCATACGCCGCACGAGTATTCTGATTGCGAATATTAACCAGAAAAAACTCAATCAACCGCCGCGCCGTTGCTTCCCCAGCATTGATAGCGATCGCCGGCAGCAAAATTTCAGGTGGATTAACATTCGACCCTACAGACGAACTGGGACTGGAAACGATCAGGTCATTCATAGCGAAGCCAGGAGCCACTCGAATCGGCGTATGATTCAGTCATTAAACTATATGACATAACTCCTCTTTATGACATATAAACCTGATGGAAGAGAAAACTATATTTTCCTGTCACAATTTATCTATTCCTGTTCCACTCCCCTCCTCTAAATCACAGATTCATGAACCTGTCACTCTATTGAAGAGAGTAACGGCAAAGCGATCGCTTTCTCAAAAAAGCTTAGGTTTGATTCAATCCATGATCTTGAGTCACTGTCAGCAGAGCAATGATATAGTCAGCCGAGTGCCACCCTGCCAGAGTCGTTCCCATGCCAAGCCAGTCATCCCTTTTTCCCGATAGTAACTACGCCGATTTCCTGGATAGCTTAAAACAGCGCATCCGGTCAGCTCAGCTAAAAGCCGCTCTGGCAGTCAATCAGGAGTTGATTCAACTCTATTGGCAAATCGGTCGAGAAATCCTGGCAAAGCAGGAAGCTGAAGGCTGGGGCGCAAAGGTAATTGACCGACTCGCCCAAGACCTCAAAAAAGAGTTCCCCGACATAAAAGGGTTTTCTCGCTCAAATCTCAAGTACATGCGAGCTTTTGCAGAAGCCTATCCCACAAAAGAAATTAGCCAGCAGCTTGCTGGCCAAATTCCCTGGTTTCATAATTGTGTGCTGCTGGAGAAGGTCAAAGACCCGCAGGAACGGCTTTGGTATATCCAGCAAACTATCGAAAACGGTTGGAGCCGAAATATCCTAGTTATGCAGATTGAAAGCAATCTGTATAAACGCCAAGGTGGCGCGATCACCAACTTTGAGCGCACACTCCCTGCCCCCCAATCAGACCTGGCTCAACAGATCATTAAAGATCCTTACAACTTCGATTTCTTGACATTGGGCAAAAACGCTCAGGAACGAGATCTCGAACGCGCATTAGTCGATCACATTCGCAACTTCCTACTAGAGCTGGGTCTCGGCTTCGCTTTCTTAGGTAGCCAATATCCCATCGAAATCGATCGTAAAGAGTATCGCCTCGACCTCCTCTTTTACCACATTCACCTACGGTGCTTCGTCGTCATTGATCTCAAAATGGGCGAGTTCCTTCCTGAGTACTCAGGGAAAATGAACTTTTACGTCTCCGCAGTAGATGACCTGCTGAAACACACCAGCGATAATCCAACGATCGGTATAATTCTCTGCAAAGCGAAAGAAAAAACAACTGTAGAGTATGCCCTTCGTGGATCACAGCAACCCATCGGGGTCTCCACCTATCAGCTACAGTCCCAACTTCCCCCTAACTTCCAAGAAAATCTCCCTACTGTTGAGCAGCTAGAGATGGAACTCAGCATGGCTGTAGAAGAAATCGCAGACGAGGTAGAGATCGATGCTGAAGATCCCCCACATTAGTCGTCATATTAATGATGCACATTTAGTAGTGGTGTTCATGTAATGATTTTTTGTTGCGCGGGCGACGCCCGCGCAACAAAAAATCATTACTTTTTTAGGATTACCCAAATTTTTTCAATACCCCAGCGAGAATCAGGTTATACCTCTATAAAACTCAGAGATTACGGTTTCTTTGTGTGGCACTAAAAAAGTTATTTGCGATTTAGTGCCACACAAAAAGATACGGACAATCTGCGTATCTTTCTCCTGTAAATAGAATTTTAGGAGCCCTGACAGGACTGGATGCTCATCCCCCAAACTCCGATCGCTCCTAAAGTCCATTAACAAACTATCCTGAGATTATATTTCGATCGCCCATCTATTCTCCCCACCAGTCGATTGCATACCAGGAGCTGAAGATGAACCGTTGCAGCCCGTTCCACCGTTTGCTCACGCAAGGAATCATCACCGGGCTCATCAGTGGATTATGGATCGCTACCCCCGCAACTGCTGATTCAACGCTGTCTTCAGCTGTTTATCAGATCGCTCAGGCAACCTTAACCGAGGACGTGCTTCCCATCTCTCTTACTGGTCGGTTAGATATTAATAGCCCCACACTGCCCGATGGCAGTTACTACCAGGAACACACATTTGCAGGAACGGCAGGAGAAGAAATTGTTATTGAACTGAATAGCGATGAGTTTGACACCTATTTAATCTTAAAAAATCCTGACGGCAAGGTCATTGCCGAAAATGACAATGGGACGTTGAGCACAAATTCCAGCATTATGATTACTCTGCCGACAACCGGGATATATACCATTCTTATTAATACCTTCAGTGTCGGTGAGACCGGAAATTACAGCTTAGAGGGGCGAGCCGCAACAGGTATAGATCAAGCCGTGGCAGAAGCAACACAACGCAATCAGCGTGCCTTTGAACTCTATCAAGCGGGACGTTATCAAGACGCTATTCCTTTAGCAGAGCGATCGCTCTCTATACTTGAACAAGTGCTAGAGGAAAATCATCCCCTGGTTGCCGCCAGCCTCAACAATCTGGCAGAACTGTACCGAGTACAAGGCAATTATGCCCAGGCAGAACCCCTCTTACAGCGTGCGTTTTCCATCGCTGAAGAAACCTTTGGGGAAATTCACCCCGATGTTGCCCTGAGACTAAACAACCTGGCAGCCTTATATCAGGCGCAAGGAAACTATGCCCAGGCAGAACCCCTTTACCAAAGAGCACTTTCCATTCGAGAACAAACGCTGGGGGAAAATCCTTCCCTTGTTGCCGCCAGCCTCAATAATTTGGCAGAACTGTACCGGGAACAGGGCAATTACGCCCAGGCAGAACCTCTCTATCTGCGATCGCTCTCCATCCGAGAACAAACTTTGGGGGAGAATCACCCCGATGTTGCCAACAGCCTCAATAATTTAGCAGTGCTATACCAGGATGAGGGCAACTACGCCCAAGCGGAACCCCTATTACTGCGAGCGCTTTCCATCTTTGAACAAACCTTAGGAGCAAATCACCCTAGTGTTGCGACCAACCTCAACAACCTGGCAGCACTCTATCAAGATCAGGGTAACTATGTTCAAGCAGAGCTATTTTATCAGCGAGCGATCTCAATTTCTGAACAAACACTTGGGGGTAATCATCCTCTGTTAGCAAGCAACCTCAATAATCTGGCAGAACTATACCGATCACAGGGTAATTATGCCCAAGCGGAACCTCTCTATCGGCGATCGCTCTCTATTCGGGAACAAGCGTTAGGGGAAAATCACCCTGATATTGCTAACAGCCTCAATAACCTAGCATTACTCTACCAAGCTCAGGGCAACTATGTTGAAGCCGCACCCCTTTATCTGCGATCGCTCTCTATTCGGGAGCAAGCGTTAGGAGAAAATCACCCCCTGGTTGCCAATAGCCTCCACAACCTGGCAAATCTATACCAAATTCAGGGCAATTATGCTCAGGCGGAACCGCTCTATCAACGAGCACTCTCGATCTCTGAACACGCCTTAGGAAACAATCACCCCCTGGTTGCCAATAGTCTCAATAATTTGGCAAATTTATATCAAGATCAGGGCAACTATGCTCAGGCGGAACCCCTCTACCAGCGATCGCTCTCTATTTTTGAACACGTACTTGGTAACAATCACCCCAACATTGCCCAAATCCTTAACAACCTGGCAACGCTATACCAGTTTCAGGGCAACTACACCCAGGCAGAAACTTTCTTTCAGCGATCGATTTTCATCAGAGAACAAGCACTTGGGGAAAATCATCCCGATGTTGCCCTTAGCCTCAATAACTTAGCAGTCTTATACCAAGAGCAGGGCAATTATGCCCAGGCAGAATCCCTCTATCTGCGATCGCTTGCTATCAGGGAACACTTACTGGAGGACGATCATCCTGATATTGCAGCTAGCCTCCATAACCTGGCATCTCTATATCAAGCTCAGGGCGACTATGCCCAGGCAGAACTGCTCTATCAACGTGCACTCTTGATTCTGGAACGAGCTCTAGGGGAACATCACCCTAATGTTGCCATCAGTCTTAACAACCTGGCAGTGCTTTCCTGGGCGCAAAATGACTTCACCTCCGCCCTCAACTTCTTGCAACGCAGCTTATTGGTTGAAGAAGTCAACCTCAATCTCAACCTGTTGGGTGGTTCTGAGTCTTCTAAACAAAACTTCCTCGCTACCTTCGCTGGCACAACTGACATTGTCATCTCGTTACACGTTCAGTCTTCGTCTGATTCTCCTGCAATTGCTCAACTGGTACTCACCACTCTCTTGCAACGTAAAGGACGAATTCTGGATCTGTTCACCAATAGCCAGCAGATTCTCCGAGACCAACTTGACCCCGATAGCCAAGCCTTACTCAACAACCTCAATACCAGACGAACGCAACTCTCTATCCTTGTTTTCAATCGACCTGAGTCTCTGCCCCTTGACGAGTATCGCAATCAGGTCACTATCCTAGAGTCTCAAATCCAACAACTTGAAGATCAACTCTCGCGTCGCAGTAGCCAGTTTCGAACACTCAATCAGCCCATTGACTTGCCAACCATCCAGACCTTATTACCTGACCAAACCATGCTGGTTGAACTGGTGCGCTATCGCAGGTTTGATGCCACAGCAAATCATAACAGCTTTGGAGAAACTCGCTATGCCGCTTATCTCTTGCAATCGGATGGACAAATCGTCGGCATCGACCTGGGGTCTGTCGCTGAGATTGACCCTCTGATTGCAGACTTGCAGTCGGCACTCCGTAATCCTGGTTTCACCCCTGATGAAGTCAAGGAAGCATCACGGGCACTGGATGAGCGAGTCATGGCTCCAATTCGAGCGCGATTAGGGGATACAACCCACCTGCTGATCTCTCCTGATGGCGCACTCAACCTGATTCCCTTTGAAGCATTAGTAGATGAAGCCGGACACTATTTGGTTGAGAACTATACCCTCACCTATCTCACCTCTGGCAGAGATCTGTTGCGATTGCAAACCGCCGTTAATCCCCAAACCGATCCAGTGCTGCTAGCCAATCCGATCTTTGAACGACCTGGAGATCCTGGTGTTGCTCAATCTCCAACACGCTATGCCGATCTGAGACAACGAAATTGGACAGCACTCGAAGGCACAGCGCAAGAAGCCAATGCCATCGCGGCACAGTTTCCGCAAGCACAATTTCCCCATGTGTCTAATCTACAAGGAATAGCCGCAACCGAAGCAGCCCTCAAACAGGTGAATCGTCCTAGCTTTTTGCATATTGCCACGCATGGCTTCTTTGAACCCGTTGACCCAACTGAAGTGGTGCCGATTGAAAATCCGCTGTTGCGGTCTGGTCTGGTGTTATCGGGGTTGAAGGTCGGAGAAAGTGGCACCGGGGAAGATGGCATTGTCAGTGCTTTAGAAGTCAGCAGTCTTAATTTATTGAGCACGCAACTGGTAGTATTATCTGCCTGTGAAACCGGCTTGGGCGATCTCTCCGTAGGAGAAGGCGTGTACGGATTGCGCCGAGCGTTAGTATTGGCAGGTTCTGAAAGTCAACTGATCAGCTTGTGGCAAGTGCAAGATGATACCACCCGCGATCTGATGGTGCAGTACTACGAAAATCTGCGATTGGGGATGGGACGCAGTGAAGCCCTGCGGCAGGTGCAATTGGCTATGTTGAGCAATGATGTAACTGCTCATCCCTATTACTGGGCACCCTTTATCAACTCTGGCGATTGGCGTCCGATCGCCCACTTTAATGGTCAATAATTGAGTGGGAATACATTGCACTACACCAGCCTATGACGTCGCCTGCCCAGTCTGCTTTCAGTCTCTATCGCCGCACACTGCAAGTGCTCGATCATCCAGATGCATTATCGGCAGAACAGGGACTGGCTATTCTTTGTGCCCGTGATGCAGTGCGGCAGGCACTCATCGTGCTATCCCCCGTTTCTGAAACCCGCCTGCTATTAGTCCAAGCGTTGGATACCAAACTCAAACAACATCGATCGCGCATTTGTGCAGCGATTGACCTATCCAGCTATCGTGCCACCTTGCCTACACCGCCCCAAGATTGGTGGTGGCGTCTGGATGAAGACCCTATCGTTCACCCTCGCGATCGCCAAGATTGGCTATTTAAACTTTCCACAGTCGGTGGCTGGACAGTTATTTTAGCGTTGCTGCTGAACATCGCCAATCGTTTTTTTAGCGTTGGGTTAGGCGTAACTGGAACCGTTGCGGTTGTCTTTCCTTCGTTGTTAGCGTTTCTTAAAGCGCGCAGCGATTTGACCGAAGCGGGACAGAAAAGTGTTGAGCAACTTTTGACAAAAATTGGTGTTCCCAAACACTGGCAGTCAGAAACAAAATTTGCGTCCACCTTCGTGCTGCTGGGTGGTGTCTTCATTCTGTGGTGTAGCTTGCCTGCGATCGCCGATGGCTTCAATCGACGGGGCTTAGATCTGTACTATGGAGGACATCTGCGGCAAGCCGAGCAACATTATCGGCAGGCGATCGCGTTAGATGCTGACCATGCCGACGCCTATTACAACTTAGGACTGATCTATGAAGACTGGTTGAAACTGGATGAAGCCAAGCAAGCGTATCAGGTTGCTGCCAGTCAAGGGCTGGTAGAAGCGCATAACAATCTGGCACGATTACTGATTCAAGAAAAAGAGTATCAGGCAGCCGTGACCTTACTTCAAGACGGACTGCTACTGCGATATAGAAAGCAAGTGTTCCCTGAAGATGAATTCAATCTCTACAAAAATCTGGGTTGGGCGCGGTTCTCTCAGGGCTATCTCCAGGATGCAGAATTTGCGTTGGAAAAAGCGATCGCGATCGCAAACACCGGGAATACCCAACAACGTATCCGGAGTAGCGCCGCTGCCCATTGTTTATTAGCACAAGTGCGAGAAAAACAAGATAAGCCAGCCGAAAGCTTGCAAGAATGGCAAGTCTGCTGTCAACAAGGTCTTGAGCGACTGGAGCATCGTCACGTCTCTATCCCAGAAGAAGATCAATGGCTCCACCAGGCCCAACAACGTCTTCAAGCCCAAGGAAAAACTTGCCCCTCCCCTGACACCATATTATGAACCGCAAAACGCTTCTCTCTAGTTGCCTGCTTGGTCTGGGTTTACCGATGGCTATGGCATTACCTGCTCAAGCCACCAATGTCACTATCACCCAGGTTTCTGGAACGGTGGAGGTCAGAGGTCGGTTTTCCCTGTTTTGGGGGCGTGCCAGCCAATATCAAGAACTTAGTCCGGAGCATCGTATTCGAGTTAGAACCCAATCCTCTGCAACAATCACCTGTCTGGATAGCAACGCTAACTGGATAACCTGGACAATTTCTACTCCCAGTGAAGTCCTGGTTTCTGATCATTGTGCAACGAGAGTCTTCCCTGACCGCTCAACTGGTCCAACCCGTTCTCCCATCGATGAGACGTTGCCCTACATCATCACCCCGCGCAACACAGCGCTATTGCCAGGACACATTGATATTGCCTGGAATGGTATTCCCGATGCCAATACCTATCGTGTCAGAATTCGAGGCAGGGGAGGATTTTTGTGGGAAAGCGACTGGCTCACCGCCACCAAAACAGCATACACAGAATCATTAGAAGCCGAACGCACCTATGAAATAACGGTGGAAACGGATCAAGGGGTATCGTCCAATCCAAATGGTTCAGCGTCGCCGACGTTTAGGATTTTGGCGGCGGCAGATGTCAGCGCTGTTCATCAAGAAGTTGCCCAAATTGAGGCATTAGCCCTCGATCCCACAGCACATGCCCTGGCTGTCGCTCAAGTCTATCGCAACCATAATCTCAACCAGAATGCGATCGCCATCCTAGAAACCCAAATTCAAAACGGCACGCAGAGTGCTGCCGTCTATCAATCGCAAGCATCACTCTACGAGCAGATTGGCTTAACCAGGCAGGCACAGGAGCAATACAACCGTGCGCTCGGCTTAACCGCTGCGGATGACCTGGAGCAGCGAGCGAACATCCAGGAGCATTTGGGGCTACTAGCGCGTAGTGTTGCTAATCATGCTGAAGCGGTGATTTGGCTCCAGGCAGCCGAAGCCAATTACCGCCAACTCCTAGATGCATCGCTGCCAGAGGTTCAAGATCAACTGCAAGAGCTAGAGCGACTGATCGAAGACTCCCAATCTCGCCTGCCAGAGCCAGAGTCAGCGCCACAAAGCATCACCCCCTAAACGCTTTAACATCTACCCTTGAGGAATTCATCATGAATCGCTGTTGGTTACTGAGTCACATCCTTTGGCAAAGCATCTTTCCGGGATTGGTCGGTGGACTGTGGCTAGTCACCCCAGCAGCAGCCGTTTCCCTGACGAGCAGCTCAGAGAACCCACTTGAGATCGCTCAGGCACCTGTCATCGAGTCTGCTGCCCCTACAACCATTACTGGGCGCTTAGACACCAATAGTCCGACGTTGCCAGATGGCAGCTACTACCAGGAGCACACTTTTAAGGGGATGGCTGGAGAGCAACTTGTCATCGAACTCAGCAGTGAGGAGTTTGATGCCTACCTCATCTTGAAAAGTCCTGACGGTGAGGTTATTGCCCAAAACGACGATGGGGTATCAGGAACAAACTCGACCATCATCATCACCCTGCCCAGAACGGGAACTTATACCATTTTTGCAAATACCTATGGTGCTGGTGAAACAGGGAGCTATCGATTAGAGCGGCGAGCGGTTACGGAGACTGACCGCGTGTTGGTAGCAGTAGATCAATTGAATCAGCGAGTGGCTGAACTCTTTCAAGTAGAACGTTACGAAGAAGCAATGCTGTTGGCTGAGCAAGCGTTGGCTGTCGGCGAGGAAGCTCTAGGGGAAAATCACCCACTTGTGTTTACCAGCCTCAACAACCTAGCAACGCTGTACCAAGCGCAGGGTAACTATACCGAAGCAGAAACCTTTTTTCAACGAGCGTTGGCTATCGGGGAACAAACTCTGGGGGAAAATCACCCAAATGTAGTCACCACCTTCAATAATCTGGCAGCAGTGTACCAAGCGCAGGGTAACTATACCGAAGCAGAAACCCTTTTTCAACGAGCGTTGGCTATCGGGGAACAAACTCTGGGGGGAAATCACCCTGTTGTTGCTCAGGGTCTCAACAATTTGGCAGCGCTATACCAAGAGCAGAACAACTATATCCAAGCAGAACCTCTTTATCGGCGTGCGATCGCTATTTGGGAACAAGATCTGGAAGCCAATTATCCTTATGTGGTAACCAGCCTTAACAATCTAGCAGAGCTATATCAGCTTCAGGGCAATTACGCCCAAGCTGAGCCTCTTTTGAAGCGATTGCTCACTATACAGGAACCAGTTCTAGGGGAAAATCATCCCGATGTGGCAACCAGCCTCAACAGTTTGGCAACGTTATATCTGAACCTGGGTAATTACGCCCAAGCAGAACCTCTCTTTCAGCGCGCACTCATTATTCGCGAACGAGCTTTAGGAGAAAATCACCCAGATGTGGCAGAAACCCTCAACAACTTGGCATCGTTATATCAGGCTCAAGGTAACTATACTCAGGCAGAAGTCCTCTACCTACGCTCGCTGGCTATTTGGGAACAAGCTCTAGGAGAAAATCACCCATCTGTAGCTACCAGCCTAAACAACTTAGCACAGCTATATCGGAATCAGGGCAATTACACCCTAGCAGAACGGCTCTTCCAGCGTGCGATCGTTATTCAGAAGCAAGCCTTAGGAGAAAATCATCCGGATGTGGCAAATAGCCTCAATAATTTGGCATCGTTATATCAGGCTCAAGGCAACTACACGCAGGCAGAAACCATCTACCTACGATCGATTGCTATTTGGGAACATGCTTTAGGGGAAGATCACCCCCTTGTAGCTACCGGTCTCAACAACCTGGCAACGCTATACCAGGATCAAGGCAACTATGCTCAGGCGGAACCACTCTTTCAGCGGTCACTCTCTATTCGCGAACAAGCCTTAGGAGAAAATCACCTGGATATAGCTCAAAGCCTCAACAACCTGGCATTGCTTTACCAGGATCAGGGCAACTATACCCTAGCAGAGCCACTCTTCCAGCGCGCGATCACTATCAATGAACACGTTTTAGGGGAAGAGCACCCCCTTGTAGCTACCAGTCTCAACAACCTGGCAACGCTATACCAGGATCAAGGTAACTATGCTCAGGCGGAACCACTCTTTCAGCGGTCACTCACTATTCGTGAACAAGCTTTAGGAGAAAATCACCCGGATGTAGCTATAAGCCTTAACAACCTGGCATTGCTTTACAGGAGACAGGGCAACTATGCCCAGGCAGCACCCCTCTTGCAGCGTACACTCGCTATCTGGAAACAGGCATTAGGGGAAGAGCACCCCCTTGTAGCTACCAGTCTCAACAACCTGGCATCTGTATACCTCGATCAAGGCAACTACGCCCAGATGGAATCCCTTCTCCAGCAATCCTTGTCCATCCGGGAACAAGCCCTGGGAGCCAATCACCCGGATGTGGCAAGTAGCCTCAACAGCCTTGCAGTTCTCTCCTGGACACAGAATGATTTTACCTCTGCTCTCAATTTCTTTGAGCAAAGTCTCTCCGTTGAGGAAGAAAACTTAAATCTCAATCTCATTGTTGGCTCTGAGACTTACAAGCAAAACTTCTTGTCCACCTTTGCAGACACGACGAACGACATCATTTCACTGCACCTCCAGAATCTGCCAGACTCTCCGGTTGCGGATCAACTGGCACTGCTTACCGTCCTCCAACGCAAAGGACGGTTGCTAGATCTGTTCACCAATAGCCAACTGATTCTGCGAGAGCAGCTCGATCCCGACAGCCAAGCTTTGCTCAGCGACCTGATTGCCAAACGAGCGCAACTCTCCACGCTGGTCTTCAACCGTCCTGAATCCTTACCCCTGGAGCAATACCGCACTCAGGTTGCCAGTCTTGAGTCAGAGATTCAACAACTCGAAGCCGACTTGTCCCGTCGTAGTAGTCAGTTTCGAGCACTCAATCAACCGATTGAGCTGCCGACCATTCAAGCTTTACTGCCTGCCCAAACCACACTGGTTGAATTAGTGCGCTATGACCCTCAAGCAACAGGCAATAACCGTCTCAGAGAAGCCCACTATGCCGCCTATCTGCTGCAAGCTGATGGCACTATTGATGGCATTGATTTAGGGTCTGCCACTGAGATTGACCCTTTGATTGCAGACTTGCAAGGGGTACTCCGCAATCCGGGTTACACGGTGGAAGAAGTTAAAGAAGCCGCACGATCACTGGATGCTCGTGTCATGGCTCCAATTCGAGCGCGATTGGGAGATACCAACCACCTGCTGATTTCTCCCGATGGTGCCTTCAACCTGATTCCCTTTGAAGCATTGGTGGATGAAACCGGGCGCTACCTGGTGGAAAACTACACCCTCACCTACCTCACCTCCGGTCGAGACCTACTGCGGCTCCAGGCCCAAGCCACTGCGACACCTCAAACCAATCCTGTCCTCTTGGCAAATCCCATCTTTGAACGCCCTGGCAATGTAGATGTCGCGCAAACTGCCACCCGCTATATTGACCTGCAACAACAAATATGGTCGCCATTACTCGCAACTGCTGAAGAGGCAAATGATATTGCCGCTCAACTGTCCCAAGCCCTGCATCTGCCCCTTTCCCAAATCCCAAATTTGCAAGGACAAGCAGCTACAGAAGCTGCCTTGCGGCAAGTGAATCGCCCCCGCATCTTGCACATTGCCACCCATGGCTTCTTTGAATCCAGTGACTCGCAAGAGGTGGTATTAACAGACAATCCACTGCTGCGTTCTGGGCTAGTCTTGTCAGGCGTCAACGTTGGGCAAAGTGGCACTGGAGAAGATGGTATTGTCAGTGCCCTGGATGTCAGCAGTCTAAATCTATTGGGCACTCAACTGGTGGCTCTATCTGCTTGCGAGACTGGACTGGGCGATCTGTCGTTAGGAGAGGGAGTCTATGGCTTACGACGGGCATTAGTGCTGGCAGGTTCACAGAGCCAACTGATCAGCCTGTGGCGCGTGCAAGATGACACCACACGAGATTTGATGACGGCATACTATCAAAACCTGCTATCGGGCATGGGACGTAGTGAAGCCCTGCGTCAGGTGCAATTAGCCATGCTGAGTAATGAGGCGACCGCCCATCCCTATTACTGGGCACCCTTCATTAACTCCGGCGATTGGCGACCCATTTCACCTCAATAGCTATTGACCTGACTTACCCAGTGATGACTCTCCCTGCTCATTTGCCAGGGACAGAGTCAGAGCCATACAGCATCGCCCCCTAAACGCTTTAACATCTACCCTTGAGGAATTCATCATGAATCGCTGTTGGTTACTGAGTCACATCCTTTATCGAAGCATCTTTCCAGGCTTGATCGGTGGACTGTGGCTGGTCACCCCAGCAGCAGCCGTTTCCCTGACGAGCAGCTCAGAAAAACCCCTTGAGATCTCTCAAGCACCTTTCACTGAGTCTGTTTCCCCTACAACCATTACTGGGCGCTTAGATGCCAATAGCCCCACTCTGCCAGACGGCAGCTACTACCAGGAACACACCTTTGAGGGAACGGCTGAAGACCAAATTGCCATTGAACTCAGCAGCGAGGAGTTTGATGCCTACCTCATCTTGAAAAGTCCTGACGGTGAGGTCATTGCTGAAAATGACGATGGGGTGTCTGGAACCAACTCAATTATCGTCGTCACCTTGCCAACCACAGGTGTATACACCATTCTCGCTAATACCTATGGTGCTGGCACAACAGGTAGCTACCGCTTAGAGCGACGAGCGGCAACAGAAACAGACCAAGCCTTAGCTGAAGCAACGCAACTGAATCAGCAGGTGATTGAACTCGATCAAGCTAGACGCTACGAGGAAGCAATTCCGTTGGCAGAACGATCGCTCGCCATCTATGAACAAGCCCTAGGAAGCAATCATCCACTTGTGGCCACCAGTCTCAATAACCTGGCATTACTTTACCAGGAACAGGACAAATATGCCCAGGCTGAACTCCTCTTCCAGCGAGCGATCGCTATCCAGGAACAAGTGCTGGGAGCCAATCACCTGGATGTGGCGACTAGCCTCAACAGCCTCGCATTGCTGTACCACACACAGGGCAAGTATGCTGCTGCCGAACCTCTCTATCAGCGATCGCTAGCTATCCGGGAACAAGCCCTGGAAGCTAATCATCCACTTGTAGCCATTAGCCTCAACAACCTGGCAGAACTTTACCGGGACCAGGGCAACTACGCCCAAGCAGAACCTCTCTACCAACGATCACTGGCAATTCTTGAACAAACCCTAGAAACCAATCCCTCACTTGTAGCCACTAGCCTCAACAACCTAGCAGAGCTTTATCGGGCGCAGGGCAATTATGCTCAGGCAGAACTCCTCTTGCAGCGATCGCTAGCTATCCGAGAACAAGCCTTGGGCGCTGAACACCTGGATGTAGCAATCAGCCTTAACAGCCTGGCAAGTCTCTACCAGGATCAGGGCAACTACACCCAGGCAGAATCTCTTTTCCAGCGATCGCTGTCTATCCGAGAGCAAGCGCTGGGAGAAAATCACCCCACTTTTGCCACTGGCCTCAACAACCTGGCAGGGCTATACCAGGATCAGGGCAACTATGCCCAGGCAGAAAAACTTTTGCAGCGATCGATCGCGATCTATGAACAAGCGCTAGGAGAAAATCATCCGCTTGTAGCAACCAGCCTCAACAACCTAGCGTTGCTATACCAGGATCAGGGCAACTACGACCAAGCAGAACAACTTTTGCAGCGATCGCTTGCCATCCGAGAGCAAGCGCTGGGAGAAAACCATCCGCTTGTAGCAACCAGCCTCAACAACTTGGCAGCGCTTTACCAGCTTCAGGGCAACTATGCCCAGGCAGAACCCCTCTATCGACGATCGCTTGCCATCGATGAACAAGCATTAGGAGCCAATCACCCCGATATGGTACAAAGCCTCAACAACCTGGCATTGCTCTACCAGGCTCAGGGCAATTATGCTCAAGCAGAGCTCCTCTATCGGCAATCGCTCGCCATCAGTGAACAAGCGCTGGGAGTTAATCACCCGGATGTGGCTACCAGCCTTAACAACCTGGCGGTTTTCTCGTGGGCGCAACATGACCTCACCTCTACCCTCAGCTTCTTGCAGCGAAGCCTATCCGTTGAAGAAGTCAACTTAAATCTCAATCTCATCGTTGGCTCTGAGTCCTACAAACGAAACTTCCTTGCTACGTTTGCAAGCACTACTGATGCTGCCATCTCACTACACCTCCAGTCCCTGCCTGCCGATCCAACTGCCGTTCAACTGGCACTCACAACCATTCTCCAGCGCAAAGGACGGCTTCTGGATCTCTTCACCAACAGCCAGCAGATTCTCCGCGAGCAACTCGACCCCGACAGCCAAGCCTTGCTCAGCAACCTGATTGCCCAACGAACACAACTGTCTGCTCTGGCCTTCAACCGTCCTGAATCCTTACCCCTCGATCAATACCGCAGTCAGGTTGATGGACTAGAGTCTGCTATTCAACAACTCGAAGATCAACTCTCACGTCGCAGTAGTCAGTTCCGGGCACTCAATCAACCGATTGATCTGCCAACTATCCAGGCACTACTGCCCGCTCAAACCACCCTGATTGAACTGGTGCGATATCAAGTCTTTGATCCTCAAGCAACAGGTAACGACAACTTTGGAGAAGGCCACTATGCCGCCTATCTCCTGCAAGCCGATGGCAACATTGATGGCATTGATTTAGGCTCTGCCGCTGAGATTGACCCCCTGATCGAATACTTGCAAGGGGCACTTCGCAATCCGGGTTACACGGTGGAGGAGGTCAAGGAAGCCGCCCAAGCACTCGATGCTCGTGTCATGGCTCCAATTCGAGCGCGATTGGGAGATACCAACCACCTGCTGATTTCTCCCGATGGTGCCTTTAACCTGATTCCCTTTGAAGCATTGGTGGATGAAACCGGGCGCTACCTGGTAGAAAACTATACTCTTACCTACCTCACTTCCGGTCGAGACCTGCTGCGGTTCCAGGCACAAGCCACCGCCACACCTCAAACCAATCCGGTTCTTTTGGCGAACCCCATCTTTGAACGCCCTGGCAGTTTAGATGTCGCTCAAACTGCCACCCGCTTTATTGACCTGCGGCAACGCGCTTGGTCTCCATTACTGGCAACCGCTGAAGAGGCAGATGATATTGCCGCTCAACTGTCCCAAACCCTGCGCCTGCCCCTCTCCCAAATCCCAAATTTACAAGGACAATCGGCTACAGAAGCCGCCTTGCGGCAAGTGAATCGTCCTCGCATCCTGCACATTGCCACCCATGGCTTCTTTGAATCCAGTGACTCGCAAGAGGTGGTATTAACAGACAATCCACTGCTGCGGTCTGGGCTGGTATTGTCAGGCGTCAACGTTGGGCAAAGTGGCACCGGAGAAGATGGCATCGTCAGTGCCCTAGATGTCAGCAGTCTGAATCTGTTAGGCACGCAACTGGTGGTGCTATCAGCCTGCGAGACGGGATTGGGAGATCTCTCACTAGGCGAGGGAGTGTATGGCTTACGACGGGCATTAGTGCTGGCAGGCTCACAGAGCCAACTGATCAGCCTGTGGCGAGTGCAGGATGACACCACCCGAGATTTGATGACGGCATACTATCAAAACCTGCTATCGGGCATGGGACGTAGTGAAGCCTTGCGTCAGGTGCAATTAGCCATGCTGAGTAATGACGCAACCGCCCATCCCTATTACTGGGCACCCTTCATTAACTCCGGCGATTGGCGACCCATTTCACCTCAATAGCTATTGACCTTATTTACCCAGTTATGACTCTCCCTACTCATTTGCCAGAGTCACAGTCAGCGCCACAGAGCGTCACCCCCTGAATGGTTTGCCACCTACCCTTGAGGAATTCATCATGAATCGCTGTTGGTTACTGAGTCGCATCCTTGGGCAAAAGAATCGGAGTCGGAACAATCAAGCATTACTCCCTAAAGATAAAAATTTTCCTGAATGAAGATTTCGGCTCGTGTAGACAAAGATAGTCAACAGAATCGAAAACGATAGATGCTGAGGAGTTCACCATGAATCGCCATCGGTTATTGAGTCAGATCCTCCACCTCAGCATCGTTCCAGGCTTGCTCAGCGGATGGTGGCTCATCACTCCAGCAACTGCCGCTTCAACAGTTTCTCCACCAATCCGATCAGAGAACCCATTCCAGATTGCTCAAGCAACCGCAACAGAGGCTACAGCGTCTACAACCATTACTGGTCATTTAGATGCCAACAGTCCCACTTTGCAAGACGGTAGCTACTATCAGGGGCATACCTTTGAGGGAAGGGCTGGAGAAGAAATTGTTATTGAACTCAGTAGTGAGGAGTTTGATACCTATCTGATCTTGAAAAGTCCTGATGGTGAAGTCATCGCTGAAAACGACGATGGGACTTCTGGCACAAATTCCAGGATTGTCATCACTCTACCCACAACAGGTACCTATACCATTCTTGCAAGCACCTACGGGGCTGGTGAAACTGGTAGCTACAGGTTAGAGCGACGAGGTGCCGTGGAAACAGACCGAGGATTAGCAGAAGCAGCGCAACTCTATCAGCAAGCAGTTGATCTCTACCAAGCTGGACGTTATGACGAAGCCATTCCGATATCAGAACGATCGCTTGCCATCCGAGAACAAGCGTTAGGAGCGAATCATCCCCTCGTTGCCATTAACCTGAATAACTTGGCGCTGCTCTATCAAGCACAAGGTAACTACACTCAAGCAGAAGCTCTGTTTCAGCGATCGCTTGGCATCATCGAACAAGCGTTAGGAGCAAATCACCCCAATGTTGCTGTCAGCCTCAACAATCTGGCAGTCTTATACCAGGATCAGGGCAACTATGCTCAAGCAGAAGCTCTGTTTCAGCGAGTGATCGCTATTCAAGAACAAGCGTTCGGCGCAAATCATCCCAGTTTTGCTACCAATCTTAACAACCTGGCAGCACTATACCAAGCACAGGGTAACTATGCCCAGGCAGAACCCTTATATCTGCGATCGCTTACGATCCTTGAACAAGCATTCGGAGAAAATCATCCCGATGTAGCTACTAGCCTCAACAACCTGGCAGAGCTATACCAAGCCCAAGGTAACTATACCCAAGCAGAATCCCTGTATCAGCGATCGCTTGCTATTCGAGAAACATTCGGGGACAATCACCCCGATGTGGCAATCAGCCTCAACAACCTGGCAGGGTCATATCGAGAACAGGGTAACTACGCCCAGGCGGAACCCTTGTATCAGCGCTCAATCACGATATTTGAACATGCATTAGGGGAAAATCACCCCAGTGTTGCCAATAGCCTTAACAACCTAGCAGGACTCTATCTAGCACAGGGCAACTACGCCCAAGCAGAACCCCTGTATCAGCGCTCAATCACGATATTTGAACGAGCGTTGGGGGAGAATCACCCCAGTGTTGCTAACAGCTTCAACAATTTAGCAAGACTCTATTTAGCACAAGGTAACTACGCCCAGGCAGAACCCCTCTTTCAACGAGCGATCGCTATCCTCGAACAAGGGCTAGGGGAAAACTATCCCCTGGTTGCCACCAGTTTCAACAACCTGGCATTGCTCTACCAATACCAAGGTAACTATACCCAAGCAGAATCCCTCTACCAGCGTGCGATCGCTATTCAAGAACGAGCGTTCGGAGAAAACCATGCCAGTGTTGCCAGCAGCCTCAGCAATTTAGCATCGCTCTATGTAGAAGAAGGCAATTATGCCCTAGCTGAACCGCTTTTGCAGCGATCGCTTAGCATTGTCGAACAAGCACTGGGAGCCGATCATCCTGATATTGCCACTAATCTCAACAACCTGGCATCACTCTACCAAGCTCAAGGTAATTACGCTCAGGCTGAACCGCTCTACAGGCGAGCGATCGCCATCCGAGAACACGCTCTAGGGGAAAATCATCCCGATGTGGCAGATAGCCTCACCAACTTGGCATCACTCTCATGGGCACAAAATAGGCTTCCCGCAACCCTCAATCTTTTGCAGCAAAGCCTGTCTGTTGAAGAAATCAACCTTAATCTCAACCTCATTGGTGGTTCTGAAGCTTACAAGCGCAATTTCCTCTCTACCTTCACAGGGACAACAGAAGCGACCATTTCGCTACACCTCCAAGCGCTACCAGACTCTCCAGTCGCCGCTCAACTTGCACTCACCACCATCCTGCAACGCAAAGGACGAATTCTGGATCTGTTCACCAATAGCCAGCAAATTCTGCGAGAGCAACTCGACCCCGATAGTCAAGTGCTGCTCAACGAGCTGAATACAAAACAAACACAACTTTCCATGCTGGTCTTCAACCGTCCCGAATCTCTGCCCCTTGAGCAGTATCGCAGTCGAGTTGCTGACCTCGAATCCCAAATTCAACAGCTCGAAGATCAACTGTCCCGCCGCAGTAGTCAGTTCCAGGTACTCAATCAGCCCATTGATCTACCGACTATTCAAACTCTGCTCCCTGCTCAAACAGCTCTAGTTGAACTGGTGCGCTATCGAGTTGTAGACCCTAACGCAGCCAGCAACGAACGTTTCGGAGCCTATCACTATGCTGTGTATGTCTTACAATCGGATGGACAAATCGTCGGCATCGACCTGGGGTCTGTCGCTGAGATTGACCCTCTGATTGCAGACTTGCAGCTGGCACTCCGTAATCCTGGTTTCACTCTGGATGAAGTCAAAGAAGCATCACGGGCACTGGATGAGCAGGTCATGGCTCCAATTCGAGCGCGATTAGGGGATACAACTCACCTGCTGATCTCTCCTGATGGTGCATTCAACCTGATTCCCTTTGAAGCATTAGTAGATGAAGCCGGACACTATTTGGTTGAGAACTATACCCTCACCTATCTCACCTCTGGCAGAGATCTGTTGCGATTGCAAACCGCCGTTAATCCCCAAACCGATCCAGTGCTGCTAGCCAATCCGATCTTTGAACGACCTGGAGATCCTGGTGTTGCTCAATCTCCAACACGCTATGCCGATCTGAGACAACGAAATTGGACAGCACTCGAAGGCACAGCGCAAGAAGCCAATGCCATCGCGGCACAGTTTCCGCAAGCACAATTTCCCCATGTGTCTAATCTACAAGGAATAGCCGCAACCGAAGCAGCCCTCAAACAGGTGAATCGTCCTAGCTTTTTGCATATTGCCACGCATGGCTTCTTTGAACCCGTTGACCCAACTGAAGTGGTGCCGATTGAAAATCCGCTGTTGCGGTCTGGTCTGGTGTTATCGGGGTTGAAGGTCGGAGAAAGTGGCACCGGGGAAGATGGCATTGTCAGTGCTTTAGAAGTCAGCAGTCTCAATTTATTGGGCACACAACTGGTAGTATTATCTGCCTGTGAAACAGGTTTGGGCGATCTCTCCGTAGGAGAAGGCGTGTACGGATTGCGCCGAGCACTGGTGTTAGCAGGTTCTGAAAGTCAACTGATCAGCTTGTGGCAAGTGCAAGATGACACCACCCGCGATCTGATGGTGCAATACTACGAAAATTTGCGATCGGGGATGGGACGCAGTGAAGCCCTGCGGCAGGTGCAATTAGCGATGCTGAGTAATGATGCGACCGCTCATCCTTATTTCTGGGCACCCTTTATCAACTCTGGCGATTGGCGTCCGATTGATTGAACCTAGAACTACTAAAAACTTTGAACTGTGGAGGTTTCCTTGGGAAATCTCCACAGTTCAAAGTGAACAAGCTATACGCCTCTCCGGATTTGTCAAAGATCAGCGCAAGTCCCATCATAAAGACCTACCCGCCGATTTGAATCTTCCAGTTCAAATCGGTGGTAG
>NZ_JBSLYH010000072.1:0-27840 GCF_055793305.1 Calyptranema fuscum S582
CTCTATCTCTCCCTACCCCAACGAGTTCACGCCCGACCGTTGCCACCGATTCAAGTCGTCGATATGCGGTTGGAACTTCAGCAGGGCAATCGCTCCATCTTCAGCCGTTCCCTGCACGCTGCCATCGAAACCCTGCACACCACAGGCTCCAAAGGCATTTTATTTATTCCCCGACGGGGGCATAGCACCTTTGTCTCCTGTCGCAGTTGCGGTATCGCTATGGAATGCCCCCATTGTGATATCTCCCTCACCTATCACCAGCCCCAAGACCACAAAGAGGGCTACTTGCGCTGTCATTATTGTGGCTATGGGCGATCGCAACCGTCTCATTGCCCTGCCTGTGGTTCTCCTTACCTGAAACACTTTGGCAGTGGCACCCAGCGGGTCGTGCAAGACCTGGCTCAGCAGTTTCCTGATATCCGCTGCATCCGGTTTGACAGTGATACGACGCGTACAAAAGGTGCCCATCGTGCCTTGCTCAGCCGCTTTGCTCAAGGCGACGCCGATCTGCTGGTGGGAACGCAAATGCTGACCAAAGGCATTGATCTGCCTCAGGTTACCTTGGTTGGCATTGTTGCGGCGGATGGGGTGTTGCATCTGCCCGATTTTCGCGCCAGCGAACGCACCTTCCAGATTTTGACCCAGGTGGCAGGGCGTGCCGGACGCGGAGATGAACCAGGGCAGGTGATTTTGCAAACCTATTCGCCTCAACATCCCGTGATTGAAGCCGTGCAACAGCAAGACTATGCCGCCTTTGCCCAGGCAGAACAAGAACAACGGCTGGCACTGGGGTATCCGCCGTTTGGCAACATTATTTTGTTGCGGTTGAGTGGGGCAAATCTTGATCTGGTGCGACACACTGCCGAATCGTTAGCAGACTTGCTCAATGCCCATCAGTCTGCTGAGTTTGAACTGCTGGGTCCGTCGCCCGCAACTATTATGCGGGTTGCCCGTCGCTATCGGTGGCATCTGTTGCTCAAAGTTTCGCCGAATTGCACGACCTTACCCGATCTGATGCAATTGCGATCGCAAATCCCTGAGTCCGTCAGCCTCACCATCGATGTCGATCCGTTGAACTTACTTTGATCGAGCCGCCATCGGTATACACCGAAGGATTGATGAGGACAACGGTTGTGCGAGAACCCGCGCTCCGCGCGGGTTCTCGCACAAGCTTCTGATTTAACCGTCTCGGCGGTTGTTATAGGTCGGTGTGGAACGACGTGGAACCTAATATCAACAGGGATAGGGATGCTTTACTGGAGTTTACCTGGCTTTGTGCGAACCATTCACAAGATTTTCACATTTTCTCTTTAGAGTACGAATTTGAGGCATACAAACTTATCGATCTGTTGTCATGTTAAAAATAGCCGTAGGTCATAGCAATGATCCTGATTCCAGCGAAGCCGTTGATGAGATTCTGGAGCAATGCCGGACTTCTCTAGCCGGAACCATGCCGCAAGCTGGGCTACTTTTTTCTGCCCTCGATTTTGATCATGCCTTTATACTGCAACGCATCAATGCTGCTTTTCCCGGTCTGGAATTGATCGGTGGGACGACTGATGGCGAAATTTCCTCCGTCTTAGGATTTCAGCAAGATTCGTTGACATTGATCTTGTTTTGCTCAGATGAGATTGAAATTCGAGCGTCTGTTGGGCGCAATGTTTCCCGAAATCCAACGGCGATCGCCCGTCGGGCGGCTGAACTGGCAAAACAACAGCTCAGCTCTCCGCTCAAGTTTTGTATTACTCTGCCCGAAAGCCTCACCACCAGCACCGTCTCGATCTTGCAGGGCTTAGAGCAAGGATTGGAGCACGTCCCAATTTTTGGGGGAGCTACTGCTGACCAATGGCGCTATCAGCAAACCTATCAGTTTTATAAAACAGAAGTACTCAGTGATGCGGTGCCCTTTTTGTTATTTGCAGGGCAACTTTTGTTTTCCTATGGCATCGCCGGTGGCTGGCACCCGATTGGTAAACGCAGCCTCATTACCAGGGTCAACCACAATGTCATCTATGAAATTGATCAGAAACCTGCCCTGCATTTTTATCACTATTACCTCAACGATTCTGAACCCGATGCCGTGTATCCGTTAGCCGTTTTTCCGCCTAAAGAAGACAATTTTTTCTTGCGTGGGGCAATCGGGTCTGATTCTGCGTTGGGTAGCATTACCGTTTCGGGAGATGTGCCGGAGCATTCGGTGGTTCAGATTACCGATACTGAACTGGAAGATATTATTGTTGCTTCGCAAACCGCCTTTGACACGGCGTGCAACAGTTATCCCGGAGAAACGCCAGCGGCAGCGCTGTTTTTTTCCTGTGCCTGGCGACGACAGATTTTGGGCACTCGGGCGCAGGAAGAATACCAGGCGATCGCCCACAGTTTGCATCCATCCATCCCCAGTTGTGGCTTTTACACCTACGGAGAAATTGCGCCGCTGCGAGAAAATGGGCAAACGTTTTTTCATAACACGACGTTTGTCACGTTACTCATTGGTAGTCGGTAATCTGCTATGCAACCCGAACACTACGACGTTGAAATCAAAAAAATGCAGAAAGAAATTCGGATTTTGAGCAGAAAATTAGCTCGCTCAGAAGCCGATCGCGCTCGCTTAGAAGCAACCAATCGTAATAAAGAATCGTTGCTAAAACAGGTGATTTATGAATTGCGAGAATCTCAAACTATTTTAGAAAAAAAAGGTGCCGATTTAGAACAGGCTTTTAATGAGCTCAGCCGCATGCAAAGTCAACTGGTTGAGGTCGGCACCATGGCAGCTCTGGGTAGTTTGGTGGCAGGGGTTGCCCATGAAATTAGCACTCCCGTAGGGACTAGCATTACCCTCGCTTCGACCCTGATGGATGAAACCCAAGTTTTATTAGCTGAATTTAAATCGGGACAAGTAAGGCGATCGCTTTTAAATAACTACGTTGAAATTGCCCACGAAAGCGCCAGTCTAATTCTGAGCAATCTCAATCGAGCTGGAGAATTAGTTCAAAGTTTCAAACAAGTTGCGGTCGATCAATCAAGCCTGGAAAAACGTAGCTTTCGGGTGAAACCATACCTGGAAGAAGTCGTCATCAGTCTTTCACCCCAATTCAGACAAACCTTTCATACCGTCGTCGTAAAAGGAGATGATGCCATCGAGATTGATAGCTATCCGGGGGCATTAGCCCAGATTGCCACTAACTTAGTGACTAATTCCTTAACTCACGCTTACTTACCCCATGAAGTTGGAACGCTGTGGTTTGACGTAACCCAACAAAACGAGCATGTTCTGATTCACTACGGAGATGATGGCATGGGAATCGCCAAAGCGATCTTGGGTAAAGTCTTTGAACCCTTTTTTACGACGGCTCGTGAGAAGGGTGGCACAGGGTTAGGATTGCACATTGCTTACAACCTCACCACCCAAAAATTGCAGGGAAGGATGGATATTGAAAGCGATATTGGTAAAGGAACGCAGTTCAGTATTCTACTTCCGCGATGCATCTGTCCTTAGATCGGATGGGAGATTGATGGTTGGTACCCTTCGGGTACCAGCTATCAATCTCCCATTTGGGTCTTAAATTCACCTCAAATCAACCCGTGAAACCCGTCATGATTACTTTTAATCGACAGCAAGACTTTATATCTGACGACGGAAACGATGATGATTTCATTGTTTTACTGGATGATTCACTGGAGGTTCGGGATGAAGCCGTAAACCTGGAGCAAAATTCATTTTCGGAGACGTGGAAGGTCATTATTGTAGACGATGAACCCGATGTGCATCGAGCCACTCGACTGGCGCTTAAAAACTTGATGTTTGAAGGAAAACCCGTCACTTTTTTCTCTGCCTATTCAGCAGCAGAAGGCAAATGCTTGATTACTTGCGATCATCCTGATGCCGCTTTAATTTTGCTGGATGTGGTCATGGAAACCCATGATGCGGGTCTGCAAGTGATCCAATACATCCGCGAGGAACTGAACAATCATCAAGTTCGCATCATTTTACGCACCGGGCATCCGGGTGAAGCACCAGAAGAAGCAATCATTCTCAATTACGATATCAATGACTATAAACTTAAAGTTGAATTAACCCGGCAAAAACTGCTAACCAGCGTTATTTCAGCACTGCGATCGTATCGCGACATCCAAATCATCCAGCAACAACGGATTGAATTAGAACAGACGTTAGAGCAGTTACAACATGTCCAACAGCAACTAGAAAACTATGCGCATACCTTAGAAGGCAAAATTGCAGAACGCACGGCTGCTCTGGCAAAGGCTAATCAAGAATTACATCGCCTGGTAGTGCTGGATAGCCTCACCTTGATTGCCAATCGCCGTCACTTTGATGATTACTGGCAGCAACAATGGCAGCTTTTAATGCAACAGCGTCAACCCCTGTCTTTAATCTTGATTGATGTCGATCACTTCAAACTTTATAACGACTACTACGGGCATCAGGCAGGAGATAATTGTTTGCAAGCGATTGCTCAAGGCATTCAGCGGGTTTTGAATCGACCTATCGATCTGGTGGCTCGCTATGGCGGGGAAGAGTTTGTTGTCGTGTTGCCATACACTCCTTTGAAGGGAGCTATCAAGCTGGCGAATGCCATTATGGTAGAAATTCACAGGCTAAATTTAGTCCATTTGCAATCTCCCGTTAGCAATCGCATTACCCTCAGCTTGGGGATTTTTTGTATGACGCCACAAGCTAATATTTCATGGGATGTGCCGATTACACAAGCCGATCAAGCTTTGTATCAGGCAAAGCGGGCAGGACGAAATCGCTACTGCATTTATAATCCTCCCAATGCGATCGCACCTGTCGGTTTCAGATAAACGAGCAGATTACTGGGCATGAGTATTGAAATTAGCCCTCTTCTTTTTGTGGCGGAGCGTCTTCCCCCCAAATCAGGACAAGATCGGGACAAAAAATCCTGCTTGATAGCTCCAGGCGATGCCATCCGGGTCGAGCATTTGTGACCACTGAGTAAAGTCTTCGCGCTCTTTCCGGCGACGGATGGTGCTGTTATAAACCCCCAATCGGCGTGCCAGTTCTCGACTTGAGAGAGGACGGTTGACTTCTGGATCTTCGACCAGTTCTAGATAGACATCCCACAATGCTACAAGCAGGGCAAAGATAATTAAAATGGCAGCTTCAGGACGCTGCAACAGCTGTGAGACTTCGGGGTCTGAGTCATCGTCATCAAACGATGGCAAGTCGTCTGGCTGCAAACTCTGAACGGCAATAGCCGCAGGGGTGGTTTCTACGAATGCTTCGATACCCGGAGTGATGTTTTCAGAACTCACGAAATCAACCTCTGAAGTGGGTTCGTACCAATCAGTCGGAGCGACTGTTGCCAACTGAGGCTCTCTCTCAGGTTGACTATATGAGGATACTTGATCCCCTTGAAAAAGTGCAGGGTTCGAAACAATTTCGTCGGTTAATTCTTCATCATCGGATGCCTCAAGATCTAATTCTGTGACAGCCTGTTCTTCTAGTAGTGCATCGTCGGTAGGTGCGATCGCCTCTGTTGCCTCCGGTTCTTCTAGAAGATCAAGATCTAATTCCAGGACAGCTTGTTCTTCTGGTTCTTCCGGGAGGTCAAGATCTAATTCAGTGACAGCCTGTTCCTCTAGCAAAGAATTGTCTGTATCAGCGATCGCCCTTGGTTCCCCCAGAAAATCTATCTCAGCTTCCAGAGAATTGGGTGCGATCGCCTCTGTTGCCTCCGGTTCCTCCAGAAAATCAAGATCTAATTCCAGGACAGCTTGTTCTTCTGGTTCTTCCGGGAGGTCAAGATCTAATTCAGTGACAGCCTGTTCCTCTAGCAAAGAATTGTCTGTATCAGCGATCGCCTCCGGTTCCTCCAGAAAATCTATCTCAGCTTCCAGAGAACTAGGTGCGATCGCCTCTGCTGCCTCCGTTTCTTCTGGAAGATCAAGATCTAATTCCAGGACAGCTTCTTCTGGTTCATCCGGGAGATCAAGATCTAATTCTGTGACAGCTTGTTCTTCTAGTAGTGAATTGTCTGTGTCAGCGATCGCCTCCGGTTCTTCTAGAAGATCAAGATCTAATTCCAGGACAGCTGGTTCTTCTGGTTCTTCTGGGAGGTCAAGATCTAATTCCAGGACAGCTGGTTCTTCCGGGAGATCAAGATCTAATTCTGTGAAAGCCTGTTCTTCTAGTAGTGAATGGTCGGTAGGTGCGATCGCCTCTGATTCCTCAGGCAAGTCTACCTCATCGTCCAGAATACTAGGTGCGATCGCCTCTGTTGCCTCCGGTTCTTCTAGAAAATCAAGATCTAATTCCAGGGCAGCTTCTTCTGGTTCTTCTGGGAGGTCAAGATCTAATTCGGTGACAGCCTGTTCTTCTGATAGAGAGTTATCTGTAGCGGCGATCGCCTCTGTTGCTTCCGGTTCTTCTAGAAAATCAAGATCTAGTTCCAGGACAGCTGGTTCTTCTGGTTCTTCTGGAAGATCAAGATCTAATTCAGTGACAGCTTGTTCCTCTGATAGAGAGTCATCTGTAGCGGCGATCGCCTCTGGTTCCTCCAGAAAATCTATCTCAGCTTCCAGAGAACTGGGTGCGATCGCCTCTGTTGCCTCCGGTTCTTCTAGAAAATCAAGATCTAATTCCAGGACAGCTGGTTCTTCTGGTTCTTCTGGAAGATCAAGATCTAATTCTGTGTCAGCTTGTTCTTCTAGTAGAGAGTTATCGGTAGGTGCGATCGCCTCTGGTTCTTCTAGAAAATCAAGATCTAATTCCAGGACAGCTGGTTCTTCTGGTTCTTCTGGAAGATCAAGATCTAATTCAGTGACAGCCTGTTCTTCTGCTAGAGAGTCATCTGTAGCGGCGATCGCCTCCGGTTCATCTGGAAGATCGAGATCTAATTCCAGGACAGCTGGTTCTTCTGGTTCATCCGGGAGATCGAGATCTAATTCCAGGACAGCATGTTCTTCTGGTTTTTCCGGGAGGTCAAGATCTAATTCAGTGACAGCTTGTTCCTCTGATAGCAAAGTATCGGTAGGTGCGATCGCCTCTGTTGTCTCCGGTTCTTCTAGAAAATCAAGATCTAATTCCAGGACAGCTGGTTCTTCTGGTTCTTCCGGGAGGTCAAGATCTAATTCTGTGTCAGCTTGTTCTTCTAGTAGAGAGTTATCGGTAGGTGCGATCGCCTCTGTTGTCTCCGGTTCTTCTAGAAAATCAAGATCTAATTCCAGGACAGCTGGTTCTTCTGGGTTTTCCGGGAGGTCAAGATCTAATTCAGTGAAAGCCTGTTCTTCTGGTAGAGAGTTATCTGTAGCGGCGATCGCCTCTGGTTCCTCCAGAAAATCTATCTCAGCTTCCAGAGAACTGGGTGCGATCGCCTCTGTTGCCTCCGGTTCTTCTAGAAGATCAAGATCTAATTCCAGGACAGCTGGTTCTTCTGGTTCTTCTGGAAGATCAAGATCTAATTCTGTGAAAGCCTGTTCTGCTAGTAGAGAGTTATCTGTAGCGGCGATCGCCTCTGATTCTTCGGGCAAATCTGTTTCATCATCTAAAGAACTAGGCGCGATCGCCTCGGTTACCTCTGGGAGGTCGAGATCTGATTCTGAGAAAGGGTTATCTTCTGGCAGAAAAGTTTTTATAGCGGCGATTACATCAGTGTCCTCTGACAAATCTGTTTCATCGTCCAGGGAGGTAGGTGCGATCGCGTCAGTTTCTTCTGGAAGTGCGATCGCCTCTGGCTCTTCTGGCGAATCTAGTTCAGATTCACCCTCAGCATCGAAGGAACCCTGTAGGGATTCTGAGGTGTCTTCTGCGGGTAAGTGCTCCATGGGGTCGGGTGCAACCGTTGTTGATTCGGGTTCAATATCTTCGCTAGAAAGCGGATGGTCTGCGGCTTCCGCTTGAGTACTATCGGCGGCAAGGGTCAGGGATATATTTTGGCTCCAGGCGATTTCCTTCTGACCTGCCTGACGACCATAAATTTTAAGCGTATCGACCGTTTCAACTTTTAGGTTTTGAATGCATTTATGAATTAATTTAACCATCGCCGCTTGATTTAAGGCCTGGTCAGCCTCCACCAAAACATGCAGACATTGCTCTTGCTTAGTAACCTTGGTGTTGATCCCCTTTGGTTTGGTCAATCGATTAATTAGAGCCGCGATAACCTGAGGGTTTCCTGCTCTGGCAAGTGTCAAGATGTCTTGAGTAGCCATGATGATAGCCTGCGATGTAATGTCGGGCGATGCATATAGACATGGGCAATAGATTAACCCCCACAAAGTGGGGATCGTTCTGCCCTAAATTCATCTTCCCATGAAATTCTAGATGCTAACTCCGAGCATGGCACAGGAATTTTGAGCCGGGGATCGCTTGTCTATTCTTTACATAAATTTGCCCTGCATTTAGGCGATCGCCCTTTCAACTCCCAAGCCTTAAATCTCCAGATTCTTGAACTTAACGTCTGAGGGGAAATAAGCGATCGCTATCCTATGCGGTAATTGCCCTGTTACTCAAACCGTACCAAAGTTACTACGGTTTATGCTTGGATCGTTTATTCTTGTGATCAAAATAGCTAATTTTTTCAAACAGAGACCGATGAGCGTCGTCATTCCGGATGATATCCTCCAGGCAACTCGAATGACTGAGGATGAATTGAAGTTAGAAATTGCCCTGATGCTGTACAAGCAAGAAAAAATCAGTAGTGGCAAAGTTCGCGCTTGGACTGGGCTAACAGTGCTTGAATTTCAACATGAACTGGCGAAACGAGGACTTTGCATCAACTATGATGTAGAAGATTTTCAATCAGATATTAAAACGCTACAGTCGTTAGGATTACTGTGATCGTTGTCAGCGATACCTCGCCTGTTACTAACCTTGCGGCGATCGGTCAGTTGAATTTGTTGCACCAACTTTATACAACTATCGTTATTCCTGTTGCCGTTTATAACGAAATGGTGGCTGTAGGAAAAGTCGTCCCTGGGGCGATCGAAGTTCAAACCTATTCCTGGATTCAAACTCAGACCGTTGCAAATGTCCAAAGGGTTTTAGAGCTTCAAACCAGCCAGGATGCAGTCGATCTGGGTGAAATCGAGGCAATCGTTTTGGCATTGGAACTGGAAGCAGACCTGCTCTTAATAGATGAGCGTCGGGGTAGAGCATTGGCTGTCAGTTATGGGGTCAATGTTACTGGTTTGCTGGGTGTGCTGTTGCAGGCTAAACAGAAGGGGTTGATTCCAGCCGTTAAACCTGTAATGGATCAGTTGATTGAACAAGCCGATTTTCGAGTTAATCCTCAACTGTATGCAACTGTCCTCCAGGCTGCGGGTGAGTAACCGTTTGCTGACTTATTCTGCGATCGCCTCTCAACATTCCAGTTTCAAAGTTAGAAGATTGCGATCGCCATTCCATATTCCAAGTCCAAAGGGTGAATTGTTGCGATCGCCCCTTCATATTTCAAATTCCAAGGGTGAATCGTTGCGATCGCCCCTCCAATTCCCAAGTTCCAAGGTTGAATCGTTGCGATCGCCTCTCCATATTCCGAGTTCAAAGGTTGGAAGATTGCGATCGCCTCTCCATATTTCGAGTTTAAAGGTTGAATCGTTGCGATCGCCTCTCCATATTTCGGGTTCAAAGGTTGGAAGATTGCGATCGCCGCTCCATATTTCGGGTTTAAAGGTTAAAACGTTGCGATCGCCGCTCCATATTCCGAGTTTAAAGGGTGAAACGTTGCGATCGCCGCTCAAGGGGTGTTGCTCAAGGGGTAAAGTGCGATTGCGTGCTTGCTGATGTAATCTAAGTCCAGTGAGGAATCATGGGAACGCAGGCAATGGATGTAGATAGAGTTATCTTTAGTACTGAGTGGATTGCGGTTAAGGAATCACCTGGAGGATTTCAGTATTTAGAGCGCGAAGGTAAAGACTCTGTTGCCGTGTTTCTGCTCAGAAAAGGTAGCGAAAATCCTGAACAGTGTGAGGTGTTAATTCGTCAGCAGCATCTTTGTATTGATAACCAAGAGGTGGATGGAAAGTTCAGGCTATTTCCCTGTCCGGTTACAGGGGCGTTAGAGGAAGGAGAATCGCCAGAAGCAGCGGCTAAACGAGAGGTTTATGAGGAGACGGGCTATCAGGTTGAGGTTTTGCCGCTGGGTCAGTATATTGTGGGCACTCAGGTGAATGAGATCTGCTATCTCTACTATGCGGATGTGACGGGCATAGAACCTGATGTGGCGCAGCAAGATGGCACCTACATGGAATCGATCGGCAAAAATGAATGGCATCCGTTTCAGTATTTAGAGTCTTGTGAGTATTCGGCTTGTCAAATTGGCTACTTTAAGCTGCTCAAGATACTCTTCAAAAATACGGACTAAAATTCTAAAGTTGGGCAATTATCATTTATATCAAAACTATGCCAACCAACGTTTTAGAGTGGGTTGAACAGAATAAGGACTATTTAATTAAACAAGCCGAGATGTTGCAAGGTGCGATCGCACGTATGGCAAACAACTCGTTAGAAGTCAAAAAAGTTGGCATCACCGTTTGGGCAGCGATCGCAGGCTTTGGGTTTACCAATCACAGTGCAGCTTTGTTTGTGCTGGCATTTGTTGCGTTTGCACTATTCGGAGTTCTGGATGTTTACTACTTGTATCTAGAGCGGAAGTTCCGCGATAACTTTAATCGATTAGCCCGAATTTTGAGTGGGTATATCATTCCTGACGATCAAGAATGGATCGAGAAAGTGAAAGGAAATTTTCTCAAACCCGACAACTCAACCAAATTCCTCGGACAGCTTCCCAGCACCCTCAAATCCTGGGCAAACTTGCCTTATTTGATTACGTTCTTGATCACAATTTTGCTTCTGGTTGTGCCGCTGCCCGCCAATCCTTGATGTACATGACGTAGTAACAGGCGATCGCCCACTACTCCAATAGGATACGCAAAGCAAAACGTACCCATCCTACGCAGCTAATAATGCCCATTCCAGCTGTGATGAAAGAGCCTCATACTTTCGGTACTGTTTTTGTGTTGTAAAATGCAGTATAGGGGTTATCAGCTACCTCTGAATTTTCTAAAGCACGTCGTACTTGGTTCGCAATCTCTGCGCGGTACACTTCTAGCTGAGGTACTAAAGTGTAAATACTTGTTGTATCAATTCGCACTGTACGCATTTGACCAACATCAAAGGGGACTTGATCACAAGCTCTTATGATTTGTACTGTCGGAAGCCCAGAGGCATGGCGAAGTGCTAATTCGTAGAATACGTTAGGGTTATGAAAAGACAGGTCAGCAATTACAAGACGTGCGCGCATTACATACTGTACTTCTTGTCGTGTAATCATTCCAGTATCTTCAATCCGGTCTCCGCGCACTACTTTCAAGCCAAATTCTTCGAGTGCTGGCTCAACAATGGAACCCAGAAAGAGATCCGAATGCATACGCGACTCTGACCCTTCTGACCCAATCGGTGTAATGTAAAAGCAAACATTGCTTAGGGGATCTTCAGAAGGTTTTGAAGATGAAGAAATAAAGTTATTTGATGTGTCATCATTATGGTTAACTGATTCCGGTAATACCTTTGGAGAAGCAGGTAAACTTGAACGAGATGCAGTGGGCGCTTGATCAAGAACATGATCCAACGACACCAAACGTTCAGCACCAGCTATATTTTGTAAAATACCAACAAACTTTGCATTTAAAAGGAACGTTTCAACACACTCAGATACTGCATCAGAATTCATTCCGTCATCTTTTAGGAAATCAACCATCACATTTTTTGCTGGTAATCGATTATCAACATAACGATCGTGCAGCTTCTTAAATGGTGTAATTCGTTCTATGGCTAGTTTAAAGCGTGCTCGAATTTTTTCACGTTCAGACACATCGTCCGCTGTAGCTGTATATCCATCAGGTGTAAGTTCAAGATGTTCAGCTTTGTAGCCACCAGTTGTAAGACCATATTTATTAGAATTAGTAACTAACTGACGGCTTGTGCTACTCTCTGCCGATCGCCCCATTAGCTCGAACAGTGTAAGCCTACGTATTTTTTGACCTGATGCGTGCTTCTGAATAGTTACTGCTAACTCTAATGCTTCCTGAAAAGGTGCGGCCGGAAAATCGCGCTGAGTTCTTCGATGTCGTGTCCGATTCGGAGAGTCACTATTAGCTTCCTCATCTGTATCGTCAAGATTTTTCTGTTCCTGGCTGACGGTACTTAGGTACTCATCGTTGCTACCCGCTGACAAGACTTCTTGACCTTCCTGTTCTAATCCATCCTTCCCTTCCATTGCTCGTCTCTTTTAATCACTACTTATAGAACCTATTTGATATCTATCCTACTATTCTTGTCGGATAAGGGTTCCAGGGAATTTACTATTTTCCTGAAACCCTTTCGCAGCAACAGTTTTTCAAAAGATCTCAAATGGATTCTATAAAGTTGGAAAAGCTTGAAACGCATGCAGAATCCTTATAAAATTAAAAAACGTTACGTTTTTTAATTTTATAAGGATCCTTAAGGAATCGGAACAAAGTCGTAACCAAATCTGGAGTTAGGTTTAGGCTGAACTTCTACTAGCTGTGCCTTACCATTTCGATCGCCATTAGGCAAAAAACGAACAGTTCCAGAAGCACCCGTTACAGAGAAATTATCACTAGATAGGGTTTCCTGAATGTTGACACGGGTCACATCAGTATTCAGTTTCATTGCACTAATAAAGGCTTGCGTTGCATCATACGCCATTGCTGTAATCCAGTTAACCTCTGCTCCACCCCAAAGGCGAGCAGATCGCTCAGGAAAATCAGACTTCTGATCAGCGTCGATATCCCAATAAACGGCAACTACCATACCCGAAGCCTGCTCCCCAGCATCCTCTAAAATTTTAGGCGAAATGTAAATAGAATCCCCTCCTAACAGCGACAAACGCCGATTGTTTGCCTGAACAATCAGTATTGTCTTTTCAACTGAGGGGAGCTGGCTACTAGAAGGCGCTAGCATCAAAACTTCTGCTCCATTCTCGATCGCTTGCTCAACGCCATTTTCAGCATTAAAACCAGATTCGCTGACATCAAACTCGCCAACAACCTCTCCGCCTCCCTGAGAGACAGAAAGTGTAAATTCTTTCTTCAGTGATTCGCTATAGGAACTTCCTTGCTCATAAAAAACTGCAACCTGTTTCTTGTTCAGCGTCTCAGTCATGTAATCTGCCAGCGCTCTAGCAGCAATGCCATCATTGGGGACAACTCGAAACCCATAGCCCGCAGTATTACCAGCTGTTTTGTTAGAGAGATCAATCGAAGTACTGGTGGCAGAAATCGAGGGCAGTTGTCGAGTATCGTAAATCTCTCGCGTAGCTAAAGTTACTCCGCTGGAAAAATGACCAACCACACCAAGGATTTCTGAATCTTTAGCAAGAGTAGATGCAATTTCTCTAGCAATTTCTTCGTCATTATCATCGTTAACAATGACAATCCGGAGCATTACCCCATTAATTCCACCATTCTGGTTAATCTCATCTTGAGCCTGAGCGACTCCACGTAGAATAGCTAGTGCGGGATCGACGTTAGAACCGCTTGGAGCAACAACCGCTATTGTATAAGCCTTGTTCAGTCCAATCCGAGCATTATTTAAGTATATCAAGGTTTCGGGTGCATTCTTATACAGGCGAATTGCATTCTCTAAAGCTATAACTGCCTCTCCATAGTCTCCAGCTGCAATTGCCCGCACGCCCCTCAGTTTCTCAGCTTGGAACGCCGGATTTTGATTTACGCTCTCCTCTTTAGAAATTAAGATCCTTTCCCCAGCACTAATGCGATTCTGTAAGGAATTAGGTACTGAATTAGTTTCAGGTAAAACCGTTGAATTTTCTGCATTTCGCCATATCCAAACACTTCCCACAGTAGTAATAGCTAGAAAAACAGTGACGATCCACGCGATGAGATAGAACCGTTCCCTCCCTTGAGAAACAGGTTGAACTGATATTTGTGATGGTTCACTTACTATTACTGGTTTCTGCTGGCTTGATGATTTAGGGTTGCTTTGTATTTCCATCTGCTCAGCTTCTTGTTGCAGTGCACTTGGATCTCTAGATGGGATGATTGTTCCATCGCTACTTACGTTAGATAATGCGGGTTGGCTAGGAATAAATGTAAGACGTTTACCTAACTGTGGCGGTCTATAAGCTGGCTGATCAGTAAGATGCCGATATAATTCTTGAAATGCTCCTACAATGTTTGGGTCATAGCTCTCACTAAATAATCGGTAGGCGGTGAAAGCTTGAAGTGATCGAGGAATATATTTTGCTCCTTCAGGGGAAAGTAGAATAGGAATAAACTTTTTGTTAATACCTTCCCCACTATAAAGTTCTGAAATAATTAGCCCACCTTCCCAAATAGCCCCTTGTCCTTGCCCTGATTTTTCCTTCTTTTCATATCTGGACTGGTACTTTTCGGTACAAACTACCAAAACAAAATCAGATTCGCGGATCTGATCTGTCATCCACCGATACCAACCTTCAGCAGGTGCTTGGTGATACCGATCAATTTGGCAATCGATACCATATTCTCTCAGGCTATTCGAGAGAGCCAAGACCTTCTCTTTATGCTCATCGGAATCCCAACTGTAGCTAATAAAAACTTTAACTACGTCCTCTGCCACCTGTTCCCCCAACAAAAATACTTGGGATCGATTATAGTCTCTCTGCGCAGGTTAAGGGAGAAGCCTACGATGGAAATTTAAGGCGCTAGGGAGGGAGCGCGCCCTCATTTAGGCTGTTATCGCCTCCCTCCACCCATTTAACCTGAAATGGTAGGGATCGTCTTTTTCTACCTCTTGAACCTGAAATGAAGAGGTGCGATCGCCGGTTCGATCAATTCACGATTAACTAACTCCAACAACTGCGTTTTTTGTGGCGCAATATATTGGTTGAGCTTTTCTCGCAGCCGCGAATCGCCCTTTGCTTTTGCTGTAATCGTGCCAATCCCCAATGCCACCAGCGACAAGCCATCGTCTGAGGTTGCCGTCATTTGCGCCAGTCCAGGAATGCCCATTTCAGCCGCAAAACTGCCTTCCGTACTCGCCGAAATTTTGCCCAATCCCGGTAGTTGTGCCTCTGCCGACAGCTCAATTTCGGTTTGCAATAATCTTGCCGCACCTCGCAGCAGATCCTTTAATCCTTTCGGTTCTGCCAGTTGCAGTTGATCTAGACTTTGACTGATGCGACGGGCGATCGCCAACAACACATCGCCAATATCGACATCGGTCATTTCCAGATCTTCACTCGACTCAAAATAGACCACATGGAAGCCGTCAGCTTCCAATTCTGTTTTCAGCCGCAACAGTTCCGTCGATTTGCCGCAGCCAATATGTCCGGTAAACAACGCACAGGTGCGCTGATTGGGCGAGAAAAAAGTAATGCGGCGCTTCAGCTTTTCGATAATGGCTCCACCCCGCACCGAAGCAAAGTCGATGTAATACTTGCGATCCTCTGGGTCGGCAACCACTAATGTTTTACTCGGATCGGTGACTTGATAAAACTTTTGTAAATCGACAGCCATAGTGCCTGATGATCGGGGGTTGCTGCCATTTTTAGCATATGTCGGGGGGTGCTGGATAGGATTAAAGACTAAATAAAATAAAGTCTCCGTTTCGCTAGCAAAAGGGTTCAATTTATTGGGCTCATCGAAGTTCAGGAGGGGCTTGGCACTGCCAAGCCCGTACAGATATCTGCCATGTTCCTAATTCAAATTGATATGATCTAATCCACGATCCTGAGCTGGACATAACCAATTTGTTTGAAATTGTCAACTACCCCAGGGCTATAGATGGCTCAAATATCGTTGATTAACAGTTAGGTTGTGAATGGTAAAAGAGCGAAAAGCTTTTCTGTATATAGCTTTTAGTCCTGGATGGCATTTGTCTTTCTTAGAGGATTGCTATATAACCTAATTATTTTTATGGGAAAGTGATCCATCTTCTAGAGCACTCCGTATTACCTATAGAAAGCGACTTGATGAACTAGTGGTCTGTCAATTAAAAATTGACGGTTAAAACGGGTGATATGCCGCGCTTCGCACGGCATATCACCCGTCAGAAAATACTTGACAAAGCACTAGTGTTGCGAACACTAAATTTTGCACTTTGGGGTGGGGGCACAGCCCCCACGCAGGGATAGAATCCCTGCACCCCGTTGTAAAACGTTTAATTGCATCCACTAGCCCAGTGAGTTGATCAAGTATCTCCAACCGTTCACACCATGATCTTGAAACTGTAATGAGTCCTGCAATCGGACAGTTTTTGTAAAACGCATCTGCACTCGTTGCTGTAACGCGTGCTAACAAAGTGCTTTTTGCCTGGATGAAAGGATGTGGTACCGACCCTTTCACAATCGGCACTTTGAATCCTGACGCAGAGATGCGTCTAGTTTGAGCTGCATATCTAGAAATTTAGACATTTACACGAAGGCACTTAGTCATGAAAGATTCTCTTTTAGGTTCAATGAATGCTGCGATCGCCTCTGATGTTTGGGAAACAGTCTTCACAACCCGTTCGCGTGGACTGGATGATGGCGGTACGTCAGGAGACGATGATCTATCAGGCGATGCCAATGACGACAACCTCTCCGGTCATTCGGGCAATGATCATATTCTGGGTGAAGCGGGTGATGATCGGTTAACGGGTGGACTAGGCGATGATAACCTCCACGGGGGGCGTGGCGATGACCGTCTTATCGGCGGTGATGATAATGATCGGCTCGTAGGGGGTGCAGGCGATGATGTCCTCAATGGCGGTGCCGATAGTGATGTGTTGTTAGGCGGCGGCGGCAACGATCGCTTGATTGGCGGCGGTGATGATGACCTGTTGAATGGTGGCTTGGGCAACGATGTCTTAATTGGCGGAGATGACCATGATGTGATGATTGGCGGTGCAGGTCGCGATCGCTTTATCATTACTCGTGCCAGTGCAACAGATGATGATTTTGATACCATCCGTGATTTCAAAAATGGGGATGATCTGATTCAGATTCAAGGGGTAACCTCGTTCAACAGTCTCACGGTTAAACAATCGGGAGCCAATACGCTGATTAGCGTTGGTAGCGATGAATCAGTCCTGTTGATTGGGGTGAAAGCTAACACCATTACGAAAGCAGACTTTGTTTTCTAATACAGGTAGTGCGTAATCGCGGGATGAATTGAACGAGGAACTTTCGGTTTCTCGTTCAATTCATCCCCTAAATCAACAACACATTGATCGCTAATGACACTTCTTAAGACCTCCGAGGTTTCGTAAACCTCGGAGGTCTAGCGTTTCGTTGTCACCTCTCACGGTATAGCGCTCCGCGCCTGAATAGACTATAGGTGTTTCGTGAGAGCCGCGCGGAGCGCGGCTCTCACAAAAATGACCCGGTTGTAAGCGATTGAAAATCGCTGTAGATTACGATGCAGAGAGTAGATAGATTGCCTATGGTTCGGTTTAGAGACTACACAACCTGTCTGTCTGAATTTGAGCAAGCCATTTGGGTGAAATGTCCGCGATGCGATCGCCCAGTTCTATCTCGCTGTCTTGATCACCATCTCACCTGGCAAATCGCCTGTCCCCACTGTAGCTACACCCAAACGGCATCTCGGCTTGCCCGCCAACGGAAACCGATGCCCTGGTGGACTAAAGACTGGTGGACCGAATCGCGCAAATATGACGGTGCCGTAGACCCGTTGTTTGGCTTACCGCTCTGGTTGCAAGCCCCCTGTTGTGGACAAGTATTGTGGGCATATAATGAAGCCCATCTAGATTTTCTAGACACTTACATTCGTGCAACGCTGCGGGAACGCCAGGGCAGTAAGGGCAATCATCATAGCATTGCAATTCGATTGCCACGGTGGATGAAACTCGCTCGTCATCGTCCCGCTATTCTCAAACAGATTCAACACTTACGCGATACCTTGCACAAAGGTCAGCCGTCCAGATCTTGAGACAAGAGCTATGCGTTGCACTGGGCTTACTCTGCCGCTTTTTCTACCCGCTAAACCCTAACCATGGAAACCCTTTCTCCGTCAGTTGCAATCCAGGGATCAACCAAACCGGCTCAAAGAGCCTATCGCCAATTTTTGCGATCGACCTCAGGCAAGATTGGTTTGTTTCTAACAGGTGCGTTGGTGTTGCTGGCAGTGTTGGCTCCGGTGTTGCGCCCTTATGATGCCGCAACGGCACGAGATTTTGCATCGCGGCTCAAATCCCCCAGTCTGACGTTTTTAATGGGCACCGATGGCTTGGGGCGAGATATGCTAACGCTGATCTGGTATGGCATTCAGATTTCGCTATGGGTCAGCCTGATCTCGGTGGGGGTAGGGTTGCTGATTGGAACATTTTTGGGTCTGGTGAGCGGTTATTTTCGTGGCAGGTTGGATACATTTGTCGGGTGGTTTACCGACATTTTGCTGGCATTCCCACCGATTTTGCTGGCGATCGCCGTGGCTACCATTTTTGGATCGAGTTTAAAGAGTGTAATCATTGCCGTCAGCGTCATTCAGATCCCGATTTTCATTCGCTTAACCCGCAGTATGGTGTTTTCCTTACGCGAACAAGATTTTGTCCAAACCGTTAGAGCATTTGGGGCAACACCCAGCCGCATTATTTTTTATCACATTCTGCCTGCCTGTCTGGCTCCTTTAATGGTGCAAGCTACCCTGTCGCTGGGCACCGCCACATTAGAAGCTGCCGGATTAGGATTTTTAGGCTTGGGCGCACAACCCCCTACCCCCGAACTGGGAACGATGCTATCCGATTCCTTTCGCAATGGCTATTCTCTGTCGTCTCCCTGGACGATTATTTTCCCAGGCTTCGTGATCACGTTGATTGTGCTGGCATTTAACTTATTAGGCGATGGCTTGCGCGATGCACTGGATCCTAAAATGAGTCGCAATTAACAATAGGCATTGCTGAATCGCGGGATGAATGTGACCGTGAACCCAAAGGGTTCACGGTCACATTCATCCCCAAATTATTAACACTGTGCCTATGGCGGTGTGTAAGTTCGTTAAGTCCAGAAGCGGTGTTGTGGGGCGCTCCGCGCCCCACAACACCCTACTGAATCAATCCGCACAGCGCTCTCTCAGGGCAGTGAGTAGGGCAATTTGACAATGAACGTCGTTCCCTTATTGCTCTCACTTTTTACCTTAATTTCTCCGTGCTGAAGATCTACGCATTTTTTGACGATCGCCAATCCTAACCCTGTTCCAGGGGTTGCCCCAACGTTGCTGGCTCGATGAAACGATTCAAATAGCTTGAGCTGATCGGGTTTGGGGATACCAATACCGCGATCGCTGACTTGAAACACAATGAAATGGTCTTGATTGGTAAGGATTAACTCGACTTCACCACCGGGGGGAGAATATTTGATGGCATTAGACAGCAAGTTATAGAGAATTTGCCGCAGGATTTTTTGATCTAGACAAACATCTGAAAATTGGGCACGGTTGGTAAATTGGATTTTGTGGCTATTGTTGGTGGTCAGGTGCATATCTGCCACCAATTTTTTGCAAAACTCAATCACATTAAAACGAGATGGATAAAGTTTTAGTTTTTGTGCCTCTGTCTGCCCCATTAACAGCACGTCTTCCAGCAAGTTGGTCATATGCTGAACGGCAGATTGAATTTGATGCAATCGCTCTAACTTTTCTGCTTCTGTCCACTCGTAGTATTCCAGCAATTCGGCAGACGACTGGATCATCGTCAATGGTGTGCGAAATTCATGGGAAATGGTAGAAACGAAGCGTGTTTTCAGTTCGCTAAACTCTTTTTCTTTGATCAATGCTTCCAGGGCTTGTTCTTCTGCCTGCTTGCGATCGCAAATTTCTTGTTGCAGACGAATGTTTTGTCCTTCCAGACGCTTTTGCAACGTGTGCAGCCGCAGTTGATTTTCGACCCGCACTAACACTTCTTCAATCTGAAAGGGTTTGGTGATGTAATCGACACCCCCGACCCGAAACGCCTTCACCTTATCCAGCACATCGCTCACCGCGCTGATAAAAATCACGGGAATATCGCGAGTCTGATCATTTTGCTTGAGTTGTTCGCAGACCTGATACCCATCCAGACCGGGCATCATAATATCTAACAGCACCAGGTCGGGTGCAATGTTGTGAATCGCAGCCAATGCCATCGAGCCATTGATCGCACTGCGCACATCATAACCTTCATGTTTTAGGGTCGAAGACAGCAAGCGCAAATTTTCTGGTGTATCATCCACAATTAAGATTTTTCCGGAGGATGGCACGATCAGATTTCTAAACCCCAGAGCTTTGAAGATCTCATCTTCAACGGTGGCTAACTCCTGACGACGCATGGAGCCTTGACCACTCAATTCCTGATGCATCAACGCTAAGCGTTTGAGTTCGGGTAAAATCTGGGCGATTTGGTCTTTGGATGAATATAAAGCCGTCAGGATCGCATCTAAATCGTTGAATGTGCGATCGTCCAGTTTTTGCCTGAGTTCTGGATTGGGTTGCAGTTGGTCTAAATTGCGGCGTAATAATTTGCAGATATATTGGGCAACCCCCGGTGAGAGCGCTGTCTGTCCTACCGTCGATGGGTTTGTGGTGAAGTGAGAATTACCAGACATGGACGCTTTAAAAGTCAAGAACTGAGCGATTCAGGTCGGTCAGGATGCCAGATTGATTAACTTGTTATTTTTTTTGAGAGAGCGGCGGCTCTGCTGCCGCTCTCTCAAAAAAATGGGTGTTATTCAATGACGATCCTAAAAGAGTTAGCTATGCACACCTGAACCAGCATCGGCGATCGCTATTGATACCGCTGAGATTTCTCGATTAATTCGATAATAATGTCGAACCGAAAACTATTAACTAAATTCATCAACCCATCTGATAATTCAGTCAATTCCTGAGGAATTTGTCTAATCAAGCGGACGCACTGTTTGACATTGAGTAAAGACGCATAATACAGCAGTTCTGATTGCCATTCTTCTGACATGAGACTGAAACTGGGCGTGGTTAATAGATCGATGGCTGTGCTGCTCTCGGGTCTGAGGAAATCTCGTTCGATGCGATCGCCAGACTCTGGCTCTGGGGCAAAAATATAATGCACATTGAGATAGCGAGCAATCATAGATAGCAACTCGTTGGCTTTAAACGGTTTATAAATACAGTCGTCGCAGCCTGCTGCCAGCATTTTCTGTCGTTGTTCTTCAAAGGCACTGGCGCTGAGTGCAATAATCACGATTTTGTCAGGAGGATTGGCGATCGCCGTGTGGTGCAATCGTTCCGTCAAGCGAATATGGCGAGTTGTTTCATACCCATCTAATACAGGCATTTGCATATCCATCAAAATCAAGTGGGGCGACCAGGTTTCGCATACCTCCAGTGCCTGCTTGCCATTGACCGCTTCTCGCACCTCAAACCCGACATCTGTTAGCAACCGCACCGGCAACATGCGATTGATTAACTGATCTTCGACAACCAAAATTCGATACGCAGGTTGGTTGGGTGCTAACCCTAAGACTTGACCCAGGTTCATGTCTGGATTAAGACGGGTGCCGACGACATGATACGTCGGGATATGCAGGGTAAACGTTGCCCCTTCGCCCAAGCGACTTTTAACCGCAATATCACCCCCCATCAGCGTCACAAACCGACGGCTAATGGCTAAGCCCAATCCGGTTCCTTCTTGCGATTGGCGTCCGGCATCGGTTTGCACAAAAGCTTCAAATAATTGGGGAATTTCTTCGGGTGCAATGCCGGGGCCCGTGTCTTTGACTTCAAACGATAGGATCAAAGACGGCGGCAAGGTCATCGGGGTTGGCTCTTGTGCCTCTGCGGTTGTGTCAGGTATAGGCGATCGCGCAGGCGTGGCGGTCACCCGCAACGTCACCTCACCTCGGTCTGTAAACTTGATGGCATTGCCCAGAAGATTGATCAACACTTGCCGCAATTTTGCTTCATCGGCATGAATAAACTGAGGAATATCTAACCCTCGTTCAAACCGAAGCCGCAACCCCTTAGAGGTTGCCTTTTGCAACAGCATTTCTTCTAAGCCATCCAAAAGCTGATACAGATCAAAATTAGTCTCATTCAGCGTCATCCGGCCGGCGTCAATTTTTGACATATCCAGGACATCATTAATTAAGCTCAGCAAGTGTTCGCCGCTTTGCAAAATGATGTCTAATTGCTCTTGATGGTTTTCGTTTAACGCCGGATCTCGACTGAGTAATTGGGTAAACCCCAGGATGGCATTGAGTGGCGTTCGCAGTTCGTGGCTCATGTTTGCCAAAAATTCGCTTTTAGCCCGGTTGGCAGCATCCGCCTGCTCTTTAGCTTTGCGCAATTCTTGGGTCTGCTGTCGAATTTGGGTAAACAGTTCTGCCTGCTGCAATGCCACACCCATTTGCGCGGCAATATGGACGACGATGCCAATTTCTGTTTCTTGCCACTGGCGCGAACTGGCATTTTGATAGGTCACCAATAGCCCCCAAAGGCGATTGCCCTGGCGGATCGGAACGGTAATGTAAGCCTTGGCTTGAATGCGTTCTAACAGATTGAGATAGCACTCACTAAAGCCTGCATCGTAGATATTGTTGACGCTGAAATAGTCTACCCCTTCGCTGTAGATTCCCCCCTGGGTAGTTTGCAGATAGGTATCTTCGATCCGGGTTTGGGACAGGTTCATGTGCTGAACGGTGCAATGTTCGTCATTTAACAAACTTGCCGCCAAGTCTGGATGATGGGCTTGTTCTTCGATCAGCGGCATCCATTCTTCTAAAACGGCTTCAGCAACGAAACAGCCACTCCAGTCGTCGTTAAATTGATAGATGGCAACGCGATCGCACTTGAGTAATTCGCGCAATTCCTGGGTGGTGGTTTTAAAGATTTCTTGAACATTCAACGTCTGCCGCATTTGCTCAATAATGCGCATCACGGCCTGTTCACGCTCGGCACTGGCTTGCAGGGCAAACACCACGCGCTTGTAGTCGCTGACATCGCTAAAGCTACAAATCACCTGCTGTACATTCCCTTCAGCATCTAGGTGTGGCTCTGCATTCACCAGCAGCCACACCCGATCGCCTTGATAGGGGCGATACACCCCCATCACCACATTGAGAATCGGTCGTCGCTGGGCGATCGCTTGCGGCACGGGATGTTCTGAACTGGGAAAGGGGGAACCATCTTCGCGCCATACGTTCCAGGCGGGATCAAAGGATGTTTTTCCTAACAGCTGATCCTCAGTTAAACCCAGGAGATCCAGCGCTTTGGGGTTGCACAACAAAATTTCAGCCGTTGCCCCCTGGAGCAAAACCCCCACCTGCAAATGCTGAATTAACATACGAAAGCGCGTTTCGCTTTCTTGTAACACGGCTTCGGCTTGCTTGCGATCGCTAATATCAATGGCAGTGCCCGTGACACCAATGATGGTGCCTGCTTTATCTTTGAGCGGAATTGCCTTAAACACGAGATCGACCTTTCTGCCACATTTGGCAAGACAGGCACTCTCGTATTGAAACATTTGCTCACCGGCTAACACCCGTTGAATCGCTTCCAGGTCTTGCGGTCTGCGCTCCGGCAAAATGAAATCGGCAGGTGGACGACCGATCATTTCTTCCGGCTTAAATCCCAATACCTGCTCGACAGCCTGGTTGATAAAGGTGAGCTCGCCCGTCAGACCAATCGACCAAATAATATCTTGAGACGTTTCGACTAAATTGCGATATTTGCCTTCGCTTTCGACTAACGCCGCCGCGACCCGTTTGCACTCTGTAATGTCGTAGGTCATTGACAGGGCACAGGGCATCTCGCCCACCGTGATCACCTCTGCCGAAACCAGCATGGTTTTGATAGCGCCAGATTTGCTATAAAACTCCAATTCCTGACGAATCACTTTGCCCACCTGTTTGAGCACCTGACGGAAGCGATCGCGTTCGGCGGGTTTAACCCAGAGATTCAGTTCATCCGTAGTTTTGCCCAGCACGTCTTCAATCGCATAGCCGGTAATGCTGCAAAAATTTTGGTTGACTTCAATAAACCGATCGTCGTCTAGCGACGTAATGATGATGGGGCCTGGATTTGACCGAAACGCTTTAGAAAATTTTTCTTCGGAGCGACGCAAAGCTGTTTCTGCCAATTGCCGCGATCGCACTTCTTCCTGCAAACGAACATTGCGATCGCTCAGTTGCTTGGTTAAATTTCTCAGTTTCAGGTGAACGTTGACCCGCGCAATTACTTCTTCGTGCTGCAATGGCTTGGTTACGTAGTCCACTGCACCCAGCGTCAGCCCCTTAATTTTGTCTACCGGGTCAGACAACGCCGTCATAAAAATCACGGGAATATCTTTGGTTTCGTCGTGTTCTTTTAAATGGCGGCAGGTTTCAAACCCATCCATTCCCGGCATCAACACATCCAGCAAAATCAGATCCGGCAAAACTCGTTGGAGCTTTCTGAGAGCGCTTTCTCCATCTTTGGCGACCAGAACTTCAAAACCATAGTTAACCAACAAATCTGAAATAACTTTGATGTTGGTTGGGTGGTCATCAACAATCAGGATTTGAGCCTTGCGGGATTCTGTCATAAGGCTTGATTAAAAATCTGAACTACCTAAATTCTCCATATGGACTTCGATGAGATGCACAATCGCTTCATCGTCAAATTGTTGAGCAAGACTCAAAACTTTGGTTGAAAACGCTTGATAACGAGAGTCTAACTGGGCTAAACGAGTGGCTTCTTGACTAACCCGTTCGATGTGCCCAATTTGAGCGGCTTCATACAGGTTAGCTAACTCCTCGGCAGACGGCATGACAATTTCTCCAACTTCAGAAATTGCGATTTCGTTAGCGATTAAACTCTCTTGTTCATTGTCGCAAATCCAACGGAGTTGCAACTCTGTTTGCAGTAAATTGAGTAATTCTTCGGATTGGATCGGTTTTGCTAAAAAAGCCTGGTAGCCTGCGGCTTGGCTGCGCTGCCGATCGGGTTCTAACACACTGGCACTGGAGGCAATGATGACGGTTTTGCGAAACTCAGGGCGATCGCGCAAATGGCGAATTAACTCAAATCCATCCATCACAGGCATCACCAGATCTGAAATGATCACATCGGGGTGAACGGCGATCGCCTGTTCCAGTCCTGCTTGCCCATCGGCAGCTTCGATTAATTCAAATCCCAGCGGTTTTAATAAATTCACCACCACAGCTCGATTATCCCAACGGTCATCAATCACCAAAATAGTGCGCCGTGCTCCCTCATAGCCTGTAATCGTCTGACAACTCGGTTGGGTCATCAGCGGGATTGCCTCGGTGCCCACTGCCACATCAATTTCAAACCAAAAGCGACTGCCCCTGTCTAACTGACTTTCGACCTGGAGTTCTCCGCCCATCAATGACACCAGATTGTAAGCGATCGCCAAGCCCAAGCCGGTTCCCTCCGACCGTTGAGAGCGATCGCCAACCTGTTCAAACGGTAGAAAAACCCGATCCAATTCCTCAGCCGCGATGCCGACGCCGGTATCTTCGACCTCAAAGCGCAGACGGTAGGAGAAAGCGGCAGCGGGAGAGAGCAGGGGAGTGAATGGATCGTCCTGATGCCTATCTCCAATCGGGTGCTGGTGGGATTGCTCAGGCATATTCTGAGCGTAACTCGGTTGAGCGATCGCCGCCTGTCTGGCATCTAATCGCTGAGGACTGACCCCGGACACTCTAAACACCACTGCACCTGTTTTGGTGAACTTGACGGCATTGCTCAGCAAGTTCAATAAGATTTGGCGCAGACGTTTTTCGTCAGCGTAGATAATTTCGGGAATCTGGGCATCTACGTAAGAGCGAAAGGCGATCGCTTTTTGCTCAGCCTTGAGCCGACAGATTTCAGTAACATCGGTCAAAAATGAAGATAAGTAGAAACTTTTAGGAATGAGTTCTAATTTTTGGGCTTCAACTTTAGAAATATCCAGAATGTCATTGATCAACGTCAGTAAATGAGAGCCACACTGTTGAATAATGCGAATGCCGTCTTTTTGTTGAGCCGTCAGACTTCGTTCTCGCAAAAGAATTTGGGCATAGCCTAACACCCCATTTAATGGGGTGCGCAGTTCGTGGCTCATGTTGGCTAAAAACACGCTTTTTGCCTGATTGGCAATTTCGGCAGATTCTTTTGCTCGTTGCAACTGCTGGTTTGCCAAAAGTAGTTCATCCGTGCGTTCAGCTACTTTTTGTTCTAACGACGCATTGAACTCTTCTAATTCCTGGTTAATCCGCTGAAGCTCGGCATTTTGTTGGGCTAATTGTTGATCCTGGCTATAGCGGCGTAATGCCTCGGTTACGGTTAGCGTTAGGTCGGTTTCGTCCCAGGGTTTGGCAATGTAGCGATAGAGATTTGCCCGATTCACAGCATTCCCGATCGCCTCTGCATTTGCCTGCCCGGTCAGCAAAATGGTCAACGTCTTGGGATGACGTTTATGAATCTCGATCAGTAACTCATCCCCTTTGATTCCCGGCATAATTTGGTCGGAAATGACCAACGCGACATCTACCTGGTCTACCTGCAATTCGTCCAGAATTTCCAAGGCATCCGTTCCATCTTCTGCGGTCTCGATATAGTAATTTTTGCCGAATGAGCGCTTGAGTTGCTCTTTCAGACTTTCTAAAACAACTTCTTCATCGTCTATACAAAGAATGGCTAAGTTATTCATGAATCGTTAACAGGAGAAGAGTAGGAGGGAGGAGGGCAAGATGACCGGAAGAACGCCGTTTGCACCAACGCCAGAGGATATCCGAAAACAGACAAACTTCAAGCTAAAGAGTTTATTTTAGCCTTTTGTTTTAGTCTTCTCCCGTCTTCTCCCGTCTTCTTCCTTCTTCTCCTGCTTCCTTCCTATTCCAGGCAATTTCTCTATCTCCAGACCATTTTTTCTAGCACGGCTGAATAGCGGTTTACGGTCAAATCCATACCCGAAGTCAGCAGCGCTTTTTATTCTTCTAACCCGGATGTAATGGTAGATGCCAGTTCTTCTTCAGTCCAGGGTTTGTGAAGACACGAATGCAAGTTGGCTTCCGATTGGGCACGAGCGATCGCCGTTTCATCTGCCTGTCCGGTCAGCATCACAGTGACGATGTGAGGATATTTCTGGTGTACCTGAATCAGAAATTCATCACCCTTCATCCCCGGCATCAGCCAATCTGACACAATAATTAGAACTTCTATGTCCTCTGTTTCCAGGTCTTCCAAAATTTCCCAGGCCTCATCGGCACTGGCAGCCGTTTCATAGACATATTTCTGTCCAAACCGCCGTTTTAGCTGCTCTTTAAGACTTTCGAGGATAACTTCTTCATCATCAACACACAAAATAGCTTTGTTGGACATGGAAGGCAGACTGAGTAGATAGAGTAGAACGGAACCTGTATTTTCTGACAGCGCTTTGCGCTTGCGTAGGCAGCCATCGTTATTTTTGTGAGAGCCGCGCGGAGCGCGGCTCTCACAAAACACTGTTTACTTCATGCCATTGAGAATTGCTATAGTTTGAACACCATCAATGGTATCTCTCCTGTTTAACATTAGGGTTTTATTTAATGCTTAATTCCTTATACTCTACATCTAGCTCCTCTACAGGATTTTGTGAAAGAGGGTGAAACCCTTTTTTGATCGGTTAACAGGGATGCGATAATTCGTTCAAAAACTTTTTGCAACTTTTATTTCAGTTGTGAAAGCGCCCGCCCTTCGAGCGGGCGCTTTCGCAACTAATCATTTTCGCGAATCAAATAGGATCGCTATATAGCAATGGGGTAGTCCTAAAAAAGGAATGATTTTTTGTGGCGCGGGCGTCGCCCGCGCCACAAAAAATCATTACATGAATACCACTACCAGCAATTGAATGGTTCATTAGGA
>NZ_JBSLYH010000073.1:0-27440 GCF_055793305.1 Calyptranema fuscum S582
CTTATCCTTCCCTCTATCCTTTTTCTCTATGTCTACATTCGTTGCTGTTGATCAAATCGAAAAAGTTTTCCCCCTCACCGGAGGCGGTGAATACGTTGCCTTGCGTGGTATTGATCTAGACATCAAGCGGGGTGAATTTATCTCTCTGATCGGACATTCCGGTTGTGGTAAATCAACGCTGCTGAATATGATTGCAGGTTTAGATTTGCCCACGGATGGCGTAGTTTCGCTGGAAGGCAAACGCATCTCTCAACCTGGTCCCGATCGCATGGTCGTGTTCCAAAACTATTCTTTATTACCCTGGCTTACAGTTCGCGAGAATATCGAATTAGCTGTTGATGAAGTCTTAACAGAATTACCCAAAGCAGAACGTCGGCAGATTGTCGAACGCCATATTGATCTGGTGGGTTTACGTCATGCTGCCGATAAACCGCCGGCTCAACTGTCGGGTGGAATGAAGCAACGGGTGGCGATCGCCCGTGCATTAGCTATTCGTCCCCGCCTTCTGTTATTAGACGAACCCTTTGGTGCATTAGATGCCTTAACTCGGGGTAATTTGCAAGAGCAACTGATGCGCATTTGCGACGAATATCAAGTCACAGCCGTGATGGTGACACATGACGTCGATGAAGCCGTGCTTTTGTCCGATCGCATTGTCATGTTAACGAACGGCCCTTCGTCAAAAATTGGTGGCATTTTAGAAGTTGATATTCCCCGACCCCGGAAGCGGATGGATGTGGTTAGCCATCCCAGCTACTACAGCCTGCGATCGGAATTGATCTACTTCCTCAACCAACAAAAGCGAATTAAAAAATTGCGATCGCGCAAAACCACAGTTCAAGCCCGTCATGGGTTAGAAAAAGTTAACTTAGAAATTGGGTTTTTGCCACTGACCGCTTCCGCTCCGCTGGTGATTGCCAAAGAAAAAGGCTTTTTCGAAAAGCATGGGTTAGATGATGTTAACTTGGTGCGGGAAACCAGTTGGCGAGGCATCGTCGATGGCATTGCAGGCAATTATCTCGATGCTGCCCAAATGCCAGCCGGAATGCCTGTTTGGCTAACGGTTGGTGGTCATCAAGAGCAACCCTTACCCATCGTGAGTGCGTTGACCATGACTCGTAATGGCAATGCTGTAACGTTGGCGAAAAAGTTCTATGAACAAGGCATTTACACCGCTTCGGAGTTTAAGCGAACGTTATTAGAATCTGATGCACAGTCGCACACACTGGGCATGGTGCATCCGTCCTCTATGCATAATATTCTACTCCGTTACTGGTTGGCAGCAGGCGGTATTGATCCCGATCGAGATGTTGCTCTGCGTACCATTCCTCCAGCCCAGATGATTGCAGACTTAAAAGCAGGAATTATCGATGGTTATTGCGTCGGTGAACCGTGGAATTTACGAGCTGCGATCGAAGGTATTGGCGTCACTGTGGCAACAGATTTAGAAATCTGGCAGGGTCATCCGGGTAAAGTCTTAGGCGTGCGGGAAGACTGGGCAAATACCTATCCAAATACGCATATTGCACTGGTTAAAGCCCTCTTAGAAGCCTGTCGCTATTGCGCTGACCCCAGCCATTCTCAGGAAATTCGCCAGATCCTATCGCGCCGGGAATATGTTAGCACCAATGTCGAGTATATTCATCTGGGTGACCCCAATGCCCAGGTTTGCCATCTCGATAGTCCGATGCGAGAGTATGCCCACCACCTGTTTCATGGAGAAGGCGTCAACCGCCCCAGCCGAACAGAGCATTTGTGGATGATGACACAAATGGCACGGTGGGGTGATATTCCCTTCCCACGTAACTGGCTGGAAATTTTAGAGCGCGTCTGTCGAGTCAGTGTGTTTAGTACGGCAGCCCGAGAAATTGGCATTTTAGATATGAAATATCATCGGGGACCGATTGAGTTATTTGATGGCATTCAGTTTGATGCCGAAGATCCAATTGGTTATCTCAATCAACTCTCAATTCGACGCGATTTTAGTGTCGCCGAAGTGGTTCTCGATGACCGCCGATCTGCCGCTTAGGTTTATGGATTGAGGGTTTAGCCGGATGCAACACACCCTCAATCTTCATGACACCGCTCTGCTGCGTCATACATGTTTCCAGGTTTTACTAACCCTGTAATGAATGGGAATTAAAGAATTTCGAGGATTGGTTGTATAGCCATTGAGTAGAGGGTTAGGACGGTGGGGTGTGGGGGCTGCGCCCTCAGCCAGGGGTGAAACCCCTGCACCTCGTTCAACCAGCCTCTCGGCTGCTATATGGGCGAATGACCGTTCGCCCTTGCAAACAATTCAATAGTCGATCTGATTTAACCCATGATCCTCAGTTATTTTTTTAGTCATTTATCAAAACAACGTACATGCTAAAACAATCGGAACTTTCACCGGCGATCGCCATTCAATCTCCTGTTTCCTCTGACTTCCTGACGATTGACAACGTTGCCAAAATTTACCCGACGCCCAAAGGAGCGTACACCGTTCTTCAGGATGTCAATCTCCAGTTTTCACAAGGCGAATTTATCTGTCTGATTGGTCACTCTGGATGTGGTAAAAGTACCTTGCTGAATATGGTATCTGGGTTTGCTCAACCAACTGCTGGTAGTGTGAAATTGCGGGGCAAACCCATCACTCAGCCGGGTCCCGAACGGATGGTAGTGTTCCAAAATTATTCGCTCTTACCCTGGCTAACGGCTTTTGAAAATGTCTATCTGGCAGTGGAGTCGGTCTATCCCAAAAAGATGGAAGCAGAACGCCGAGCCATCACCCGTGAGCATTTAGCCATGGTCGGTTTAGCCGATGCCATGGACAAAAAGCCACCGCAACTGTCCGGTGGAATGCGGCAACGTGTAGCGATCGCCCGTGCGTTAGCCATTCGTCCTGAAGTTCTTATTCTTGACGAACCGTTTGGCGCACTGGATGCGATTACTAAAGAAGAGCTTCAAGAAGAATTGTTGAAAATATGGAATGAGCATCGCTGTACTGTATTAATGATTACTCACGATATTGATGAAGCTCTATTCCTCGCCGATCGCCTGGTCATGATGACGAATGGACCTGCTGCCACCATTGGCGAAGTTTTAAACATTCCTTTTCCACGTCCACGCGATCGCGATCGCATTATGGAAGATCCGGAATACTACAAACTGCGCAACCAGGCATTGGATTTTCTTTATCGTCGCTTTGCGCACGACGACGAGTAAGTATCCTGACAAATTTAAAACCCATATTTTTTGGGAGAGTGCGGCGGAGCCGCACTCTCCCAAAAAAATGCTGATTCTGCCGGATTGTGTGTCGGAGCCATCCACTCCTGTAAGGACGCGGCATTTGGACAGGAATTTTCAGGTAAATCAAGGATGTTTTACCAAATGCTCCGCCCCTACGTTGGGGCAACACAAACTGAGTTAGAACCGGAAAAAATGGAGTGAGTCCCGTTTGAAGCACCAGTTTTTATAGCTAGACTCAGCAGTGCCTATTCAACCTTGCCGATCGCGTCTAAAATGAAAGGAATAGCTAAATTTAGTAGAGCAAACCAACCGTTTTGCAGTGAGTTAAACCTATGAGTCTTGCGGTCATCAAATTCTCTTCAGAAGATTGTGGGCTGTGCCACAAAATGTCTTTCTACGACCAAAAAGTGGTGGAAGAACTGGGGATGCAATTTGTCGATGTCAAGATGCAAGATACTGCCACTTATCGGAAATATCGCAAAATCTTACTGACTCAATATCCCGATAAAGCAGAAATGGGCTGGCCAACCTACATCATCTGTGATTCACCAGAAACCGACGTTAAGATTATCGGTGAAGTTAAAGGTGCCCATCCCAAAGGCGAATTCCGCACACGGTTGCAAGAAGTCATTGCCGAATTGAATTAAAAGAGCCGGTTACTTCAAGCCATCTGATAAACCATCTGACAAACCATTGGATAGGACTAGTACAGCAAAACGAAAGGTTTGTAAGGGGTGAAGGGGTGGAACCCCTTCTTGGGGGCGAAGCCCCCAACCCCCATGTTGCAAAATTTGGTGTTTGCAACACTAGTACAGCAAAACGAAAGGTTTGTAAGGAGTGAAGGGGTGAAACCCCTTCTTGGGGGCTTCGCCCCCAACCCCCATGTTGCAAAATTTGGTGTTTGCAACACTAGTACAGCAAAACGAAAGGTTTGTAAGGGGTGAAGGGGTGAAACCCCTTCTTGGGGGCTTCGCCCCCAACCTCCATGTTGCAAAATTTGGTGTTTGCAACACTAGTTCTGAGATAGGCAGACAAGCCATTCTGTTGCCAGTCGCTGTTTTAACTTCGTTGAAAATCTGCAATTATCTGCGATAGCCACCCTCTACTTCCTACAAGTTGCTTATGGATGAGGTTTCGATGGCAGTTCGACCTGAAATGTTGAACCTTGATCCACAACGCTCGTGACATGAAGATGCCCGCCATGAGCCTGAACAATTTGCTGCGCGATCGCCAATCCCAGTCCAAAACCACCACTATCGAGCGATCGCGCCGTATCCACCCGGTAAAAGCGATCGAAGATGTAGGGTAAGTCTGCGTCTGGAATGCCAATGCCGGTGTCGATCACTTGAATCACTGCCCAACCTGGCTGGGGAAGGAGTCGCAGCCGTACTGATCCTGTCGAAGTATATTTGCACGCATTACTGAGCAAATTTTCAATCACCTGCCGCAACAAATCTGGATCCGCCCAGACTTGAATGACCTGATCTGGTGGCTCGTACTTGAGTTGAAGTCCCTGGGCTGCTGCCAGTTCCCCGAACTGAGCAACGATTTCTGCGAGAAATGGGTTGAGGCTGAGCAGTTTGAGCGATTCCGGCGCAAGCTTGCCCTGATGACGCGCTAGCAGCAACAGATTATTGACCAGGGAACCCATTGATTTAGCACTATCGACGATGTTTTCTAAAGGTGGCTGAAACTGAGCATCATCCGATGCCAGCATCAACCCCACCTGAGCATTGGTCAGGATGGCAGAGAGGGGCGATCGCAACTCGTGAGAAGCATCGGCAGTAAAGCGTTGCAGTTGTTGATAAGACCGGCGAATAGGCTGCATGGCAATGCCGCTCAGCAGCCAACCCGTCAAGCCAATTAACCCCAATGCGATCGGCACTGCCAGAGTTAACGCCAGCTGAAGCTCTTGCAACTGATGGTGGGTTTCAGTCAGGGGGGTTGCCACCTGAAGATAGCCCAGTGTTCCGGTGCGCCCCTCAACGGGTAGCGTGATCTGACGCAACCAGCGATGGTGTTGTAATAAGGAATCTGTTGGTTGAATCGTTTGATAACCCGAAGGCGTATTGAGTTGATTGGCAGGAGCTACCCCAAAAAAACGCACCAAACGTCCTTCGGCGTTATACCAGCGCACATAAATCAAATCTTCAGCCAGGGGGTGAGATCCACTTCCCAGCAAAGGAACATTGGTGAGATCCACCGCTGTTTGATTCTGACGAACATCGTAATGAACGCTTGCTGCCATAATCCGGGTTTTGTCGAGCAGCAGGCGATCGAGCGCCTCGCGTTTGTCTTGCACCTCAATCTGGTAAATGACGCCTGCAAACAGCACTAGAATGCTCCCCATCGAGAGGGTAAACCAGCGGGCTAGATTGCGACGACTCTGATTAAACACATTCTGCTGCGAATAGAATTTTGATTCAGCTAATATCAATTCAATTTTCTAGGGCTATACATCTGACCCCTCCCAACCTCCCCTTACCAAGGGGAGGTGCCGCAGGCGGTGGGGTGTGATCTGTAGCAGTCATTTTGAGAATTGGTATAAGAATAAATTACAGATTTTGTAAGGGCGAACCGCCGTTCGCCCCTACCGTGTGGCTACCCATTTTGGGACTGGCTGTAATTTTCAGGTGGTGACAATCGATAGCCCATACCATAAACACTCTCGACCCAATCGCTGGCTTCTACTGCCTGCAAGCGTTGACGCAGTTTTCGCACTAATACGGTGATCGCGTTGCTGTCTGGCTCGGTGCCCCATTCCCATACGGCTTGCTCGATCTGATTGCGGGTCAAGATCTGGCGAGGATGGCGCATGAAGTGTTCTAGCAACTGAAACTCACGGCTGGACAGGGTGACTGATTTACCCTGTCTTTCTACCTTCAAGGAATCCAGGTGGAGGTATAGATCCTCTAAGCTCAGCGTATCTCCGACCCATAGGGGCGATCGCCGCCTCAGTGCCCGTACTCGTGCCATAAACTCAATTAAATCAATGGGTTTCACCAAGTAATCGTCGGCTCCCGCGTCTAATCCCGTTACTTTTTCAGACGTGGTATCCCTTGCCGTGATCATTAAAATAGGAGACGTTTTTCCGATCGCCCGATAATGCTGACAAAGGTTCACGCCACTGACATGGGGCAGCATCCAGTCCAGCACCAACAGATCATAGTCCTTCTCCGATAAAAGCCACTGAGCCGTTTTGCCGTCTTTGACCCCATCCACGCTATGCCCTGCCTGAGACAACGCCATCTGGAGTGGCAGCAATTGTTTCGGGTCGTCCTCGACTAGCAATACCTTCATCTTCCTGCTCAAACTTCTGAGGGCTGGTATTTCTAGCATTGAGGGTTGAGATGAAATTGCACATCCCCTGCGAGCTAGATTTTAAGTTGCCAGCAGTTGAATTACAGTCAGAAGAATGCTATGAGAATCAGGAACGGCGATCGCCAGTGATCAAACGTTGGCTACGGGCATTGGGAGGAGAATTTTGGTTGCCACTGCCATTGGTGGCGATCGCGTTTTGGCTTGGTTCTGGTATGTTGACAGCTCAAGAATTGCAGCAATCTCAGCCAACGACAACCAAGCTTCAGGCAGACACGCAGTTGAAAGCCGTTGTGTCGGTGAATATTCTGCTGATCAATGCTGTGATTAACCGCAACCAGAATATGACTCAGGTGAAGGTCGAAACCGCCGAATCGGTTGTGAAACGGATGGAACTAGAACTCGCCACAACCGATCCAGAACAGATTGAAGCGGCGATCGCCACAGAACTGCAATTGTCACGCCAGGAAATCCGCCAACTGGTTCGCTACGAAATTATCGAGTAACCGGAATCAGGATGTCGGATTTCTATTTGCGCCTATCTCACTCTGATTTATCCGGCATCATCTACCAAAACGGTGACGGCGGCGGCACTGGCTTTCGCTCGTTCTCTAGCCTGCTCCACCGTATCGCCCAGTGCCAAAGCAACCCCCATGCGACGATTGCGGTAGGCGCGAGGCTTGCCAAACAGACGCACTTTACTGGTCGGGATCTGCAACGCTTCATGAATTCCGCTGAATCGAGGATTGTCGCCCGCCGCGTTGGCTAGAATCACAGCCGATGCCCCCGGTTGAATCAGGGTAATCTCGCCGATCGGCAACCCGGCGATCGCCCGCACATGCAGCTCAAACTCAGACATAGTCTGGCTGATCAGCGTCACCATCCCGGTATCGTGGGGACGGGGACTGACTTCACTGAAGTAAACGGTTTGTTCTCCTGCACTGGCTCCCTGAATAAACAGTTCCACGCCAAAGATGCCCCATCCCCCGAGGGCTGTCGTAATCTTCTCGGCAATCTCCTGACACTGCTCTAGAGTGCCGGGATTTAGGGCACAGGGTTGCCAGGATTCTCGGTAGTCGCCACTCACCTGAATATGACCAATGGGTGGACAGAAGTGCGTCCCCGACGCCGAACGGACGGTCAGTAAGGTAATCTCGGTGTCAAAGGGGACAAAGCCTTCGACAATCACCCGCCCGCCTTTGGTGCGTCCTCCGGCTTGAGCATACTCCCAGGCGGGTTGAATTTCAGCCTCAGTGCGAACGGTACTCTGACCTTTGCCAGAGGAACTCATGACAGGTTTCACGACACAGGGTAAGCCCAACTCTGCGATCGCCTGCTGGTATTCCGCTTCCGTCTCCGCAAAGCGATAGGGCGAGGTTTTTAGCCCTAACTCCTCGGCAGCTAGACGCCGAATTCCCTCTCGATTCATCGTCAACTGAGTTGCCTTAGCCGTGGGAATGACGCGCCAGCCTTCCTGTTCCAACTCAACCAGAGTAGCCGTGGCGATCGCCTCGACTTCCGGCACAATCAGCCCCGGTTTCTCCTGCTCAACCACCTGCCGCACTTGCGCTCCGTCCAGCATATTGATCACATGCGATCGATGGGCGACCTGCATCGCAGGCGCATTGGCATAGGCATCGACCGCAATTACTTCTAACCCCAGACGCATGGCTTCAATAGCCACTTCTTTGCCCAATTCGCCGGAACCAAGCAAGAGAAGCCGTTGAGCAGTGGTGGTCAGGGACGTACCCCAGGATGACAGATCGGTCATGGTGAAACACTGAAGAAGGTTTGCTGTCCCTTCATTATCGGATGTAGGGGATCACTGCATGAAAAGTCCCGATAAGGGCGCGGCATTCGGGCAATTAACCTCTGTTCTGATGAAGATCTGCTTCCCGATAAGGGCGTGGCATTCGGGCAACCGTTCTCTGTCCTGACCAAGATATAGCAACCGAATGCCACGCCCCCACAGATCGGCACACACAGATCGACACACGCTGCCTTTCAACTTGAACAACAAATGTGATCGAAAAGTGAGTCACTAAAATCGAGCGATCACATTTAGTTCACTTTTCTCATCGACGCTAAAGGTAATGGGAAACAGCCTTGCTGCTGTGTGATTACCAAGTTCGAGTAGAGAAAACGCATGGTTGAAACACTGACGAAACGAACAACACCGAATCAATGGCATCATCTATCGGTGAAAGAGGTTGTCCGCTCTTTAGAAACCGATCCTGAAACAGGGCTTTCCACCCAGGATGCACAGGAACGGCGCGATCGCTTCGGTGCTAACGAACTGACTGCCCAGAAAGGTGAAAGTGCCTGGGTTCGGTTGTTCCAGCAATTCAACCAACCGTTGCTTTATATCTTGCTGGCAGCAGGCGTTGTCACTGCTTTCTTACAGGAATGGATTGATTCTGGCGTGATCTTCGGAGTCACAATTCTAAACGCTGTGATTGGCTTTATTCAAGAATCGAAAGCGGAGAATGCGATCGCTGCCCTGGCGGAATCTGTCACGACGGAAGCCACGATTCTGCGGAATGGACAAAAACAGGTGATTTCTTCTGGAGAACTGGTGCCGGGAGATTTAGTCATGCTGGCATCCGGGGATAAAGTCCCGGCAGATTTGCGGCTGATCGAAGTGTTTGACCTCCAGATCGATGAGTCGGGATTAACGGGAGAGTCTGTTCCCGTTGAAAAGAGCCTGACTCCACTGCCAACCGATACGCCTCTGGCAGAACGGGCAAATATGGCTTACACCGGCAGTTTAATCACCTTGGGGCGAGGACGGGGATTGGTGGTCGCCACGGGTGAGCAGACTGAAACGGGGCATTTGTCCCAGATGATGCAGCAAAGCCACAGCCTGGAAACCCCTTTAACCCGAAAAATTGATCGCTTTGGCAAAACCCTGCTGTATGTGGTTCTGGCTCTGGCAGCCTTCACTTTTGCGGTGGGAGTTGCTCAGGGACTTTCCTGGATCGAGGTGTTTAAAGCGGCGGTGGCGCTGGCGGTGAGTGCCATTCCCGAAGGGTTGCCTGCCATCCTGACGGTGACGTTGGCGATCGGGGTTTCCCAGATGGCAAAGCACCATGCCATCATTCGCAAACTGCCCGCTGTGGAAACCCTGGGCAGTACCACTGTCATTTGCTCCGACAAAACCGGAACGCTCACCGAAAACCAGATGACAGTACAGGAAATTTATGCCGGAGGAGAACTGTATCAGGTCAGCGGCGGTGGTTACGCGCCGGAAGGAGACATCACCTTTAAAGGACAGCCCGTTGATTTAGCAGAAACCCCTGCTCTGTTTGAATGCTTGCAAGCAGGGCTGTTGTGCAACGACTCTCATATTGAGGCGCAAGGGGGCAATTGGACAGTCATTGGTAGCCCCACCGAGGGCGCATTGGTGACGGCAGCTCATAAGGCAGGGCTAACCCCAGAATCCCTGGAAAGAACCCTGCCACGTCGGGCAACCCTACCGTTTGAATCCCAGTTTCAATACATGGCAACCGTGCACGATCGCCGTTCTGAGCGGTTGATTTACGTCAAGGGTTCGATTGAGGCGATCCTCAAGCGCTGCCACCAGATGCTTGATTCTGAGGGACATCCCACTGCCCTTGATGCAACCGTTATCGAACAAACAGTCGATCGCATGGCAAATCAGGGGCTAAGAGTATTGGCACTAGCCAAAAAAATGGCTACTCGCTCCAAATCCTCCCTGGATCATGCCGACATCCAGCAAGACCTGGTGTTTCTGGGACTTCAGGGCATGATTGATCCACCCCGTCCAGAAGCGATTCAAGCGATTCGCTCCTGCCAATCTGCCGGAATTCAGGTGAAGATGATCACGGGCGACCATGCCAAAACCGCTGCGGCGATCGCTCAACGCATGGGTATCACTCAAACCGCAGATGCCCCCATCCTCACCGGACGAGAACTGGCGGAGATGAGCGACATGGAACTAGCGATCGCCATTGCCCAAAGCCATGTGTTTGCCAGGGTTGCACCGGAACAAAAACTCCGCCTGGTCAAAGCCCTACAATCGAACGGTGAAATTGTCGCCATGACCGGAGATGGCGTGAATGATGCGCCTGCCCTGAAGCAAGCAGATATCGGCACTGCGATGGGCATTACCGGCACCGAAGTCTCCAAAGAAGCGGCAGATATGATTCTGACGGATGACAACTTTGCCTCGATTGAACGCGCTGTAGAGGAGGGGCGTACCGTCTATAAGAATTTGTTACGGGCGATCGCCTTCATTCTGCCTGTCAATGGCGGCGAGTCGATGACCATTCTGATTGCAGTGATATTGGCAAGCCCTCTGCCCATTCTGCCCGTACAAATCCTCTGGCTGAATATGGTGGGTTCGATCGCCCTATCGGTGCCCCTGGCATTCGAGCCACCTTCCCCCGATGTGATGCAACACCCACCACGTCCAACGAATGAACCGCTGCTCTCCCGGCGTCTGATCACCCGCATTCTGACCGTTTCCTTGTTTAACTGGATCGTCATTTTTGGCACCTTTGAGTGGGTCATCCAAACCACAGGCAACGAAACCCTGGCTCGGACGATGGCAATTCAGGCATTGGTAGCAGCCGAAGCCTTTTACCTGCTGAGCATCAGCCGATTTTTCCCAGCCGTTATTGCCAAACTGCGCGGTCAAACCGAACCCTTCGGTTATGCCGTGCTATTGGGCATCAGCGCCGCATTCCTCTTCCAACTGCTGTTTAGCCAATGGCATGCGATGAATCAACTCTTTGACACAGCCCCCTTGAATTTAAGTCAGGCTCTCCTGTGCATGGCGATCGGCGTACCCATGATTGGACTAGCCACCCTGCTCAGGCGATTCGCACCCCTCAAGTAAGCACTACTGTGCCACACAAGTGATCGAAGGCGGGGTAGGGGCGAATGGCATTCGCCCTGCCCCGGAGAATTTTAGATACGACCCATTATTGCGCTGCATTGGGCGTTCGCCGAACGCCCCTACAGGTCACCCAGACTCAACTTGTGTATACACATGAAAACGAACAACCTGAAACAAGCCATAGGTGTTTTTCCAAATCAGCAAACAGTAGAACAAGTCCTGATTGAGCTACAGAACATGAATTTTCCGATGGATCAAATCTCCGTAGTGACTAAGAATTCAGATGCAACCAAAAATTCACTAGACAAAACAAATCAGGAATCTCCTACTCGTGCAGAGGGCGCAAAAGCAGGCGCTATCCAAGGAAGCGTGGGCGTTGGCTTAACGACACTCACAATTGGATTAGGAGTTTTATTGATTCCTGGAGTGGGAGCAGCGATCGCCCTTGATAGCCTCCTGACCGCATTGTTAGGTAGTAGTCTTGCCGCTGCTGTCGGTGGGCTATATGGTGCATTTTTGGGATGCATAGATCCTGAAGAGCACGTCAAACTTTATAGAAAACAATTGGAATGGGGAAATTATCTGGTCATCATCGAGGCCACGGAACACCAAATTCTTGCTGTTGAACCTATGCTTCACCGCTGAAGTCCGCGATCGCGACGAGTTTATGATCCGTCCAAAGCTTTAGAGCAATGAAAGTCATTTTTACGGATGAGATTTTTGCTCATTGTTTGCCTTTTTTACTGGCTGACAAGGGCAACTCACTCGTTACGTTCCCAGCGAAACTTGCGATCGGATTCTTGAATGGGCACATCATTGATGCTGGCAAATCGGTGCATCATCAATCCATTTTCAGCAAATTCCCAATTCTCGTTGCCATAGGAGCGATACCAGAAACCAGAGTCGTCGTGCCACTCATATTCAAACCGCACGGCAATCCGATTTTCCAGAAAGCACCAGAGTTCTTTTTTCAAGCGATAGTCAAGTTCTTTTGCCCATTTGCGCTTCAGAAACTCCACAATTGCCACTCGCCCGTGGATAAATTCAGCTCGATTCCGCCATTGAGAATCCTCGGTATATGCCAGAGCAACTCGTTCTGGATTGCGAGTATTCCAGGCGTCTTCTGCGGCTTGTACTTTTGCCTTTGCCGTTTCCAGGGTAAAGGGCGGTAAGGGAGGTCGATTCACCGTTTCAGACATGACTAAATCTCCTGTCTCACCATTTTTTGTAGGGTAAGAACTTCCCGTTCATGATCACTTTGACGCGATCGCCCTTTGGATCTTCAACTTTTTCGATGTCTAACGTGAAGTCAATAGCGCTCATGATGCCGTCTCCAAATTTTTCTTGAATCACATCTTTCATCGGCATTCCATACACCTGCATGATTTCATAGAAGCGATAGATCAACGGATCGGTAGGAACAATGGGTCCCAATCCTTTAGTCGCATTTGCCGTCAACTCCGGGATCAGCTCATCACCAAGTCCTACCGCATTCAGCAACTGGCTGGCTTCTTCCACAGAAGCGGTTGCCTGACGATAAACGACCGCTGCAATCCACACTTCATCTCTGCCCAGCACCTGTTCGAGGTCGGCAAACGAGATGTTCTTTTTCTGTTTAGCAGCCAGAATGGTTTGAGTAATGGGGGAAAGTTGAATATCGGACACCGTTGACTCCTCTGATTTAGTCATGGCGTTAGGATATCATTGCTTGACCCCAAGAGTAGTTCCCTGGTTACATCTAGCGTGCGATCGCGCTTCACTTCAATTAATTTAGATAGTCGAGCTTTTTACAAGAAACTCCGACCTCCCTTCTCCATCTTTCAGCCTCTGAACTCAATAAATCGAGCTTCGACCTCGGAATTCTAACCTTAGGATCGTGGATTTAATAAACGTCCGGGTTTTAATTAATTTGTGATCCTTAGAACACGAAACGTCAACTGTTGATTCGTATGGGCGATACTGGATTCGAACCAGTGACCCCTTCCGTGTGAAGGAATTCCTGATTTTTCTGAAGCTTATATACGATAAGGTTTTCGGGCTTGGAGGAGAAGCATCTCTAGCCTTTTTACCCCAATCTTTACCCCAATCACAAAACGTCAGATCCTTTTGGGTCAGGTTGGTTCAGTTAAGTTCAAAGCCAACCTGAAAGAGCTATCGAATCTCAGGAGGGTAATTCCAGGACATCTGCTTCAATGAGTAGTCGGCGTTCCTCGACGCGATCGCCCCGATTAAGTTGCAGTAACCGTACAGTTACCCGCCCAACTGGGGTCAAAGGGGTAAACTCTGCCCCTGTTAGACAGAAATGGTCTGACCAGCGATCGCGCCGAGGATGGTACAAGGGAATAATTTCTCCAGTTTTAGGATCAATCGAAGCAAGATCACTTCCCTTGTGTTTGTTGCAGAGGGAACAGGAGAGAGCTAAATTATCTTCCTGCGTCAATCCTCCATGCTTCTCCGCAATAATATGGTCAACCTCGTGGGAAGCAAACGAAGCTAACTCAGGGGTGAAGCAATACTCACAACAGCCGTTAGATCGATCGTATACTAAACGGCGCAGCGCAACTGGGATATAGCTGCTACTCACGACGCACGCTGTTTCAACTTGATTAATGCCTGAGCCTTCGCAATGCGAACAAGATGCTCAAGGTATTGGTACTGCTGCCAGGCCTGTTCTTCATCTGCCGTCAACCCCTGAGTACGGTTCTTCTCCAAGAGGGAACTAATTTCGGTTTGTAGCGCTTCAGAGGGACGCAATGCGATGATTTCCTCTGGTGATGGCAATTTAGCCAGAAACTCCAGCACTTCCGCTGCTCCAGTAAAACCAACCTGAGCACCCGCATTCAATTCCCGCAACCCCAACTGTAGAATTTGAGGCAGCTTGTCCTCCAATGGGGCTAACTGGGACACCAAATCGTCAGGCAGGTTCAGCGTAATCTGCATTATTACCTCTGGGCGCTTTAGATTTAGTGTAGCAAGGGCAAGCAACCAATAAGATAGCCGACCTGATACTCTTAGTCATAGCTCTTGAAGTAGTACAGGCAAATGAGGACGGTTTATAACTAGCTGGTACACGACCGTGATCCCAAAACCATTTAGCAGGACAAGACTATAAATGTCGGTAGGCTGATAAATTTTCCGCTTAAAGCGTCATTACTTTTCCGCTACAAACTCTGGAACCCTGATTTCTTCCATTGGCAAATTCAGTATTTTGAAGTATTAATACTTTTAGCAAAACATTTTTTAACAATTCAGGAGAACATAGCGCAACCGTCTTGCAGCGATTCACACTTTAAATAGACAAATGTTAGACGAAACCCTTCAAGCTGCGGTCAATAATTAGTCAGTAGCTCACCCCAAACTACTAGGCAAGCATATGGAAGAAGCTCAGTTTGAGCGCTATAGCCGTCAGATTGAGAACTATCAACTGCCTAATCTTGATGGTAAGCAGGAGGTATTAGCAAGCACCTTGGTCATAGTGATTCGACCTTAACGGATGTAATCTACACAGCAAACCCCTCTTCGAGGATAACTTCAAGAATTCTCTTCTGGAGTATTAAGTGGTAGTTGCTCGTTCGGTTTCTGCTCTTCTTGGATAGCATTTGGATTTTGAATTTCAGGAACATCCAAACGGACTGGGGGAGGTTCTGTCGATGGCTTTTGAGGAGAGAAAAACTTGGGTTCAGTCGGTGCTGGCAGCTTCGCTGATGCAACGTCTGGTATTGCAACTGTCGGCTCTTTTCTCAGGCGGTAGCACAGTTCCCTAAAGCTTTTTTCATCTTCAAGGACATACTTATCACTCCCAATGAGGATAAGAGGAACGTGAACCAGGGACTGGGTAGAAAATACAACCGGAATAAACTTAGTGTTTCTCAATTGATCGTTATACAGATTTTGCCTGATGATTGTTCCTTCCCAGGTCACTCCTCGACCAATCCCTGGTTCTTCATCTCCTCTGAATCGCCGCTTATAGGTTTCAGTACAAACTATTAGAACAAACTCAGCCCATTCAATCCTTTTTTCCATCCATAGATCCCATCCTTGCTCTGGAGTATATGGATGTTTAGCTCTAACGTACTGATCTATATCAGCTTCTACTCCCCAATGGCTTCGTAGGGTATTTGCCAGCATTAACACACGGTCTTTGTGTTCTTCTGAATCCCAGCTATAGCTGATAAAAACTTTTGTAGGTTCTTGTGCTCCTGCTGATACCAAATTTTCTGCTGGCAAGCTGGATATTTCTGACCTATCCAAGGATGCATTAATAGAAATTGGACTGAATCGTATTCCCTTAGTATCAACCGACTCAACTTCCTTGAGATTTTCATGCAGCTTCTCACGCTCTGATTTTTCATAAAGAAAAGCTAAATAATAACAAGAAGGTATAGAGCTTTGCTTGAGACTATCAAATGAATTTTTTAACTCCTCTTTCTCAAGATGAATGTTGGCAAAAAGTTTTAGCCTGATCAAAGCTTTATGCCTGCAAGTATCTGAAAAGATAAACTCGACAGGCTTTTCTCCTAAATGAGCTATGTCTTTTTCAATCTTTATTTCGTTATTTTTACAGTGATATCGTACAAAATATCTAAATATATCTTGTACAACGTTTTCATTATAGTGCCGTCTTTTACTGGAAGAATCTTGATTATCTTCAAGCCAAAAAAACTTATATCCATCATGCTTCTCAATAAATTCTTTAAACTGAGCAATCATCTTTTCGATACACTCAATAACCTCATTCTCGTTTGAGGCCTTTAAATCGAGCGGAGGTTGACCAGATATAAATTCATATATTGCCTTAGGCAGGTTATATAACCCATTTGGATCTTGCTCAAAGTTGTATGAACCGAAGTATTCTTCATTGCTTGGGTCTTCCACAAACTTGAAGAATTCTGTTATAAGATCTGGCTTCCTAGTAACAAGATTTAGGATAGTATTCTTCTTTTTAAGCTCATCTCTAAATTTTTCAAGTACTTCATTGTCCTTATCTTTAAGAGATTTCCCAAGTGTGTTATTCAATAACGCTCTTAATTCTTCATTAGGCTTGCCTATAAGGTAGTTGCTTAGTTCATCAGAACTGATAGATTGTATTGTACGTAAGAAAACCTTTGGGACTAATATTACTGCTGTTGGTTGTTTCAATTCATAAGGATTAATTGGCAAGTAAAAACATTGATCGTCCCAATAGCCAGTATCATAATCAAATTCAACATTTGTGATTGGGAAACATTTTGTTTTAATTTTAGGATGCCTTTTACAAACGTCCAAAGTGTACTCGATTAATTCACGCTTAACAATGTTTGCCATTGCATCACTAACCTTATCTTTTCCTACACCAGGTGTGAAGATCTCAAGTGCCTTAAACAATTCTGGTGTAAAAGAAATCGACCGTATTAATTCAATTAGAGTTTGAACAACGTTTTTGGCGAACTTTCTATCTCTTCCACCTCCACGAATTCCTGTTTCTGAAAATCCTAAGCATAGTTCTGCTACTTCCCCAATTGGAAGTGTATGCTCAATCAGCAAACTATGATTATTAGGATCAGAAGCTAATAAGTAAGCAGTGTTGAAGAAGTCAAGAAATTTCTGCTTTGCATCTTTAAAGTAAGGATGTTTAGACTTGAAAACTAAAAAGGGATCAATACATAGTTTTGTATCTAGAACCATGCGTGGATCAAACCAATCGTCTTCTTTGGTCATTGAAATTCCGTAAAATTCAGAAAAATAGATTGAGCTCATAGACTTACTTATCAAACTTTTTATTACAGAATTTCAAGTGATTCATCCAAAGTAGAGCGAGCAGCTTCTGCTTCAGACAAAGCTTCTTTATAGCTGGAATTTGCACGCGCAAAACTTTCAATAATCTTTAGACTTTGTCTAACCTCTTCAAACTCTTCAGGTGTCAATTTTTTATCCTCAAACAAAACACTTATATTCTTATGAGCTTTTTGAGATTGCTCTAATAGAGATTGCACTTTTTCTTTTGCATAAGAGAGTTTGCAAAGAACTTTCACAGCTTGAATAATCTCTTCTTCCTGCTTAGACATCAGGTCTTCTCTCTTAATTTCAATAAGTCTCCTGGTACTAAAACCATTAGGAAGCTTGATAGATAACTGACCTTCATTAATTAAACTAGCAAGTTTACAAGCAGCTTCAAAACGGGCAGATCTTTGAGCTTGAGGCTTTACCTTTAAAAGTTCTTCTGGACAATAAGGAGCAACGTAGTAAGGCATTGAATTTTACTCTAATCAAAGTCATGAGATTTATGCAAGCGATACATGCGCAACAATTAGTAGCTCTGGATAATTTGTGAGACTAAAGAACTATGTGAAATGATTTCTTGCGAAAACTCTTTTTGCAATCTTGCTAAAAGCACTATATTCCTATTTAGCAATAAATATTAATTTACGTTAATCCTAGACTGTTGTTTAACGAATGTCATTTAGTACGGGCGATCTATAGTTGGAAAAAACCGTTCTGATACGGTTCCTTCCAATACAAAACCGTTGTCAGAATTGCTCCGGCGCAAAAAATCGTCATTCAAGGGCAACTGCTCACCCAACTTGAACAACTAGGGGCGCGGGTACGCTTATGTCTGGATAAGTATTCCTGGCAAAGGACCTTTTTAGCTCTGAAGGGAGGGCAGTATAATCGATTGCAAACCCGTTCAACCTTGTCAGAGAAGCTAGTAGACTACGGCGGGAATAAAGCTACCATTTAAGATAGGCTGCGATCAGAGGTTGAATCATGCCCTTGCTGGCTCCTCCACCCATCGAATTAAACGAGACGGAACGCGACGAACTGCAACAGTTAGTTCGTCGTCATCAAACCCCTCAACAAATTAGCTTGAGAGCCAACATTATCTTGTTGGCAGCGGAGGGCAAAAATCATCGGGATATTGCCCGTGAACTGGGGATCAGTCGCGAGATGGCGCGCTTATGGCGCAATCGCTGGTTAGCGCTGAAGGAACAGGAGATGCCGGTTGCCCGACGTCTGGTGGATTTGCCACGACCGGGTGGACCGATGACCTTCAGCAGCGAACAGATTCTGGAGTTGTTTGTGATTGCCTGTGAGAAACCGGAAGCCTACGGACGACCCATCAGTCATTGGACAGCGAGGGAATTAGCCGATGAAGTGGTCAAACAAGGAATTGTCGAGCGCATCTCTCCACGTCATGTGGGGCGATTATTGGCAGAGGCGGACTTGAAACCACACCAGACGCAGTACTGGCTCAATCCCCCCCCGATCCTCAGTTAGAGGAGAAGGTTCGCACGCTAAGCCAGATATACTTAAACGCTGTGGAGCGAGGGGCTAAAGGAGAACGGACCATCTCAATCGATGAAATGACGGGTATCCAAGCGCTGGAACGCAAAGCTGCGGACCAACCGATGCGCCCTGGCAGACGAGAACGGCGCGAATTTGAGTATGTCCGCCACGGTACCCAGAGTCTCATTGCCAGTTTTGATGTGGCTCAAGGTCGAATTTCCCAAGCCAATGTCGGGGAAAGCCGCACGGAGATAGACTTTTGCAAGCATCTTCAACAGTTAGTCGCAACCGATCCGGAGGCCAGCAAATGGCATCTGGTCATGGATTGCTTAAACACCCATCAATCCGAGTCGTTAGTGCGATGGGTGGCACAAGTGGAGGGAATCGACGTTGAGTTGGGGGTGAAGGGGGTATCGGGGATTCTGCAATCGATGCAAACGCGGGCCCAGTTTTTGCAAGACCCCAGCCACAAAATCGTCTTTTATTACACCCCCAAGCATTGCTCTTGGATGAATCAAATTGAAATCTGGTTCAGTATTTTGGTGCGGAAGCTACTCAGACGGGGAAATTTCAATAGCAAAGCCCAGCTGAAAACACGCATTCTTGAATTCATCGATTATTTCAACTGCACGATGGCTAAACCCTTTAAGTGGACATATCAGGGAAAGGTTCTGAAGCAGTAGCAAATGGTAGGGGAATTCACGCCAACGTGTACTAGTGACAGCGAAAACACAAGAACCTACAAAAGTCTTTATCAGCTACAGTTGGGACTCTGAAGAGCATCGGAAGAAGGTTTTGGGTCTTGCTCAAGCTTTGCGAGACGATGGAATTGACTGCATGATTGACCAGTTTGTTTTATCGCCAGACAACTGGGACGTCTGGATGCTCGATCAAATTGATGAATCAGATTTTGTTCTGATCGTTTGTTCTGAAAGATATTATCAATGTTATAGAAGAAAAGAAGAAGTTGGTAGGGGGTTAGGTGTTATTTGGGAATCAACCCTAATTATGGGAAAGATTCATGATGCTCAGGGAAAAAATAGCAAGTTTTATCCTATTTTCTTTACTTCTCCTAATAGAGCAATTATTCCTGATGGAGTTCGTACTTCTTTTTATGATTTATCGAAATACGATTTACCTAATTTAGAGACGGACCCGAATCGATTGAAAAACGATGGAGGTTATCAGAACCTTTATAGACTTCTCACTAATCAACCCATGGTAGTGCCCAAGAAGATAGGATCACTTAAGAAGCTAGAAGTACGACAATCTGGACTCTTGACTGCTTCACCCTCACAAGATGCTTGTTCCTTAACATCTTCGATATTAGAGATGAGTTCAGAAACATTACATGTAGGGCAGCAGCAAACAGCAGAGGTAGAGAGGTTAGAACAGACAGAAGAACGATTAGAGCGAAAGGTAAAGACAACAGATTTACGGGAAGAACCTATTGATCACACTAATCAATTTAGCTTTGAAAACGCAGAAACCCTTAGGCAAGATGAGCCTGTTACGTTACTAGCTGTTGCTAGTAGTAGAGAAATTCTAATTTCTAGCAGTAAAGATTATGACATAAGCATAATTAGGCTCTGGGATTTGAGAAATTATGAATTACTTGTTGAATTTGAAATCGAACCTAATATTTTAGCACTAGCAATCAGTCCAGATAATCAAATTCTTGCTACTGTTTCATCAGATAGAAGAATTACGGCATGGCAATTGACAGATTTAATTAACCAGAATACAAATCAATCAAGGGACTTATCTAAAGTACCTCGTAACGTATCAGGCGCGAGCAGCATTATCCTTTTCCGCAATAGCTTAAATGACGATCTAATAGCTGTTGGATGTGGGGACAAAGTAGAGCTTTGGAGAATCAACTCTCGTAAGAAAACTATCCTATATCCCTTTCCAAATGAGTCTTATGACTATTATGATCATGGGAACGAAGAGTATTCACCAGCTAGTATTAGTATTAATTGCCTTGCCTCCAGCCCTGACGGAAAGTACATTGCCGCAGGATGTTCACATTGGCATCATGACTCTGAAACTGACTTAGGTCGAAATATTAAAGTTTGGAATTGTCGCACGGGTGAAATAATTCATACTTTTGCAGGACATCCAGGGGAAACAAATGCTTTGGCTTTTAGTCCTGATAGTAGCGTTATTGCAAGTTGTGGCTTTGAAAATAGAATTAGATTATGGAATACAGGAACAGGGAAAGAAGTAGAAATTAGCTCTGCCATTGAAGGTATTAGCCATTTTTCTTCAGTTGCTTTTAGCTTGGATGGAGGCATATTATTCAGTGGTGAAAAGTCTGGTGTAATTAGATTATGGAATCCCCGGAGTGGGAAGCATATTCGTAATCTTGAAGGGGGTAGTGAAGCCGTAAACTTTATCTTATTCACCCATGATGGTCAGACCTTAGTAAGCGGCAACGATGATGGCACTATTAAGATTTGGAAAGGTATTAGTAAGTAGCGGTACGTCCCAAAAGATGTGAACAGCTCGTATGAATACTCTTTATTCACTCCCTCTGAGATCAAATGTCTGAGCGTTTCCCTGTTTAGCTATCTATATTTGCTTTGCTGAGCAATTTCCATCAGTGTCATGAAGAGCTGAGTTCCTACAGCGAGAACAGGATCTGTTAAATGACAAGTTTCTCGATCGCGATCGACAATATACAGCCCTCCATAGGTAAGAACAGTGATTCTTGGCTGCCCTATTGGAACCGTGTCTTGATGCTGCTCAACAGTAGGTGTACTTCCAACTAAGGACGCCGCAACATCTATTACTTGCATAATGAGCGGACGAGTATAGGGATAATCTACATTCTCCCAAATAAGCAAGCCAGCAACCCCTTTCATTCCATTTAAGTAACGCAGTCTACCGTCTGAGTAAGCTGCCAACGTATCAACCCAAGTTTCTACAGGAATTTCAAAGACAACGCCATGCACCTCGTTGGCTACCGCAGCAGGCAATTCCTCCCCTATTTGTCGTAGCGCTTTCCATGCCCACAGTTTGTGGCGCACCTCAGTTGTGGAGTCAGCCGAAATTTGCTTTAATCTCGCGATCGCCCCATCTAAGTTACCTTCTTGCCAAAGCTGGTAAGGCTCAGAAAACAAGCTGCTCTCGGAACTGTATTGTGTCACCAACTCTTCGAGAGACTGATCAACAAACAATAGTTTCTTGTAATGTGCATCCTGGTTCATAGGATCCTAACTCAAGTGAACTGAATCGGTCTGTGGAAACGGGAATAGGGGAGAACCCAGAGAGGATCTCAACAAGAGTAGGGCAGCCAACTGTCTAAACAAGTATGTGTATGCTAGCTGATCAGCCGGAAAGTCAAGACTAAAAGCGACTATCCTGGGGCAAGCGTTTATATACCTGGGTCGATAGAGCTAGATGGTTTAAGTGTTCGGTTGAATGGGTAGGCAGTAAGGTGGTGTGTCCAGCCAACCAGCATAGCAACAGAGTGGGGCGGGTGACCTGAGTACTGAAACTTACAAAGGCTCTAATTCTCTGGAGTTTAGCCAATAATCATACAGCTTCTACCAAGCTCTGTTGTTGGCAGGTGCGGCTATTTTTTAACCAAGTCAAGAGTCTCGATCTATAAGAAAATAGGATGGAGGGGCGAACTCAATCTATGGAAACAGATCGGACTATTTTTCAAACAGGATGGATTGCTGTCAAGGAAAGCTCTCAAGGGTTTCAGTATCTGGAGCGCAAGGGTAAAGATTCCGTTGCTGTCTTTTTACTGAGAAGAAGTGGTAGTAATCCACAGAAGTATGAAGTTTTGATTCGGCAGCAGCATCTCTGTATTGACAATCGAGAAGTGGATGGGGTGTTAACCCTCTTTCCCTGTCCCATTACTGGGGCACTAGAGGAGGGAGAATCGCCAGAATCTGCTGCTATACGAGAAACTTATGAAGAAACTGGGTATAGAGCGCAGGTTTTTCCATTCGGAGAGTATATTGTAGGCACCCAAGTTAATGAAATCTGCTACCTCTACTATGCGGATGTTACTGAAGTGGAACCTGACGTAGCACAGCAAGATGGCACCTATCTGGAGTCGGTCGCCCAGAATGAGTGGCATCCATTTGAGTATTTGAAGTCCTGTAACTATTCAGCCTGTCAAATTGGCTACTTGAGGCTACAGGAAATACTCTTCAGTAATAGCTAATTAGCCTCTATATTTTAGAGAAATCTTGCGATCCTGCTGCTCTAAGCGATACCAATAAGTACTATGCAAACTGACAACCAGTCAACTGACTACGAAAAATGGGTAAAAGAGAATCGGGAGTATTTGATTAAGCAGAGTGAGATGTTGCAAAACATTATCTCTCGTATGGCGAATAGTTCACTCACCATTAAGCAAGTTGGATTAACGGTCTGGGCAGCAATTGTTGGTTTTGGGTTTGAGAATAAGAATCCTGCTTTATTTATCCTGGCATTTATTGCATTTATATTATTTGGAATATTGGATATCTATTACTTGTTTCAGGAGCGAAAGTTCCGAGAGAACTTTAATCGGCTATCTTGGATTATCAGCGGTCATGGAAACGAGGGAGAAAAATGGAGTTGGATAGAGGCAAGGGCTGGCAACTTTCTTATACCGTTTCCAGCTAAGGGTTCTCTCAATACGGATGGAACGCCCAACCCATGTGCTAGCAAGCTATACAACTTCCCGAATGAACTGCTCAATACACTAAAATCCTGGGCGAATCTGCCTTATTTAATTACGTTTTTGATTACGATCGCACTTCTGCTTAGCTAGAAAAATTAGGAGATTGAGGAGTAACTATGACCACAATCTCGTTCTTCAGGGTGCATAACGATGAGGGGCAGAAGCTTTTAGATCAATATGTTTTGCCTATCTACGATCGCCTCAAAATCAAGCTAACAGTGTCTGTCCTGGTGCAAATCGGGGTGATTCATTAGGAAGCAGAAGTTAGCTCAAATTTAGTGCTTTGGGATGGATCGGTTGAACCGGGTCACATCTACTATGCCTTCAATGAGATCGCGAAGCAGCGAAGGAATAAGCACGTCATCATTAGCAGAACTCCGCTACCGCGCAACGTATTGGCTTACAACCAGTTTGCCCCCATTCACGGCGAAACATTGACCAATGAGGATTTAGGAATCTGGATTGATCTGCTATTCTTTCGGGTCAACGTTTTATCCGTAAGAGAACGGGGGTATCCAGGAGGGTGATCGCCAGCCAATATTGGATGTTTAGCAATGCGGCGGATGTGTTTTTAAGCTTTCGGGGAACTCGGCAGCAAGCGGCAGAAAGATGGAGCCAGCAATTTACAGAAGCAACGGGTTTGACGGTGCGAATGGTGCCAGAAGCAGAATATGCTTACAGAACGGAGTGTGTGACGCTTCAGCAAATGTGGGAAGGGGTCGCACGTCTGGGGCATGAAATGACAGCAACGGGCAGGGCCGCTATCTTCCTTTCAGAAGATTACTTCGACTCATTTTGGACTTGCTCAGAACTGCTCTTTCTAATTAAACATCGCATAAATTCAGATCGATCGGTTCAACGGACTGCTGTGATTCCAGATCCATCGCGAACGGATTTAGAGCCGCTAGTAATTGGGACTGCTGAGCGACCCATTCCTCCACTCACGTCTTCCCAATCCCATCGGTTGTTCAAAATTTTGAATAACAGCGATCCCTTGACGGTTGGCCCTGATACCCGGATTCCGCCTTCTGGCCCCGCCAAGCTACTTTCTTTTGTGCTGCGTCCTACTTTTGGGTGGTATGACCCTGAGTTTATGGAAGACGCGTTTTGGAAGACGGTTCGAGTTCCCTGTCCTCATTGTCGTCCTAATAAACGCCAACCAGAGCAGATTGACTGGGACCAACATCTCAATTTAGCAGCGGCTGAAAAGGTGGATTACTTCGGCTACTTTCCTGTCACTTCAGCACAACTGGCTAAACAGGTCGTTGAATGCCCAAATTGCCGCAATCAAATTCGTCTGCAAAACACTCGTCCTCCCAGAACGCTCTGGTTCCCGATTCAAGCGACAGAACAAGACCAAACTCGCCCTGTCATTGAAGAATGTCCTGTTTGGGAGGTTGTGATTTAGACTATCTATGCAAAATGACAATGGTTCGTCTTCCTCGTGACTATCTATGCAAAATGACAATGGTTCGTCTTCCTCGTGACCTATGACCGCCTGACCAATGATGGGATCACTCAATGGCATCCGGCGTTTTTAGCATTGGGCAAAACGCTGGAACTCTGTGCAGCGATTACCGGAAGTTTTGTCAGAGGTATAGACCCAAGACAAAACTGGAAAGGAAAACGTATTGGGGGACGCGGTTGCTGGAGAAGATTGGGGGGGCAAACCCCAGAAAACCAGCCCAGGACAAATGAGTCTGTAGGATGAGTGGGAAATGTCTTCAGAAATTCATGAGGTAGCAAAGAAATTTATTGAAGCAAATTGCTACAATCCTCTATCCGCAATAATCCCAGACTAAGCAAGGGCAAAACCCCTACTGGTACCAGGTAATGAATCTCTGAAAAGCTGATGTTTTCTTTAACAAAGAACGCTATTACAAATCTTTAGGAATGACTGAAACTGTTAGATTCTACAGTTAAGTGTTCGAGAGAATAGAACATCCCCTCTCCCAGCCCAAAAACTAAAATATCTTCCCCACATCACTCCACTCCCCCAGCCCAAAAACGCATCGTGAACCGCTTCACCCACTACCGGAAGGTGTCCCTCTGGAGCTAAGAGACTAAACGTTAGTTCGTTATACCACTTCCACTCAAATTTCCCTCGCCAACCCATCAATTCACAAAACTCTTTCCACTGCTTCTTATTTAACTTTGAAGGGTTACCACGTTGCTGCCAAATCCTTGTCTGAACGCTGAAGCCAAACTTGCCGTCGCTATACTTTAGCCAAAGTTGGTCGATCGCTCGGAGGTCGGCACAAGGAAATTGATCAATATCTTGGACTCGCAACCATTTTTCTTTCTGTCGCTCCATAATCTGGCACATTAGATCAGCAGTCGCCTTATCTGCATCTTTCCATCGCCCTTCACGTAAAAAAAATTCTAAAGGAGTATATATCTTTCCCAGATCAGATGATGGTTGTTCAGATATTTTCTGTCCTTCAGAGGTAGTATTTGAGCCTTGAATTTCAGCAACATTCAAATGAACTGGTGGAGGTTCTGCTGAGGGATTTTGGGAAGAGAAAAACTTGGGTTCAAGTGGTGCTGGCAGCTTTGTTAATGCAATGTCTGGTATTGCAACAATCGGCTCTTTTCTAAGGCGGTAACACAGTTCTCTAAAGCTTTTTTCATCTTCAAGGACATACTTATCACTCCCATTGAGAATAATAGGAACATGAACCAAGTCTTGAGCAGAAAATACAACCGGAATAAACTTAGTGTTGCTCAATTGGTCGTTATACAGGTTCTGCCTGATGATTGTTCCTTCCCATGTCACTCCTCGACCAGTCCCTGGTTTTTCATCGCCTCTGAATCGCCGCTTATAAGTTTCAGTGCAAACTATTAAAACGAACTCAGCCCATTCAATCCTTTTTTCCATCCATAAATCCCATCCTTGCGCTGGAGTATATGGAGGTTTGGCCCTAACATATTGATCTATGTCTGTTTCAACTCCCCAAGGCTGCCGTAGCGTATTCGCCAGTTGCAACACCCGATTTTTGTGTTCTTCTGAGTCCCAGCTGTAGCTAATAAAGACTCTTGTTGGCGATTTTGCTTCCTCTAGCACTGGCTCCTCCAGCAAGACTTGAGCGGGTTTGCAATCAATTATAAAGCTCTCCTCATAGTTTAAGGTAGCTATGCTCCTCAACCACTTCGAAGTATCTATCAATATAAAAACAATCCCAACTGTAGTACAGATTCAGCAAAAATTGAACCACTTTTGAACACAAAGATAGTGTAGAAGCGATCGAACTCTAAGAATTGCAGATTGCGTAGCGATCGCGGGCTTCACCCTACCTATTGGGATCGACCTATCTCGTCAAGGAATCGGAACAAAGTCATAGCCAAATTGAGCATTTGGTTCGGGCTGAACTTTTACCAATTGCGCTCGACCGCTGCGATCGCCTCTTCATGCCCAAGATCTATCCATCAAGTGCCTTGTTAGAATTCCATGATTTACTGGATGAAATTGTAAAGGCTGACATCAGTTGAGTCAATTAAGAGAGGCGATCGTTTTAGGGGAGAGGGCGAGTATGGCTCTTCTCTCTTTAGTACAACGTGGAGAGGCGATCGTCTTTAGAGTGAATGGCGATCGTTTTGGGGTGAATAGCGATCGCTTTTAGGGTGAAGTAATCTTCGCTCTTTGAGTACAATGTGGAGAGGCGATCGCTTTGGGATAAAAGGCGATCGCTTTTAGAGATGAGGACGATCGTCTTTAGAGTGAAGGGCGATCGTTTTTAGGGTGAGGGAGCGATCGCTTTTGGGAGAGGGCGATCGCAAAAAAGTAAGGATGACCTGCAGTTAGATCAACCGATGAATGAAATCGATCGTTACTCTCCTCTATTCAGTACAGCGTGGAGAGGCGATCGCGGATGTCCTATGCACTAATTTCCAAGGCTTTGTGAACTTAGCTCCGTATAAAATAGGCGAGCAAAGTCAACATTATCTAGATCGGCCTCACTGTAGTGACCCATCCGAATCGCCAGTTGCTTAGCAGCTCCCCCTGGTGCTGGCACAGGTAGCACTTTAGCTTCTGGATGAAAGCGGGTGAACATTTCATACTCAACTTCCACCCCCTCCATC